>DATJAE010000306.1:0-7072 GCA_035516595.1 Kofleriaceae bacterium | reverse complement strand
GTTGGTACTCTCAGAGGTGGCTTGTTGTTTCTTCGCCCCGACGATGCAATCAGGTTAGTACAAGAGAGTCGACGACGGCGAATCCGAGTCCTTGGAATCGATGGCTTCTTCGTAACGGAACGGACGACGCAACCAACCACGGAGCAGAGCGTCGATCTGACTACTCCTGAGATGGTCTCCTCGCCAGTAAGTTGCTGGGATCAGGCTGAGGCTTTTCTCGCGCAACGCGAGAAAACCGATCTTGTTTTCGAAGTAGTCTTGGAAGAGCATGATGTCTAGTCATCAACTGGACCCTCAGCCTTTCCGGGCTAGGTGGGTTGATGGATAGAGCTCGAGCCCAACGCAGCGGAACAGCGCGACCGTGCGGAAGTCTCGAAGCTGCGATAGCCGAAGGCTCGCTTCTTGAGCATCAGGACGACCGAGTTGATCGCTTCGCTGGCCGGGTTCGCCGACGCGCTCGCGGTGAGGCGCGTCAGATGCTACCTTCACGTCGAAATGGCGCTTCCCCGCGGTGGCTTTCGCGAGATCGTCGTGGACGGTCACGCGTACCTCTGGCGCGTGCGCGCGGCTCCATACGATGAGTGCTGCCAGAACAGCGGCGTGACGGTCGTCGACGGCTCGCGCCAGGGCAGCTTCGTGGTTCTCGGTACTGGGCCGATCCGGCATCGCAAGCACGCACCGATCACCCCGCGGATGATTGCGGCACGGATCCGCGAGGCGCTCGCGCAGGGGTGGCAACCGGGGCACGGCCACGGTTGCTACACATTACCTTGCGCGTGGGACGATGATGTCCTTGCACTGGTTGACCGAGCGCGATTGTGACCGGCCCTAACCCGCCGTTGCTGCCGGCACCGGCGGAACGGATCGCGTTGCGTCGAACTGCCAAGGACGCAGCGCGTCGCCGTGATCAGTAGCTCCGATGGCGTCCTCGAGGTCATTTGCGAAGAACGGCACGTCGTTCCTCGATTCGCCAGAGCTGACCACTCCTCAGCGCGTCCAGCGCAGATTCGTGTCGAGCTGGCCGCTGTCGATCCGGCCCTTGATGACCTTGAGGCGGTAGTAGCGCGGGCCGAGGAACTCGTCCCTGGTCATGCCGTGGCTCTTGTAGGCGTCGTACAGCTCCTCGACGCCCTTGCGCAGGGTCCACTCCGGGGTGAAGCCGGGGAGCGACTTCTCGGCCTTGGTGAAGTCGACGCGGTAGTTGCGGGTGTCGGGCGACGCGCCGGGGGCGAAGCTGACCTCGCAGTTCGGCACGACCTGGGCGACGGTCTCGGCGACCTCGCGGATGCGGAAGTTCTCGGTGGTGCGGCCGATGTTGAACGCCTGGCCGCGCACGGCGTCGGCGGGCGCGGTGAGCGCCGCGATCACGCCGCGGGAGATGTCGCGGATGTGGGTGAGCGGCCGCCACGGCGTGCCATCGCTGGTCATCGTCACCTTGCCGGTGGTGAGCGCGTGGCCGACGAGGTTATTGACCACGATGTCGGCGCGCAGCCGGCGCGACACGCCGTACGCGGTCGCGTTGCGCAGGAACACCGGCGCGAACGCGGCGTCGGCGAGGGGCTTGACCTCGAGCTCGGTCTTGACCTTGGACTCGCCGTACGGCGTGACCGGGTTGAACGCGGCGTTCTCGTCGAGGTGGCCGTCGGCGCCGGCGCCGTACAGGCTGCACGACGACGCGAACACGTAGCGGCTCGCGCCCGCGGCCTTGGCGGCCCTGGCCAGGCGCACCGACGCGCGCAGGTTGATGTCGTAGGTCAGCTCGGGGTTGAGATCGCCGAGCGGATCGTTAGACAGCGCGCCGAGGTGGACGACCGCGTCGAACCCGCGCAGGTGCTCGGGCGTGACGTCGCGCAGGTCGACGTCGACCGTGGGCACCGGATCGGGCGGCGCGCGGAAGTCGCTGTCGTCGAAGTAGCCGGTGTCGAGGCCGGTGACATCGAACCCGGCGGTGCGAAGCATGGGTACGAGCTCGACGCCGATGTACCCGCGATGACCCGTGACGAGGACGCGCATCGCCAGGACTACAGCAGAATCTTGCGGCCGTGGAAAGCCTCGGCCCAGCCCGACGGCGCGTTGCACTCGATCGCGCGCAGTCGCATCACGGCCTCGAAGGTCTCGGCGCGGAACCAGCCCTTGCCGGCCTGCGACGGATAGCTGCGCAGGACGAGCGCGACCTTGGCGCGCGCGACGTCGTCGGCGAGCGGCACGTAGACGTTGGGCCGGCCGAGGTCGCCCTCGAACTTGGGGATCTCGTACTCGAGCACGAGGTGATCGCGGAACGCGTTCCAGGTCAGCTCCCCGATCAGCCGATGATCCTGGTGGTCGTCGTCGCGGCGGTGACTGAGCACGAGGTCGGGGTCGCACGTGCGGCGCAGCTCGGCCACCGCTTCCTTGATCTTCGCGGGCTCGGCGTACGGGAAGTAGCTGTCGCGGAAGTGATGGATGTCGATCGCGGTGGCGCCGAGCGCGGCGGCGGCGGCGCGCGCCTCGGCGTCGCGCTCGGCGCTGGCCGAGAACACGACGTAGCGCAGCTCGAGCCCGGGATGCTCGGCGCGCAGGCGCAGCAGCGTGCCGGCGCAGCCGATCTCGATGTCGTCGGCGTGCGCGCCGATCGCGAGCACGCGCCGCGGCGCCGCGCCGAGCCGGAGGATCACAGGATCTGCGCCTCGGGGATCGGAACGATGAACTTCGCGCCCCAGCCGCGCGCGTGGGCGAGCTGCTTCATGATCTCGTCCTTGAGGTTCCACGGCAGGATCAGGATGTAGTCGGGCTTCGCGCGGTCGATCTGCTCGGGCGGGAAGATCGGCACGTGGGTGCCGGGCAACAGGCGGCCGTGCTTGTACGGGTTGCGATCGACCGTGAAGTCGAGGAAGTCGCCGCGGATCGCGCAGTAGTTGAGCAGCGTGTTGCCCTTGCCGGGCGCGCCGTACCCGGCGATCCGCTTGCCGGCGCGCTTGGCGGCGATCAGTAGCTCGAGCAGCCGGCGCTTGGTCTCGCGCACGCGCTCCTCGAACGCGGCGTAGGTCGCCATGTCGCGAAAGCCCAGGCGCTCCTCGCGCGCGCGCAGCTCGGTGACGGCGGCGCTGACCGGGCGGCGGGTATCGGCGGCGGGCCGGCCGTAGACCCGGATCGAGCCGCCGTGCGTCCACAGCTCCTCGACGTCGAATAGGGTCAGGCCGTGCGCGGCGAAGATCTTCTCGACCGCGAGCAGCGAGAAGTACGAGAAGTGCTCGTGATAGATCGTGTCGAACTGGTTGCCCTCGATCAGCCGCTGCAGGTGCGGGAACTCGAGCGTCACGGTGCCGGTCGGCGCGAGCACCGCGGCGATGCCGGCGACGAACGAGTTCAGGTCGGGCACCTGCGCGAGCACGTTGTTGCCGATCACGAGATCCGCGCGCTTGCCCTGCGCGGCGAGCTCGGCGCCGAGCTCCCGGCCGAAGAACTTGACCAGCGTCTCGACGCCGCGCTTGCGCGCGGCCTCGGCGACGTTGGCGGCGGGCTCGATGCCGAGCGCCGGGATGCCGCGCTCGACGAAGTACTGCAGGAGGTAGCCGTCGTTGGACGCCAGCTCGATCACCTGGCTCCTGGCGCCGAGCCCGAGCCGCTCGCTGATCATCGCGACGTACGTCTTCGCGTGCTCGAGCCAGGCGGTCGAGAACGCCGAGAAGTACGCGTACTCGGTGAAGATGTGCTCGGGCGAGACGTACTCCTCGAGCTGGACCAGCAGGCACTCGTGACACACCCAGACCTTGAGCGGGAAGAACGGCTCCATCTGGTTGCCCTGATCGGCGGGCAGAAAGCTCTCGCACAGCGGCGACATCCCGAGATCGCACATCACGTGCTCGAGCCTGGTGGCACAAAACCGGCAGGACGGCGCAGACATGACCCGACGCTACCAGAGTAAGCTGGGGCCGTGCGCTTCGTGGAACAGCGGTTACCCGGCGTGTACCTGATCGAGCTCGAGCGCCGCAGCGACGAGCGCGGCTTCTTCGCGCGCAGCTTCTGCGAGGACGAGCTCGCCGCCGCCGGGCTGCACACGCGCTACCCGCAGGGCAACGTGTCGCGCAACGATCGCAAGCACACGCTGCGCGGCATGCACTACCAGGCGGCGCCGCACGGCGAGGTCAAGATCGTCGGCTGCACCGCGGGCGCGATCCTCGACGTGGTGGTCGATCTGCGCGCGGGCTCGCCGACCCGGATGCACTGGCTCGCGGTCGAGCTCACGCCCGCTTCCGGCGCGCAGCTCTACATCCCGGCCGGGTTCGCGCACGGCTTCCTGACGCTCGCCGATGCCACCGAGGTCGCGTACCGGATGGGCACGCGCTACGTGCCGGAGCTCGCGCGCGGCTTCCGCTGGAACGATCCGCTCGTCGGCATACGCTGGCCTGCCGTGCCGGCCGTGATCTCGGCGCGCGACGCGAGCTACCCGGACCTCGATCCGGAGGTGAGCGATGCCTGAGCGCGCCGACGGCGAGCGGATGTACCGTCTGGTCGAGCAGCTCTATCCGATCTGCCGCAGCATCACCGGCGACGGCGTGCGCGCGACGCTCGATCGGATCGAGCGCGAGCTGGGTGCGCCGCTCGAGCGCACCGAGCTGCCGACCGGCACGCCGGTGCTCGACTGGACGATCCCGAACGAGTGGAACATCCGCGACGCCTACGTCGCCGCGCCCGACGGCCGGCGCGTGATCGACTTCCGCGCGTCGAACCTGCACGTGGTCAACTACAGCGTGCCGGTGCGCGCGAAGCTGCCGCTCGCCGAGCTCCGGCCGCGCCTGCACGGCCTGCCCGACCACCCCGACTGGATCCCGTACCGCACGTCGTACTACGCCGAGACCTGGGGCTTCTGCGCCGCGCAGCGGGTGATCGACGCGCTGCCCGACGCGATCTACGACGTGTGCATCGACGCGACGCTCGCGCCCGGCCACCTGACCTACGGCGAGCTCGTGCTGCCGGGCGAATCGCACGACGAGATCCTGATCTCGACCCACGTCTGCCATCCGTCGCTGTGCAACGACAACCTGTCGTCGATCGCGGTCGCGACCGCGCTCGCCCGCGAGCTGGCCGCGCGGCCGCGCCGCCACACCGTGCGCTTCGTGTTCGCGCCCGGCACGATCGGCGCGATCGCGTGGCTCGCGCAGCATCGCGACGTCGTGCCGCGGATCCGCGCCGGGCTCACCCTGACCTGCCTCGGCGACGAGTCGCCGTTCACCTACAAGCGCACGATCGGCGGCGCGGCGCGGGTCGATCGCGCGGCCGAGCTCGTGCTGCGCGAACGCGGCGCGGGCGATCACGTCATCGACTTCTTCCCGTACGGCTACGACGAGCGCCAGTACAACTCGCCGGGGTTTCGCGCGCCGGTCGGCTCGCTCATGCGCGGCCGCCACGGCCAGTTCCCCGAGTACCACACGTCGGCCGACGACCTCGCGCTGGTCTCGGCCGAGCGCCTCGCCGAGTCGCTCGACGTCGTGCGCGCGATCGTCGACGTGATCGAGGCCGATCGCCGCTACCGGAACCTCGCTCCGGATGGCGAGCCGCAGCTCGGCAAGCGCGGGCTGTATCGCCCCACCGGCGGGACGTCGATCCCGGACCTCAACCTCGCGATGCTGTGGGTCCTGACCCTGTCGGACGGCACGTGCTCGCTGGTCGACATCGCCGAACGCTCGGCGATGCCGTTCGCGTCGATCCGCGGCGCGGCCGAGCTGCTGCGCGACGGCGGGTTGCTCGCCGCCACGTGATCCGGCAAGTCGCGGCACGCCGGGCATCCGCGGCAGGGTCACGACGGTCCAGCGATCGTGCGCGGCTGTCCGTCGTCGCACGCGTTCACGGCCACGCGCCGGTTCGCCTCGCTCTCCACGGTCTCCGGCGCTCGACCTGTCCGCTTCTCCCACGTCGAGCGTCGGGGCCCGTGGAGCACGATCACGGTCGGCGGCCGAACACCGGGCGCGACGGCGGGCCGACCAGCAGGCCCTCGGTGCCATCGGTCATCGCGCGGCGGTAGACCGCGAGCGCGCCGTCGAACGCGTCGATCGTGCGGTCGAGGTCGGCGTCGGTGTGCGAGTAGCTGGTCACCAGCGACGGGCCGAGCACGCCGCGCCGGATCAGCTCCTGCAAGAGCAGCGTGCGGTACGGCTGCGACGGCTTGCCGGCAGGATCGCGCGTGTAGAAGAACAGGTTGCACGCCCGTCCGATCGGGCCGACGTGCTCGGCCAGGCCGTGGCGCGCCGCGACCTGGCGCAGGCCCTCGGCGAGCCGCGCGCCCGCGCGATGCAGGTGCTCGACCACCGGCTCGCTGCGATAGACCGCCATGGTCGCGAGCGCGGCGACCAGCGCGGGGGTCTCCGCGCCGTGCGTGGTCGACAATAGAAATACGTCGTCGCCGGGGCGCTCGCGGCTGCCGAGCCGCATGACGTCGCGCTTGCCGAGCAGCGCGGACTGCGAGAACCCGTTGGCCATCGCCTTGCCGAGGATCGTCAGATCCGGCGTCACGCCGTAGAGGCCCTGCGCGCCGCGCACGTCCCAGCGAAACCCGGTGATCGTCTCGTCGAACACCGCGAGCGCACCCTCGGCGTGGCACAGCGCGACCACGCCGTCGAGGAAGCCCGGCGCGGGCTCGTCGATCCGCGACGGCTCGAGGAACACGGCGGCGATCTGGCCGCGATGCGCGGCGAACTGCGCGCGCAGCGACTCGAGGTCGTTGTAGTGGAACTGCACGGTCTGGTCGTAGACCACGCGCGGGATGCCGGCGTCCGACGTGGTCGTGCAGATGAACCAGTCGTCGTAGGAGAAGAACGGGTGGTCGGCGCAGATCGCGACCAGCTCGCGGCCGGTGTGGGCGCGCGCGAGCTTGAGCGCGGCCGAGGTCGCGGTCGAGCCGTCCTTGGTGAACTTCACCATGTCGGCGCCGGGAAACAGCGCGAGCACGGCCTCGGCGCACTCGAGCTCCTCGGGCGCCGGCCGCGTGAAGTTGGTGCCGCGATCGAGGCAGCCAGCGACCGCCTCGATCACGCGCGGGTAGGCGTGGCCGAGCGTGACCGCGCGCAGGCCCATGCCGTATTCGATGAACTCGTTG
>DATJAE010000305.1:0-3033 GCA_035516595.1 Kofleriaceae bacterium | reverse complement strand
GCTCGCGCTCGCCGGCTGCTACTCGTTTCCCACGATGGGGCGCGCGCGCACCGTGCCGGCGCGCCGTGTCGAGCTGTGGGGCGCGCCCGAGGTGTACGTGGTCGCGACGCCGGCGGTCGAGGGCCGCGAGGCCGGCGCGAGCTCGCGGCCGCTCGCCGAGGGCGGGCTCCGCTACGGCGCGAGCGACGCGGTCGAGCTCGACGCCCACGTCGGGACGTTCGGCGTCTCGGCGGGGGCCAAGCTCCAGCTCGAACGCTCCGCCGATGCGCAGGGTGGCGTCGACATCGCGTTCGCGCCGGCGCTCGAGCTGACGTTGCCTGACAAGCCGGCGATCGAGCTTCCGGTGCTGGTCGGCTGGAACTTTCACGGCGGCCACCAGCTCGTCGCCTCGCTCCGCGTGGTCTATCAGCAGCACTGGGGCGTCGGCGGCCAGGCGGATCCGGTGAGCTTCGCGTATGCCGGGGGCTCGATCGGCTTCGCGTGGCAGATCACCCGGCGGCTCGCGCTGTTTCCCGAGATCGCGGCGCTCACCCAGATCTACGCGCAGCCGGGCTTCACCAGCTCGTTGCCCGACGCGATCGGCCTCGAGGCCGGCGTCGGCGTGCTGTTCGACCCGTGACCGCTAGCTCGTCCGCTTCGCCGTCGGCGCGGGCGCGGCCGCCGGCTTGGGCGACACCACCGGCGGCGGCGGCGCGGCGCTCGGCGAGGCGAGCCGCCGGTTCTCGAGCCCGTCGTTGCGGGTGATCACCTGCGCGGCGAGCAGGGTCTGCACGACCCGCATGACGTCGTCGGAACCCGACGACACCGCGCTGTGCCCGCCCTCGCCCGAGCTCCCGAAGTTCACGAACTGACCGTTCGCGAGCGCGCGCGCGACCTCCTTGGTCAGCTCGGGCGCGAGCTCGAGCCGGCGCAGGTCCATGTAGGCCTGGCCGGCCTCGACCAGCGCCTGCGCCTTGAGCCGGATCGCCGCGGCCTCGGCGTCGGCGATCGCGCGGATGCGCGCCGCCTGGGCGCGGCCCTCGGCCTCCTGCGCGATCACGTTCTGGTCGGCGTCGGCCTGCGCCTGGGTGATCTGGCTCGCCGCGAGCTCGGCCTCGCGCTGCTTGCGGACCATCGCCTGCTTCTCGGCCTCGGCCTTCGCGATCGCGGCGCCGTTCGACGCGATCTGCATCTGCAGCGCGCGCTCCTGATCGTTGATCTTCTGCTCGGCCTCGAGCTGCGCGATCCGCGCGCGTTGCTCTTCCTGCGCCTGCACGACGTCGGCGCTCGCCTTGGCGCGCGCGGCCGATTCGCGGCGGCGCGCCTCGGCGACCTCGCTGAGCACGGCCTTGATGTTGAGGCTGTTGAACGACAGGCCGAGGTCGAGCAGCTCGCGCGAGCATGCGTCCTTGATGATCACCGCCAGCTCGTCGTCCTCGCCGCGCTTGGCGAGCGCGTCGGCCGCAGGCGTGCCCGACGGCGCGGGCGCGCTGCGCGCGTTGAACAGCTGGTCGTGCCACAGCAGGTTGATCGCGCGTCGGCCTGCCGACGACAGCACGTCGGTGAGCGTCGACAGCTGCTCGCTGGTCGGCTTCGAGAAGAACTTGTTCGCCGCGGTGTTCACCATCGCCTCGTCCTCGCCGACGCTGACGATCGCCGACGCGCGCACCGTGACCTTGACCGGCGCCGGCCGGCCGTCGGCGTCGATGTCGGCGGTCTGATCGGTGATCTCGATGTCGACGTTGATCGCCTGCGCCGGGATCCGCCGCACCTGCGTGATCACCGGGACGATCATCGCCTTGCACGGCCCGCGATAGATCTTGAGATTGCGCCCGCGGCTCGCGAGGAAGATCTCGCCCGCGTCCACGCTGCGCAGGAACGTGCTGATGATGATCGAGGTGAGCAGCAGCACCGCCACCACGACCGATCCAGCGATGATGAGTTGCACTTGCACGGCGAACCTTTCCGGGCGAACACGCCCTCACTCAAGGCTTCAAGATAGACACGGTCAACCGCTCGCGCTCGGGCTCGACGTCCTCGACACGAAGCCGATCACCGACCTGAACCACCACGCCAACTTGCGCGTCCACGAGACGGGCCGAGAATTGCACGAGACGGCCATCGCGCACCACCGAGACGATGCCACGCCCCCTGCGAAACGCGGACACCGCGGTCGCCTCCGACATCACGACCTCGGCGAGCGGCGAGCTCGGCAGGCCCTGATAGCGAAATAGCAGCCGCCACAGCGGTGTTACCGCGAAGCGCTCGACGATCGCGGTCGGCACGATCGCCGCGAGCGCGGCCCAGCCGAGCGCGAGGTGCGCCGCGGCGAACACGCCGCCGAACGCACCGTACAGCGCGAGCAAACTGAACACCAGGCGCGGCGACGGCAGGAACCGCGTCAAGCTCGGCGACGGATGGACGAGCGCGACCGACTTCGCGCTGACCAGCGCGCCGCGGGCCGACGCGAGCTTGCCGACGTGGCCGGCCGCGCCGTGGCGGCCGAGCGCCGGCAGCGCCATCGCGACCAGCCCGGCGAGCCCGACCACCATCAGGGTCAGAAACATCGCCTACACCATGCGTCGCTGCCGCGGCCAGGTCAACCGCCCGAGATCCCCGAGGAGAAACGCGGTACGTCGTGATGACGCGGCATGCTGCCGGCCGTTGCGGGAGCACCGCAAGCTGGGTCTGGCTACGGTGGGGCGGATGAACGAGTCGCGTTGTGCCTCGCGTGGTTCGACGCGGCCGGCATCGCGTCGAGCATGCGGGGTGGAGCCGGGGTTGCGCCGAACGCGTGAGTCGCGGCAATCTCCCCCTCAGATCATAGATGGCGGTGGAGTCCGCCGAAACCGCCGCGCGAGCGGCCGATGACTCCTGTGGCATGGCAACGCGCCGCGGGACTCGTCTGACGAACTCTCCGGCGCACCCGGAAAGGTTCGAGATGGCAGACACGACGATCAGCACCCTCCACGCACGCGAGATCCTCGACTCGCGTGGCAACCCGACGATCGAGGTCGACCTCCTCCTGGGTGACGGCTCGTTCGGGCGCGCGGC
>DATJAE010000304.1:0-15989 GCA_035516595.1 Kofleriaceae bacterium | reverse complement strand
AGCGCTCCGCGCGCTCGGCCGAGATCAGGTGCAGGCCGCGCGCGGCGCCGAGCGCGCTGCCGAGCGCGCCGCGATGGACCAGCACGCCGAGCCCGATCATCAGCGCGACCACCACGCCGAGCGCGATCCACAGGGTCAGCTCGATCTCGTGCGGCAGATCGACCAGCGCGAGCGTGATCGGCACGCCGATCGCGACCACCGCGACCGCGAGGTAGAGCGCCGCGAGGTTGAACAGCACGATCGCCGAGACCACGCGCGCGCGGGGCGCGTGGCCGACCAGCATCGTGACCTTGGTGGTCTCGCCGACCGCGCCGCCCGGGATGAAGATGTTGACCGCGCGGCCGCTCGCCTGGGCCGCGACCACGCGCCAGTACGACACCATGCGCGCCTCCGGGCGCATGAACGCCTGGATCGCACCGGCGTCGCAGCACGTCGCCGCGAGATCGAGCGCGATGATCCCGCCGAAGCCCCAGCCGATGTCGCTCACCATCGCGCGGACGGTGTGCAGGCCGGTGGTGTGGATCATCCAGGCGAACCCGGCGGCCGCGGCGCACAGCACGATCACGTTGAACACGTGGCTCGCGAGGTGGCGCTCGGGCGCGGGCATGACTCCAGCCTAATCGATCGTCTCGATCGCGGGCGCCTCGCGGTGCCACGCCCGCGCGACGAACACGATGACCTCGACCAGCAGGGTGAGCGCGACGTCGACCGCCGCGCACGCGACGCCGACCTGCACCGCCGGGATCAGCACGAGCCACACCGGGCCGGGCAGGCTGACGTAGGGCGGCGGGAAGTACGCCCACAGCAGGCCGGCCGGGATCATCGCGAGCATCAGGCCCATCCACGCCACGCCGTTGGCCGCGGCGAGCCGTTCGCCGAGGCTCCTGAACGAGCGCAGCGCCCACAGGTTGGTCGCGAGCTGCACGACCATCGCGGCGAGGCCGTACTTGGCCATCGCGGCGGCGAGGTGGCCCTGCGCGGGCAGCAGCGACGGCGAGAACCGCTGGCCGAGCGTGCCGATCAGCGCGTAGTACACGACGAAGAACGCCGGCACCGAGACCAGCAGCACGCGCAGGTCGAGCCGCAGCACGCGGCGGCGGATCAGCAGCACCGCGAGCAGGATCGCGAGCACGGCGCCGCCCGCCACGATCGCGATGCGCTGCGCGCGGTTCTCCAGCACGTCGGTGTCGGCGCGCGCCTCGGCGGCCGCGACCACCGCGCGCGTCGTGGTCAGGCGCACCTGATCGGCGGCGAACCGGGCGTCGCGCGCCGCGTCGGGCAGGGCGATCAGCTCGGTCAGCGTGCGCCCCAGGCCGTGGCCGGGCGCCGGCACGCCGAGCAGCGCCGCGACGGTCGGCGCGATGTCGATCAGCTGCGCGTCGTCGGAGGTGGCGCCGGGCTTCACGCCGGCGCCGGCGATGACGAGCGGCACGCTCAGCACCTCGGGCTCGATCCCGCCGTGGCCGCCGCGGTCGGTGTGGCCGTGGTCCGCGGTGACCACGATCGTGTCCTGCGAGAGGTCGACCCGCCCGAGCGCGCGGGCGAGCGCGCGATCGGCGATCTCGGCGGCCTCGCGGTACTCCGGGCTCGCGCCGCCGTGCGCGTGGCCGGCGGCGTCGACCACGCCGATCAGCAGCACGACCAGCTCGTCGTCGCCCGCGGCGAGCGCGCTGCCGGCCTCGGCGAAGCCGCCGGGCCACGGCGCGTAGCGCGCGTCGTGAAACGGCGACGCGAGGTCGGCGTCGGGCGCGCGCACCGCCGCCGCCGACATCGGGCTCTCCATCGCGTCGATGTCGGTGTCGTCCTCGCCCGGCAGGATCGCGCCGGGGCTGCGCTTGCGCAGGAACAGCCGCGGCAGGACGTCGTAGTCGGTGGCCGCCGCGGCGCGCAGGCCCGCGGCGTTCACCCGATCCATCAGCGAGTCGAGCGCGACCGGCGTCGAGTGATGGTTGGTGCGCACGCCGCTCGCCGACGGCGGCACGCCGGTCAGGATCGACACGTAGTTCGGCCGCGACCACGTCGGGTAGTGCGACTGCGCCTCGGTATCGACCCCGCCGCGGCGCAGCGAGTCGAGGAACGGCAGGTCGTACGACTTGTCGAGCCGCAGGCCATCGATGATCACGAGGAACACCCGGCGCGACAGCCGCAGCGTGTGCGGGTCGGGCACGACCGGCGGCTGGCGAGCGAGCGCGGGCTGCGCCTGCTCGAGATCGAACATGAAGTCGCCGCCGGCGAGGCCTGCCTTGACCGCGCCGACCGCACCGAGCACGACCAGCGCGAGCGCCGCCGCCACCACGCGGCGGGTGGACGCGGTCCCGGTCGGCGCGCGCAGCGTCATGCTCGAGGTTAGCGTGCGCCGCGTGGCTGTGCGACCCTCGGCCGGTGACGCATCGCGCCCTCGTCGCGCTCGCCCTGGCCGGCTGCGGCTCGAGCTCGACCAAGCCGCCGCCGCTGGTGTTCGGCGGCGACCGGCCGACCAACCTCCAGGTGCCCGAGCCGCTCGACAAGCACGCGAGCTACCCGTTGATCATGGTGCTCCATGGCTACGGCGCCAACGGCTTCGTCCAGGAGGCCTACTTCGGGATCTCGGCGCTGGTGAAGTCCGGCCAGGCGTTCGTGCTCGCCCCCGACGGCACGGTCGACAGCACCGGCGCCGAGTTCTGGAACGCCGACCCGGCGTGCTGCGACTTCGACAACACCGGCGTCGACGACTCGGGCTACCTCGGCGGCCTGCTCGACGACGTGATCGCGGCCTATCCCGAGATCGACCTCGACGCGATCTGGATCGTCGGTCACTCCAACGGCGGCTACATGGCCTATCGCATGGCGTGCGATCACGCCGACGTCGTCACGGATATCGTGGTGCTCGCCGGCGCCGCGGCGTCGGACCCGAGCACGTGCAACCCCGAGCTGCCGGTCGACGTGCTGCACATCCACGGCACGGCCGATACGATGGTTCCCTACGATCCCAACGCGATGGCGAGCGTCACCCAGTGGGCCAGCCACGACGGCTGCGACCCGACCACGACCGCCGGACCCGCGATCGACCTCGACACCGGCATCCCGGGCGCCGAGACCCAGACCGAGACGTTCGACGACTGCCCGCCCGGCTCGGGGGTCGAGCTGTGGACCATCCAGGGCGGCATGCACATCCCGACGATCGACAACACCACGTTCGCCCCGATGATCTTCCAGTACATGGCGGCCCACCGAAGGCTGCTTCCCGACTGAGCGCGGGCATGTTATCGATCGATCACGATGTGGTACTTGGGCACAGTCCCGCACTTACCGGACGTCGGCTGAGGTTCGCCCCCGAACACTCTTTCGACTTCCCGAGGACCCCATGGACACATTGAAGACGATCGGCGAACGGCCCCACGCCGCGCAGCCGGTCACCCACCTCAAGCCGCACGTCGATCCGTCGACGCTGCACCACCGCCAGCTGCTCGACGGACCGTTCTGGCAGAAGATCCCCGCGTACCGCGAG
This sequence comes from Kofleriaceae bacterium, assembly GCA_035516595.1. Lineage (GTDB taxonomy): Bacteria > Myxococcota_A > Polyangia > Haliangiales > Haliangiaceae > JABFXX01. The sequence continues at coordinate 12,502 of DATJAE010000304.1, read as the reverse complement.
ATCGACGAGGCGACGTTCCTCGATCACGGCTGGCAGGCCAAGCACTCGATCACCAACCCGGCCAAGCTGCTCGCGGCGGTGCAGGACCTGGTGCCGCAGACGTTCTACGACGACGTCGCGCAGGGCTTTCATCGCGCGCCGATGTCGATCCGGGTCTCGCCGTATCTGCTGTCGCTGATCGACTGGACCGATCCGTACAACGATCCGCTGCGCCGCCAGTTCGTGCCGGTGGCCTCGCGCCTGCTGCCCGATCACCCGAGGCTGACGCTCGACTCGCTGCACGAGCAAGCCGACGCGCCGGTGCCGGGGCTCACCCATCGCTATCCCGACAAGGCGCTGTTCCTCGCGCTCGACACCTGCCCGGTGTACTGCCGGTTCTGCACGCGGTCGTACGCGGTCGGGGTCGACACCGACTCGGTCGACAAGGTCTCGCTCAAGGCGACCGAGGAGCGCTGGGACCGCGCGTTCCAGTACATCTCCGAGCGGGTCGAGCTCGAGGACATCGTGGTGTCGGGCGGCGACTCGTATCAGCTCAAGGCCCGCCAGATCACGCTGATCGGCAACCGCCTGCTCGAGATGCCGAACATCCGCCGCATCCGGTTCGCGACCAAGGGCCCGGCGGTGATGCCGATGAAGCTCATCACCGACACCGAGTGGCTCGACGCGCTCACCGCGGTGGTCGAGCGCGGCCGCAAGCTCCACAAGGAAGTCGTCCTCCACACCCACTTCAACCACCCCAACGAGATCACCGCGATCACCAAGCGCGCGCTCGACGGCGTGTTCGAGCGCGGCATCATCACGCGCAACCAGAGCGTCCTGCAGCGCCGGGTCAACGACTCGGTCGCGACCATGCAGCTGTTGGTCAAGCGCCTCGGCCACTGCCAGGTCCACCCGTACTACGTCTACGTGCACGACCTGGTGAAGGGCGTCGAGGACCTGCGCACGACCTTGCAGACCGCGCTCGATCTCGAGAAGGCGGTGCGCGGCGTGACCGCCGGCTTCCACACCCCGACGTTCGTGGTCGACGCTCCGGGCGGCGGCGGCAAGCGGGTCGCGCACAGCTTCGAGCACTACGATCGCGACAGCGGGATCTCGGTGTTCGCGGCGCCGTCGGTCAAGCCCGGCTTCTTCCTGTACTTCGATCCGATCGACACGCTCGCGCCCGAGATGCAGGAGCGCTGGCGCTCGGTCGCCGAGCAGGATCGCATGGTCGAGGCCGCGATCGCGCAGGCCAGGGCCAACCAGCTGGCGACCGCGCGCGCGAGCTCGATCCGCTAGCGCGCGCCACCACCGCCGGCACGGCGCGATGACGTCGCGCGGGTTGGAACGCGGGCCGGGTCAGTCGCGACCGGTCGCGCCATCACCGCAGCGCCGCCTGCCACGCCGCCTCGTCGAATCCGACCAGCGCGACGTCGTCGCCCACCACCAGCGGCCGCTTGATCAGCTTGCCATCCGCCGCGAGCGCAGCGAACGCCTGCGCGTCGGTCATCCCCGGCAGCTTGTCCTTGAACCCGCCGTCCCGGTACGACATCCCCGACACGTTGAACATCTTCTGGACCGGCACGCCCGCGAGCCTGGCCGCGCGCTCGAGCGTCGCGCGCGCGGGCGGCTGGTTCACGATGTCGATCGCCGTGTACGCGACGCCGCGCTTGCCCAGCCACGCCAGCGCCTTCTTGCAGGTCGAGCAATTCGGATAGTGATAGACGGTGAGCGCCACGCGCGGGTTGTACCGCCTACAGCTCCTCGATCACCAGCCGGCCACCGCGCTGGCGGATCGTGAACCGGCGGGGCGGTTGCGCCTGGTAGCCGCCGCGATACGCCGGCGTGCGCTCGACGTAGCCGTCGCGGGTGTAGGCGTAGTTCTGCGCCATCATCCGCGCCAGCATCTTCTCGCGGCTGCCGAGCAGCCACAGGAACGGCGCGAGCACGAGCAGCTGGTACGTGCCTGCGAGCCCGATCACCGCGAACGCGACCGCGGTCACCCGCGACACCGTCACCGCGACGTCGGTCGCGCGCACGAAGTCGAGCTTGCGGGTGAGCAGCGCGCGCAGGATCCGCCCGCCGTCCATCGGCAGCGCCGGGAGCAGGTTGAACCCCGCGATGATCAGGTTGGTCCAGCCCAGCCACGCGAACAGCGGGAAGCGCGTGAGCGCGGCCAGGCCGATGCCCAGGCCGCCGAGCGCGAGCGAGACCGCAGGGCCGGCCGCCGCGATCAGCAGCTCGTCGTTGGCGGTGCGCGGCAGCCGCACCATCTTCGCCGCGCCACCGAAGAACGACAGCTCGATCCCCGAGACGTCGACCCCGAGCTTGCGCGCGACCAGCGCGTGGCCGAGCTCGTGCAGCACGACCGAACCGAACGCGAGCAGGACGAGCACGACCCCCACGACGCCGCCGAACGCGAGGAGCACCATCGCGAGCAGCAGCAGGAACGTGATGTTCACCTCGACGGGGAAGCCGAACAGACTTCCAAGCCGCCATGACTTCAGCATGCCTACAAGGTGGGCATGCGCTGCGGGATGTCAAACCTGCGCCGTCGGAACGCCGCCCCTCGCCGGATGGTTAGGTGGTGCCGGCATGGCCGTTGAACTGCGGTCGATCGACCCGCTTCGCAGACCTGGAGGACGCGATGAAGCTTTTCCCGATGTTGTTCGTGCTCGCGATCGCGGCGGCTCCGGCAGCAGCAGAGCCGCAGGATCTGTCGCAGCACCCGCGGGTCGGCGAGCTGTGCGAGATCGACTTCGCCAGCGATTCGGTCGCGCTCCCCGAGGACGCGCCGAACAAGCTCGGGCTGGCGGCGGGCTGGGCCGTGCAGAATCCCGGCGGCCTGCTCGTGATCGACGGCCACGCCGATCGCACCGGCAGCTCGCCGTACAACGTCCGGCTGTCGCTCGCGCGCGCCGAGGTGGTACGCGACCAGCTGGTCGCGGCGGGCGTCGATCCCGACCGGATCGTGATCGCCGCGTTCGGCTACGATGCGCCGCAGCGCCCGGTCGCGGCCGAGAACCGCCGCGTCACGATCTGGTCGACCCACGACCCCCTGTCCGACGTGACCGAGCGGCTCGATCAGCTGCACGCCGACGAGGTCTCCGAACAGCCCTAGGCTCGATCGACGAGCTGGCCGATCCGCCGCGCGAGCTCGTCGCGATCCTCCGGTGCGAGCCACGGGATCGCGACCCGGCCGAGATCGATCCCCGCGCGATCGGCGAACCGCAGGTAGTCGCCGCGCACCGTGATGCCGAACCGCGAGGTCACCGCGACGTCGAGCGGCCGATCGGGATCGGGCGCGACGATCCGGCCGTCTGCGAAGATCTCCATGGTCAGCCGCGCGTGGCCGCGAAACAGCCGGCGCGCGTACAGCGCGTGGCGGTCGCCGACATCGGCGAGCAGCACCTTGTCGGACCCGCGGCCGATCTCGATCGCGCGGCGCACCGGGCCCGCGAGGTCGGCGAGCGCCGCGCGCAGGCGTCGCGCGACCGCATCGAGCCGGCGCAGCGCGGTCAGGCCCTCGGGATCGAGCAGCGACACCGGCTCGACGCCGAAGATCCGTCGCATCGCCGCGCGGCCGGCCGGCCCGGGCTGCTCGACCCACACGCCGAGGTCCTCGCGCGGCACGTCGCGCGCGACGACCAGCACGCCGCCCAGGGGATAGACCTGGCGGCGCTTGCCGGTCTCGACCATCGCGGTGCCGTCCTCGACGTGCAGCCGGCGGCCGCGCAGCCGCAAGGTCGCGCGGTTCGGGCCGAACGTCGCGTCGAGCGGGCCGGCGGCGGTCGGCGTCGCGAGCGCGTCGCCGGGGTCGCCGCGATAAGCCATGGCCGAGTCTAGCTCGCGCGATCGCACCTGCTCCGGTATAACCACCGCGCCATGACCGCCCAGTACACGTTCGTGATGAAGGATCTGCGTAAGCTCGTCCCGCCGAAGCGGGAGATCTTGAAGGGGATCTGGCTGTCGTTCTACCCCGGCGCGAAGATCGGCGTGCTCGGCAACAACGGTGCGGGCAAGAGCACGCTGCTGCGCATCATGGCCGGCGTCGACAAGGACTTCCTCGGCGAGGCCTGGCCGGCGCCCGGCTTGAAGATCGGCTACCTGCCGCAGGAGCCGCAGCTCGATCCGGCCAAGGACGTCAAGGGCAACGTCGAGGAGGGCGTGGTCGAGACCCGCAAGCTGCTCGCGAAGTTCGAAGACATCTCGATGAAGCTCGGCGAGGACATGCCCGCCGAAAAGATGGACAAGCTGCTCGAGGAGCAGGGCCGGCTGCAGGATCAGATCGACGCGGTCAACGCGTGGGAGCTCGACCACCAGGTCGACATGGCGATGGACGCGCTGCGCTGTCCGCCGGGCGACGCCGACGTCACCAAGATCTCGGGCGGCGAGAAGCGCCGGGTCGCGCTGTGCCGGCTGTTGCTGTCGAACCCCGACATGCTGCTGCTCGACGAGCCGACCAACCACCTCGACGCCGAGAGCGTGGCGTGGCTCGAGAAGACGCTCGAGAACTTCAAGGGCACGGTGGTCGCGATCACCCACGATCGCTACTTCCTCGACAATGTCGCGAAGTGGATCCTCGAGCTCGATCGCGGCGAGGGCCACCCGTTCGAGGGCAACTACTCGGGCTGGCTCGAGCTCAAGGCCAAGCGGCTGCGCGACGAGGAGAAGCAGGTCGGGGCGCGCGAGCGCATGCTCGAGCGCGAGCTCGAGTGGGTGCGCTCGTCGCCCAAGGCGCGCCAGGCCAAGAGCAAGGCCCGGCTCGCGCGCTACGACGAGATGGTGGCCGAGGCGCAGAAGGAGGCGCGCGATCCAGCGCTCGAGATCGTGATCCCGCCCGGGCCGCGGCTCGGCAGCGAGGTCGTGGTGTTCGACGGCGTCACCAAGTCGTTCGGCGATCGCCTGCTGATCGAGAACCTGACGTTCAAGCTGCCGCGCGGCGGCATCGTCGGCGTGATCGGCCCCAACGGCGCGGGCAAGACCACGCTGTTCCGCATGATCATGGGCGTCGAGAAGCCCGACAAGGGCACGATCAAGATCGGCGACACCGTGAAGCTCGGCTATGTCGATCAGAGCCGCGACACGCTCGACGACACCAAGACGCTGTACGACGAGATCAGCGAGGGCGCCGAGAACCTCACGCTCGGCGAGCGCACGATCAACGCGCGCGCCTACGTGTCGAGCTTCAATTTCAAGGGCCAGGACCAGCAGAAGAAGGTCGGCGTGCTGTCGGGCGGCGAGCGCAACCGCGTCCACCTCGCCAAGATGATCAGGCGCGCCGGCAACGTGCTGCTGCTCGACGAGCCGTCCAACGACCTCGACGTCGACACGCTGCGCGCGCTCGAGGACGGCCTGCTCAAGTTCCCGGGCTGCGCGGTCGTGATCAGCCACGATCGCTGGTTCCTCGATCGCATCGCGACCCACATCCTGGCGTTCGAGGGCGACTCGCACGTCGAGTGGTTCGAGGGCAACTTCGCCGACTACGAGGCCGATCGCCACCGCCGGCTCGGCGCCGACGCCGACCAGCCCCACCGCATCAAGTACAAGCCGCTGCGCGCGTAAGCCGCCGCGCGCTCGGACGTTGAACCACCATGCGATGGCTGGCATGTGCCGCGATCGCGGCGGCGTGTGCGCCGTCGCTCGACCGCGTGCGCGCCGACGCTGCTGCCGCCAACCGGCGCGCGCTGACCGGCGCGAACGCCGACGCCGCACGCGCGGGGATCGAGCTCGCGCCGGCCACGTTCGACGCGGCGCTGCCCCCGGCCAGCGGTCCGGACGCGGTCACGATCGCCGCGCGCGCCGGCGCGCACGGCCTGATCGCGGCCGAGCAGCTGGTCGCGCGGCCCGAGACCGGCGAGCTCGCGTTCGCGAGCGATGGCTGCGCGGTCGCGCTCGACGTGTGCGGTGCCTGCGCGCGGCCGGTCAGCTATCGCTACTTCCGGGCGGGCGATGGCCACGTCGTGATCGTGCGGCTGGTCCCCGACTACCAGATCCGCCAGGTCGAGGCGGCGCAGTGCACGATCGGCGAGTGCGGGATCCCGGCGCCGCCCGTGCCCCCGCCGACCACGGTGCACGCGCACCGGCTCGGCACGAGCTCGCTGGCCGCCGTCGAGCTGCGCGAGCTGCGCTACACGCAAGTGGTCGTCGTCACGACCTGCAAGCACCCGTTCGCGGTGCCGTGATCCCGCGTTACCATCGCACCATGCGCTGGCTCGTCTGCTCGCTGGTCGTCGTGGCGTGTGGCTCGTCGGGCTCGAAGATGACGAACCCCGACGCACATCGCGACGGCTCGTCGCGCTCGGACGGCGGCGCCGGCGACGACGCGCCCGCCGGGCCCAACCACTGCCTCGCGCGCGACTGCGGCCCCGACGGCGCGGGCGGCAGCTGCGGCGAGTGCGGCGGCATGTTCCAGTGCGACGACAACCTCGGGCTGTGCATCCCCTACAACGGCGCGGACGTCGGCGTGACGTTTGGAACCGGCTGCTGGTACGTGTGCCCGACCGGGCAGATGTGCGGCGACCCGGGCACGCGTTACCAGGCGATGCCGTTCCAGCTGCAGTCCGCGTATCCGGTCGAGGCGACGCTGTACTTCGACGACAACTGCGACCCGGCGGGCGGCACCGACAACCTCAACGACACCGGGGCCGCGACGCCGACCGACATCGATCTGGAATGGTTCATCCATCACCCCGACACCAAGCCGAGCTCGGGCGTGTGGTGGGCCGGTCATCACAGCTCGGGCTGCGTCGACTATACGAACGCGCCTGACTGCCAGTGACGGTGTTTGTCCTGGAAGTTTGCCGTCGCTACCGCTACCTTGCGCCGCGCGATGCGAATCCGCGAGCACTGGCCGATCGCGCGCTCGCGCCAGCGCCGGCGCGAGTTCGCGGCGGTGTTCGCGGCGGTGACGCCCGGCTCGCTCGGCGACATGCTCGAGCTCGGCAGCGGCGATGGCTTCCTCGCCGAGCTGCTCGCGCCGCTGGGCCGGTCGCTCACCACGACCGAGCCCAGCCGCGGCGCGGCGAGCTACGCCAGGCAGCTGCCGCGCCTGCGCTGCTCGGCGACCGCGCTGCCGTTCGCCGACGCGTCGTTCGACTTCATCTTCTCGTCGAGCGTGCTCGAGCACGTCCGCGAGCGCGAGCTCGCGCTGCGCGAGCTCGGCCGCTGCCTGCGCCCCGACGGGGTGATGGTCCACCTCATGCCATCGCCGACCTGGAAGCTGCTCCAGCTCGTGATGTACTACCCGCACCTCACGCTGTCGGGGATCGAGGCGATCGGAGCGTCGCGCCAGCTGGCGGCCGGCGAGCCGACCACCGAGGCGTGGCGCGATCCCGGCGCCAAGCCAAGCGTGTGGCAGGAGATCCGGCGCGGCGTGTTCCCCCAGGTCCACGGCGAGTACCGGGGCCACCTCCGCGAGTTTTTTGGATTTCGCGCCAAGACCTGGGCCCGCGCGTTCTGCGCCGCCGGGTTCGAGGTGCGCGGCACGCTCCGCCTGCCGCTGTACTCGGGCTACGGCTTCGGGCTCGAGCGGCTGCGCCGGGTCGGCGAGAAGTGCGGGCTGTCCGCGCACAACGCGTTCGTGGTGACGCACCGCGAGGCGCGGCCGTGCGACTGGTGCTGGCCATGACCGAGCAGCCGAAGCAGAAGGCGCGCCTGCGCATCCCGAAGTGGATCGACAAGGTGCTGATGGTCGGCGGGCTCGCGCTGGTCGCGTACGTGGTGTCGCGCTATCCGCTCGCCAACATCGAGGCGACGATCGCGGGCATGTGGCCGCTGGTCGCGCTCACGCCGCTGATCGCGCTGGCGTGGTTCTGCTGCAGCACCAGCGCGCTGTACCTGCTGCTCGATCGCCGCGTCGGCTGGTGGCGGATCCTGTGGATCCGCCTGGTCGGCGACAGCTACAACGCGCTGTTGCCGCTCGCCGGTTTCGGCGGCGAGCCGTTCAAGATCCGCCAGCTCAGCGAGTCGGTCGAGCCCGCGACCGCGCTCGGCGCGCTGATCCGCGATCGCATCATCGACAACGCGATCGGCTTCCTCGCGTCGGGCATCGGCTGCGCGGTCGGCCTGCTCTACTTCACGCTCGACCCGGCGATCCGCGTCGTGCTGCTCGGCTACGTCGCGTTCTGCGGCGCGGCCGGCCTGCTCGGCTTCGCGCTGATCTCGACCCGCATCCCGGGTCGGCTCGGCGGCTGGATGGCGCGGCTGCTCGGCGATGTCGAGCCCGACCAGATCCAGACCCTGCCGCTGCGCCGCGTGCTCGCGATCGCGGGCTGGTACACGACGTCGCGCCTGCTCGGCATGCTCGAGAAGGCGACGCTGCTGTGGATCCTCGGCCAACCGCACGATCCCGCGACCGTGGTGTTCATCGACGGCTTCCTCAGCGGGGCGGGCTACATCGGGTTCTTCGTGCCCGCCGGGCTCGGCATCTTCGAGGGCGCCGCGGTCTACGTGTTCGGCGTGATCGGCGCGTCGGGGCCGATCGCGGTCGCGTTCGCGGTCGCGAGGCGCGGCCGCATGCTCGTGGTCGGGCTGTTCGGGGTCGCGCTGCACGTCGCCGCGATCGCGCGCGATGCGCTGCGCCGCCCCGCGATCTAATGATGCGGCTCGTGCGCGAGCGGGTGCAGCCGCACGTCGGCGATCAGCGGGCGGTGATCGCTGGCGCGGCGGGCGAGCTCGCTCTCGCAGCGCGCGAGCTTGACGAAGTCGACCGCGCCGCGCACGAAGATCGCGTCGAGCGGGCGCATCGGGCCCCACGCCGGGAAGGTCAGCGGCCTGCGCTCGACGCCGCGGAACCCGACCGGGCGGAGCAGCTCGCCGAGCCGGCCGTAGACGTCGTTGAGATCACCGCCGACCACCACCGGGGTCTCGTGGTGCAGCGTCGCGAACGGATGCGAGTCGACGAACCGGCGCAGCTGGATGCGGCGCTCGAACCGCGCGAGCCCGAGGTGCATGTTGTAGACGTGGACCGTGCGATCGACGCCATCGTGGCGCACCCGGATCACGCCGTGCAGCACGCTGCGCGGCTTCTTCCAGCGCAGCGAGAGATCGATGTTCGTGCTCTCGATCAGCGGATAGCGGCTGAGGATCGCGTTGCCGTAGTGGCCGCCGCCGCGGACCTCGACGTTGGGGAACCACGTGCGGTAGCGCATGCCGACCAGCTCGCCGAGCACGTCGACCTGACGATCGTGCTTGGAGCGCGGCACGTTGGCGTCGACCTCCTGGAGCAGCAGGACGTCGGGGTCGAGCTTGCTGATCACCTCGGCGACGCGCTCGGGGTGGTACCTGCGATCGACTCCTCCGATGCACTTGTGGATGTTGTAGCTGAGCACGCGCAGCTTCACGCCGACACCTCGCGCGCCGGGTGGAGCTCCGCCGCGATCGGCGGCTGCCACTGCGCCACCACCAGGGTCTCGTCGTCGTTGCGCGGCTGACCCGCGCGATGTGCGGCGACTCCGGCGTGGACGATCGCGTGGACGCCGGGCGGCGACAGGTGCGCGCGATCGAGCCGGCGCAGCATGCGCTGGAGCCGCCGGTCGCCGAACGCCTCGCCCGCCGGATCCTGCGCGTCGATCACACCATCGGTATACCAGACGACGAGATCACCGGCGCGCAGCGGCCGGTGCTGGACGCGCGGCGATGGGATGCGCCCGGTGCCGAGCGGATTGCCGCGGCCGACCAGCGCGAGCAGCTCGAGCTCGGCCTGGTCGCCGATGCGGCACAGGTACGGGGCAGGATGCCCACACGACACGAAGTGGATCTCGCGCGCCTCGGGATCGAGCAGCGCGGCGAAGCACGTCATCGCGAGCTGGCCGCCGCCGACGCGGCGCACCGCGGCGTCGAGCGCGGTCACCAGCGACGCGAGCTCGAGCGCGGCGCCGTCGCGCCGCACCACCACCTCGCACGCCGCCGCCGCGGCCGCGGTGACGGTCGCCGACGCGACGCCGTGGCCGGTGACGTCGCCGATCACGACCAGGGTGCGGGCGCCCACCGGGTAGTAGCCCCAGAAGTCGCCGGCGCAGCGCGTCGCCGGCAGCCACGAGCCGACCACCGTGATCTCGCCGCACGCGTGCGGCGCGGCATCGGGCAGGAGCTGCGCCTGCACCGTCGCGGCGAGCTCGACCTCGCGCGCGAGCTGGGCGCGCCTGGCGGCGCGCTGCGCCATCCGCACGTAGACCAGCGCCTCGCCGAGCCGCTCGGCGGCGCGCTCGACGAACGCCAGCGCGCGGCCGCGCAGCGGGCCGGCGTCGCGCGGCGCGATCACCAGCGCGAGCAGCTCGTCGCGGTTGGTGACCGGGAAGATCGCGCGCGCGGCGTGGCGGTCGAGCAGCTCGGCGAGCAGCGGTCGTAGATCGTCGGGCACGCCGGCGATGTCGTCGGCAAACCGCGGAGTGCCCTGCTCGGCGAGCCACTGCGCGAGCAGCGGATCGGGCGCGCTCGCATCGGCGATCCGCTCGCCCGCCGCGGTGGTCCAGCCCCAATCCTCGGCCGCCGCGACCAGCACGCCGACCCGCTTGCCGACGCCGAGCTCGATCACGTCGATCGCGTGCTGCGCGACCTCCGACTCGTCGCGCATCGCGCGGGCGCGCACGACCAGCTGGCCGACCAGGCGGTCGAGCGTGCTCTCGGCGCCGCGCGCGCCGCGGCGGAGCAGGCCGATCGTCGCGATCGTGACGCGCACGCCGGCGAAGCACAGCGCGAGCGCGAGCGCGTCGCCCCACCAGGTCAGCCCCGAGCCGAGCAGGTCGAGCGCGATCCAGCCGAGCAGGATCGCGGCCGCGAGGTGCAGGATCAGGCGCGGCGCGGTGGTGTCGAACGCGCGCGCGCGCAGCAGGTCCTCGACGATCAGCGCGCGCACCACCAGCAGGCTGCCGATCCCCGACAGCAGCCAGCCCAGCGGGAACACGCCGATGCCGTACGCGAGCATCACGTCGGTCAGGCCGGCGTACGTGATGAGGTTCGCGGCGAGCACGAGCCGGAGCTGGCGGCGCTCGTGCGACGGCGGCCGGGTGACCGCCGCGCGCCCGAGCGCGATGAAGCCGGGCAGCGTGACCGCGAACGTCTGGAGCAGCGCGAGCCACACGAACGGCCCCGCGTCGGCGAACCACAGCCCGGCCGGCAAGAAGCGCACGCCGAGGATCACCGCGTCGGAGAACGCGCCGACCACGATCCACGCCGCCGAGACCACGACCGCCGACCACACGAAGATCCTGCCGCGCCGCGAGGTCGAGCCGAGCAGCGCGAGCTGGAACGCGCCGCCCGCGGCCGCCGCCATCGGGATGAACGCGCCGGCGATGCGGAACCACGCGTACGCCGCGCGCTCCGAGCGGATCGACGGCGACAGCATGATCGCGGTCGCGTAGGGCAGGAGCGCCGCGAAGTGGACGAGCAGCCAGCGCCGCAGCACCGGCGCGCCGCGGATCACCAGCGCGTACGCGAACACGATCAGCATCGCGGCGGGCGCGAACGCGAACGGCAGCGACAAGAGGTGCGGCTCGTAGCTCGCACTCGACCACAGCTCGTGCATCGCCTGGAGGTGTTTAGAGTATCATCGGGTCGTGGCGGATCAGCGCAATCCTCCGCGGCGTCCGCCGGCGTTCCCCCTGCCGCCGCCCCCGCCCGAGGATCTTCCCCGCCTGCCCGAGGTCCACGTCGACGACTCCAGCGAGGTGCGGCTCGATCACCGCGCGCTCGTCCCCGGCCGTGACTCGCTGACCGGCGCGCGGCCGGTGCCCGTGCCGGCGCGGCCGCGCAACGACACCGCGGCGCGTCGCCCGACCACGCCGGAGAAGCCGCTGTCGCGCAGCCAGCGCGTACCGAACACGCCGATCCCGCCGGCGCGCAGCGCCGCGGTGCGCGTGACCACCGCGCAGCACTCGTCGCTGATCGGCGGGCGCTACCAGATCGTCAAGCGCATCGGTCAGGGCGGGATGGGCAAGGTCTACGAGGTCAACCACATCCACCTGTCGCGGCGGTTCGCGCTGAAGATCATCTCGAACACGGTCGCCGAGACCGACGAGGCGCGCGAGCTGTTCTATCGCGAGGCGCGATTCGCCTCGGCGATGGCGCACCCGAACATCACGTCGGTGGTCGACTTCGGCGAGGACGAGAAGGTCGGGATGTACATGGTGATGGAGTTCGTCGACGGCGAGCCGCTGCACCGGCTGCTGTTCCGCGAAAAGAAGATGGCGGTGAAGAAGGCGTGCGAGATCGTGCTGCAGGTCGCCGAGGCGCTGCACTACATCCACAAGCAGAACGTCGTCCACTGCGACATCAAGACCGAGAACATCCTGATCGCCGAGGAGGATCACGATGGAAAGCGGTCGAAGATGGTCGCGAAGCTGCTCGACTTCGGGCTCGCTCGCCCGCTCGTCACGTCGCGCGCGTCGACGTCGCTGTCGGGCACGCCGCACTACGTCGCGCCCGAGCGCATCCGCGGCGAGCCCGCGTCGCCGGCCAGCGACGTCTACGGCGTCGGGATCTTGACGTACGAGCTGCTCACCGGCCAGGTGCCGTGGGACGG
>DATJAE010000303.1:0-6871 GCA_035516595.1 Kofleriaceae bacterium | reverse complement strand
TGCGCCACGTGCGCCGGCGGCCGGCTCGCCGCCATCCAGCCGATCGCGATCCCGGCGAGGCAGAGCACGCCGACCGCGATCGCCGCGACCCACACCCAGCGCGGCCACGGGGTTCGCCAGCGCCGGGCCTGGGCGACGATCGCCCGCGCTCGCATCTCGCGCTCGTCCGCGTCCACCACCTGGTCTTACCATCCCACCCTGCGCAGATCGGGGACAGTCGTCCCATGCCTGGGGGTAGAGCCCCCGATCGACCGCGGTCGCCGCGCCGGTGTAACCCAATGATCACAGCCATCAAGGCCCGCACCTGGCGGCACATCGGTTGCTTTACAATTCGCGCATGATGAAGGCGCTAGCTCTTGTCCTGTCCTTACCCTTGGTCGCATGCGTCGTCGGCAGCCCCGCGCCAAGCGGGGATGACCAGGGCAGCGGCAGCGGATCCGGCAGCGGATCCGGCAGCGGCTCGGGCAGCGATACCGGGCACATCACGACCAACACGACGTGGAGCGGGACCGAGAACGTGACCAGCGCCGTCACGGTCGATCCCAACGTGACCCTGACCATCGCGGCGGGCACGACCGTGACGGTCACCTCCGGGGTGTCGTTCACGATCAACGGCACGCTCGATATCGAGGGCACGACCGGCACCGGCGTCGTGACCATCCAGCCGGCCTCCGGCGCCACGTCGTTCGGCGGGTTCGACCTCGGCCCGAACAGCGCGCTCATCATGAAGTACGCGACCGTGACCGGCGCCTCGGTCAACCTCGTGGCGACATCGACCGCGACGTTCCGCGACTCGCACCTGTCGGAGTCGCCCGGCGACCTGCTCGTCATGAACGGCGGCACGGTCGACATGCAGTACTCGTGGATCGGCACGGCGGCGACCACCCCGAACTCGACCCACTGCGACATGCACTTCGGCGGCGACGGCGACGTGATCAAGGTGTCGCACACCAACGTGAGCATGGCGGCCTACGGCCTGATGTTCTACTCGGGTAACAGCGCCGACTTCACGTACGACAACTGGTACTCGAACACCTACGACGTCTCCACCGAGCAGGGCACGCCGGTCAGCGGCGACTTCAGCTACGGCTACTTCATGACGGCGGCGCCCACCGGCACCGGCATCACCGCCACGAACCTCATGACCGCGATGCTGCTGCCGTGCGACGGCACCAACGACACGACCTGCGCCGGCCAGCACCCGTAGCGCGACTGACAAGCACCTTCGGCCCGCGCCTGCCGTTCCGGGGCGCGGGCCGTCCTCTTTTCGGGGGACGGCGTGATCGCGCTGCCGCGCCGCCGTCTCATCGCAGTGCCGCCTACTACGTGATGGTATCGACCGACTACGACTTCTCCGCCCCGGCGACGCGGCGACTGCCGATATCGACAGGCTGCATGCGAATCACCCGACGATGTGGATCACGCAGTTCTGGGCGCCATCACCGATACCGACCCGGTGAGCGACCCGCGCCGCGCCGCGCGCGACACCTGATCCACGGCGAGCGCGACACTGGCGCGACGAGATCGGCCGGCGGCCGCGACGAATCCAGCGTCCTGCGCGCACGCCGCCGCGGTGTTTGCCCAGCACGGCATCGCCGAGCCGCGAACGTTTCGCGCCGGCGGTCGGAGCGCGACGCTCGATACGCTGTTCGCGCTTCACGACAATGGCTATCTCGCGGACTCCTCCGCGCTCAACTGGAAATACCTCCAGCCCGCGTGGAAAGGCAAAGTGCTCGCGAGCTGGAACATGGTTCACTGGGCTCCGATCGAAGACACCAGCCGACCGTACTGGCCGAGTCAGCGCGAGATCGTGCGCGTGGAGCCCGGCGCGAGCCTCGGCGCAGTCGCAGTGCCGGACAACGGCGTGATCATCGACTACGTGTCGCTCGCCGAGATCGAGATGATCTTCGACGAGAACTGGGCAGGCAATGCGCTCGCCGCGCGCACACGTTGATGATGGGCTTGCCCTCCGTCGACCAGCGCTTCGCCCGGGGGACCGGGAAGTCGATGACTACCTGTCGTACGTCGACAGTCACCTTGCCACTCGGGATCTCGGCCCGGTCGTGTACACGACGTTATCGGACGTGTTCCGAGCATTCCCTGCGCCGTGAGTTGTAAATCGATCCTCGATATGCTCTATCTGCGAGACCGAGGATATCGATGAGTGACTTCCAGAACGAGATGAATCGCGTCGTCGCCGACTTCGTTTCCCAGATCACCGAGCTGGCGCGGCGCGCTGCGATCGACACGCTGGAGAGCGCGCTCGGCAAACGCGCCGCCGGGGCGCTCGCCGGGCGCGGTCGGGGCCGCGGCCGCGGCGCCAAGCGCTCGGCCAACGAGCTCGACGGGCTGGGCGACAGCTTCCACGCGTTCGTCGCCAAGCATCCCGGCCTGCGCATCGAGCAGATCAACAAGCAGCTCGGCACCTCGACCAAGGAGCTCGCGCTGCCGATCCGCAAGCTGATCGCCGACGGTGCGATCAAGACCAAGGGCGCCAAGCGTTCGACCACGTATTTCCCCGGCGAGAAGAAGAAGAAGAGCTAAGCTCGCGCGCGATGACCCGCGACACCATCCCGCAGCGCGTGCTGCGCCAGGCCGCCGAGCGCCCCACCGCGATCGCGTACTGCGCGAAGAGCGACGGCCGCTGGCTCGAGACCAGCTGGAAGAGCTACGCCGAGCAGATCCGCACCGCGGCGCGCGCGCTGATCGCGCTCGGCATGCCGCGCGGCGGCAAGGTCTCGATCCTCGGCTACAACCGCCCCGAGTGGGCGATCTTCGATCACGCCGCGATGATGGCCGGCGGCGTCCCGGCGGGCATCTACACGACGTGCTCGCCCGACGAGGTCCAGTACATCATCCACCACTCCGAGTCGGTGGCCGTGCTGGTCGAGAACGCGGCGCAGCTCGCCAAGGTCAAGGCGCGGCGCGCCCAGCTGCCGCTGCTGCGCTGGATCGTGATGATGCGCGGCGCGACCGCGACCGGCGACGACGTCCTGACCTGGGACGACTTCCTCGCGAAGGCCGACGCGGTGCCCGAGTCCGAGCTCGACCAGCGGATCGACGCGATCGAGCAGGCCGACCTCGCGACGCTGATCTACACGTCCGGCACGACCGGCCCGCCCAAGGGCGTGATGCTGTCGCACGGCAACCTGGCGTGGACCTCGAAGACGCTGCTCGACATCGTCGGCCGGCGCACCGGCGACGTGCTGCTCAGCTATCTGCCGCTGTCGCACATCGCCGAGCAGATGTGCACGCTCCACAACCCGGCGACCGCCGGCAACACGGTGTACTTCAGCGAGTCGCTCGAGAAGCTCGCCGACAACATCAAGGAGGCGCGGCCGACCGTGTTCTTCGGCGTGCCGCGGATCTGGGAGAAGTTTCACGCCGTGCTCGCGGCGAAGATGGCCGAGGCCACCGGCGCCAAGAAGCTGCTGCTCGAGCGCGCGCGCGCGGTGTGCAGCGCGGTCCACGCGTACAAGGACCGCGGCGAGCCGGTGCCGCGCCTGCTCGAGCTGCAGTACCGGCTCGCCACCCGGCTCGTGACCTCCAAGATCAAGGCGGCGCTCGGGTTCGACCGCGTGCAGGAGCTGCTGTCCGGAGCCGCGCCGATCGCGCCCGACGTGCTCGAGTTCTTCGCGAGCATCGATCTGCCGATCCACGAGATCTACGGCCAGTCCGAGGACTGCGGCCCGACCTCGTGCAACCTGCACGGCCGCACCAAGGTCGGCAGCGTCGGGCCGGCGATCCCGGGGCTGACCGTCAAGATCGCCGAGGACGGCGAGATCCTGGTCAAGGGGCCGAACGTGTTCCTCGGCTACTACAAGGAACCGGAGGCGACCGCCGAGACCCTGCAGGACGGCTGGCTGTGCTCGGGCGATCTCGGCGCGTTCGACCGGGACGGCTTCCTGTCGATCACCGGGCGCAAGAAGGAGATCATCATCACCGCCGGCGGCAAGAACATCGCGCCGAAGAACATCGAGGCGGCGCTCAAGGAGTCGCCGCTGATCGGCGAGGCCGTGGTGATCGGCGATCGCCGCAAGTACCTCACCGCGCTGATCACGCTGGACGAGGCCGCCGCGCGCAAGCTCGCGCCCGACGGCGAGCTCGCACGGGCGCCGGCGATCCGCTCGGCGATCCAGGTGCGGATCGACGAGGTCAACCAGCAGCTCGCGCGCGTCGAGCAGGTCAAGAAGTTCGCGATCCTGGCGCGGCCGTTCGCCATCGACTCCGGCGAGCTCACGCCGACCTTGAAGATCAAGCGCAAGGTGGTCGCGCAGAAGTACGCGACCGAGATCGAAGCGATGTACGCCGACGAGAGCGCGTAGTGCCGCCGGTCTGGACGCGCGAGCACTACGTCGTGGGCGGAGGCGCCGGCGAGATCGCGCTGATCGCGCTGTCGTCGACCAAGCTGCCCGATCCGCTGCCGGTGTCGCGCACGCGGCACGGCATGCCGGACTCCGGCGACGGCGCCGATGCGGTCGCGCTGGTCGCGCGCGATCGCGCCGACGATCCGGCGTGGTTCACCGACCAGGTGGTCGCGCCGTTTGCCGACCTGATCGCCGCCGACCTCGGCCCGGAGGCCGCGGCCGCGGCGCTCGCGTCGAGCCACGTCTACGTGATCGAAGGCCAGCTCGCCGATCCCGACGACCTCGGCCACGTCCAGGCCGCGTGGGCGCTCGCCAAGTGCGTGTGCGAGGAGGGCGCCGCCGTGATCGTCGACGTCTACGCCGCGCGCGCGCACCTCGGCAGCGACGTCGCCGAGCTCGCGCCCGATCGCACGTTCGACGTCATGCACGAGGTCACGTTGTTCTTCGACGAGGTCGGCGACGGCACGCTCGCCGCGTGGTCGCTCGGCCTGCGCAAGTTCGGCCGCCCCGACATCGTCGTGCTCGGCGTCCAGCCCGACGGCGCGACCGAGGCCGCGCTGCTGCTGCGCGACGTCGCGAGGACGCTCGCGGCGGGCGAGCGGATCGAGCCCGGCGATGCGATCACCGCGCCGAGCGGCGTTCGTGTCGTGGCGGCGCGGTTCGACCCCGCCGCCGCGCCGGTGGTCGCCGTCGAGGGCGACGCGATCGTGCTCGCCCCGGCTGGCTAGCGCGTCTACACTGCCGGCCATGGCGGAAGCGCTGGTCCCGGCCCACAAGGGCTTCCACGGCAGGGTGCTGTTCGTCGACCTCACCGCGAAGACGTCGCAGGTCGAGGCGATCGACGCGTCGGTGTACCGCAGCTACCTCGGCGGCTACGGCCTCGGCGCGTGGCTGATGTGGAAGCACTTCCCGGCCGGAACCGATCCGCTCGCGCCCGAGGCCTGCTTCGCGATCTGCTCCGGGCTGCTCACCGGCCTGCACGCGCCGTTCTCCGGGCGCATCCAGATCGTCGGCAAGTCGCCGCTCACCGGCACGTGGGCCGACTCGAACTCGGGCGGCAGCGTGTGCATCCACCTGCGCAAGGCCGGCTACGACGCGGTGGTCGTGCGCGGCAAGGCGGCCGAGCCCACGCTGCTCGTGATCCGCGACGGCGACGTCCGGTTCGAGCCGGCCGGCGAGCTGTGGGGCAAGGAGGTGCCGGAGACGTTCGACGCGATCAAGCAGACGTTCGGCGGCAAGCGCGACGTCGGCGTGTCCGCGATCGGGCCGGCGGGCGAGAAGCAGCAGCGGATCGCGTCGGTGATGAACGACCGCTACCACGCGTTCGGCCGCCAGGGCTTCGGCGCGATCTACGGCAGCAAGAACCTCAAGGCGATCGTCGTCGCCGGCACCGGCGAGGTGCCGGTCGCGCGGCCCGACGCGTTCGCGGCGGTGTGCAAGCGGATCACCGACGAGTACAAGCGCGACCTCGGGCTCCTGGCGCGGATCTTCGCGTGGTTCGGCAAGCCCAAGCGCTGGCTCGGCTGGATGTACCGGATGATGACGCGGCTCGGCGCCAAGCTGCAGTCGCCGCAGGCGTCGATGCGCCGGCTGTGGGCCGAGCGCGGCACGACCGCGGCGGTCGCGCTGTCGATCGAGAACGGCGACGCGCCGATCAAGAACTGGCTCGGCGTCGGCGCGAAGGACTTCCCGCTGGCGAGCCGCGGCATGAAGATCGACGGCAGCGTGGTCGACAAGTACATCGCGAAGAAGCTGTCGTGCGGCGACTGCCCGATGCCGTGCAAGGGGATCGTGCGGGTCAAGTCGCGCGGCCTGACCGACGTCCGGCGCCCGGACTACGAGACCATCGTCGGGTTCGGCGCAAATCTCTTGAACGACGACATCGAGCTGGTCACCGCGTGCCACGACGCGTGCAACCGGCTCGGCATCGACGCGGTCAGCTCGTCGATGACGCTCGCGTGGGTGTGCGAGTGCGTCGAGCGCGGCCTGCTCGGAGCGGCCGACCTCGACGGCATCGACATGCGGTGGGGCAACGGCGAGGGCGCGCTCGCGCTCACGATCAAGATGGCGCTCGGCGACGGCTGCGGCGCGTGGCTCGGCAACGGCGTCCAGCGCGCGGCCGAGCACCTCGGCAAGGGCTCCGAGGCGTACGCCGTGCATGTCCACGGCGGCGAGCCCGCGTATCACGACAGCCGGTTCACCTCGCTGATGGGCGTGACCTACATCGCCGATCCGACCCCCGGCCGCCACACCGCGGGCTCCGCGTCGTGGAACGAGACGTTCGGCGTCGGGCTGTCCTTGCCGAAGGCCGCCGACAAGAAGGACTGGAACGTCAAGTGGAAGGGCACCGAGGGCAAGGGCAAGGCGCAGGCGCTGCACTCGAACGCGCACCAGGCGATGAACGGCCTCGGCCTGTGCATGTTCACGATGCTGACCGGCTCGTTGCCGTGGACCGAGCTCGTCAACGCCGCGACCGGATGGGACTACACCGACGCCGATCTGAT
>DATJAE010000302.1:0-16008 GCA_035516595.1 Kofleriaceae bacterium | reverse complement strand
CGTCGCGTCGCCGAGCAGGCAGCCGCCGGTCGCGACGCGCAGCCGGCCGTGCAGCTCGCGCGTGCCGACCAGCGCGCGCGCCGCGTACATCCGGTACTCGTAGCCGACGTCGTAGTCGCGCGCGCCGAACTTCGGATCGTCGATCGTGCCCGACGCGAGCCGGCTCTTGTCGTCGAACAGGAAGTAACGCGCGAACGTCTGGCGCTTCTGTAGCTGCTGCGCGCCCGAGAACGACAGGTTCTGCGGTTCCTGATCGACCGTGTAGTCGCGGTACATGCGCGGCGCGATGTGGGTCGTGGTCGTCGCCTGCGCGTCGGCGAGCGCGGCGAGCGTGAACAGCCCGGTGTAGTAGTGGGTCCAGAACTCGTGGTAGCCGGAGCCGTCGGGATCGCCGAGCACGTCGAAGTTCAGGTTCGAGGCGTCGAGCGTGCTCACCGAGTCCGCCTCGAGCCGGGTGAACAGCGCGGCGAGGATCCGGATCAGCTGATCGCGGCCGACCACCTTCTGCTCCGGGATCTCGGTGCCGAGCGGGCACTGATCGCTCGCCGGCGTGGTCGTGCAGGCCGTGCAGCAGCGATCGCCGCCGTCGCCGGGGAACACGCAGGCCGACGTGCCGCTGCAGGTGCGCGTCGCGGTGGTCGCGCAGCCCAGCGTGTACGCGTAGTACGTGCCGGTCCGCACCACGCAGCCCGCGCACGACGCGTTCGCGCAGGTGTCGCCCGACGGGCAGCCCCAGCTCGAGTAGCACGCGGTGTCGGGATGCTTGGCGCACGTGCCCGCGACCTGCTGGGGCAGGTTCGCGCACGTGTCGCCCGCGGGGCAGTCGGCGTCGCCGGTGCAGCTCAGCTCGTCGTGGTGCGCGCAGCTGCCCCTGGCCCACTCGAGCTCGGCGGGCTTCGCGATCTCGGGATGGTACCCGCCGCCGAGGCAGCCCGGCGTGTTGTTCCACAGGCACTGCAGCTGGATGTCGGCGAACCGGAAGAAGATGACCCGGACCTTCTGGCGCTCGCAACCGACGTGGCCGCACGAGCCGAGCTCGAGCTGGTAGCCGGCGAGCTCGAGCCCGTCGACGCTCATCCCGGTGTGGCCGGGATCCGCGATCCGCCGCCAGTCGGGCGGCACCGCGTTGCCCTCGACGTACGCGTCGAACGCTTGCTTGCGCGCCATGTGCGCGTACGCGTTCAGCATGCCGCGCTCGCGATCGCGCCAGTACACCTCGGGGTCGTCGTGGCTCGGCTTGCCGCAATCCTTCGCGAGGTCGTCGACGTAGACGTCGCCCGCGGTGAGCACCACCACCGTGACGTTGTTGCCGGTCGCGATGCTGTTCTCGATGTCGGGGTTCATGAACAGCAGATCGTCGTCGGGGTGCGCGACCACGTAGACGTCGTTGCACGGCGCGCCGGCGCCGTCGCATGGCGTGCGGTGGTCGGATGGGCCGCCCTCCGCCGGAGCGGGCGCGGGATCGTGCGCCCGCGACGTGCAGGCGGCGGCGATCGCGAGCCCGAGCAGCGCGCGCATGGCTAGTACAGCGGTGGCAGCACGGCGACGGTCTGGATCTGCGCGTCGCGGAACGACAGCGCGATCGCGACCAGTTGCTCGGCCGCGCTCGCGATCGCGGGATCGAGCGCGCGCAGCTGGTCGAGGCTCGAGCGCAGCCCGAGCGGCGCTTGGACCTGGCCGAACCCGACCAGCAGGTCGCGCAGGGTCGGCGCCGGCGGGTAGATCTCGAGCTCGGTCGTCGCCGGCACCTTGCCGAGGTCCTGCGCCGCGGCGAGCGCGGCGTCCAGCCCGCCGATCTCGTCGACCAGCCCGAGCTCCTTGGCGCGCGCGCCGGTCCACACCCGGCCCTGCGCGATCGGCAGGATGTCGGCGGGCTTCTTGTGGCGGCCCTCCGCGACCCGCGCGACGAACTGGTCGTAGACCGACTGCATCGTGCCCTGGATGATCGCCTGCTCGTCGGCGGTCCACGGCCCCAGGCTCGCCATCATCGTCGCGTGCTTGCCGCGCCCGATCGGGAACGTGTTGATGCCGAGCTTGGCGAGCGCGCCGGCCGGCGCGAGCTTGCCGCCGACCACGCCGATCGATCCGGTGAGCGTGTCGTCGAGCGCGAAGATCTTGGTCGCGTCGCTCGAGATGTAGTAGCCGCCGCTCGCCGCGACGTCGCTCATCGACACCACGACCGGCTTGTTCGCGCGCAGCTCGTTCACCGCGTGCCAGATCAGCTCGCTGGCCTGCGCGCTGCCGCCGCCGGAGTCGACCCGCAGCACGACCGCCTTGACCTCGTCGTCCGCCGCGATCGCGCGCAACGCGGCGACCAGGGTGTGCGCCGCGATCTCCTGGCGCGCGCCGAGCACGCCGTCGCCGTCGCCGTCGACGATGTTGCCGAGCGCGTAGACCACCGCGACGTGCGGGCCACTGGGCCGCTCGGGCGGCACGATGCCGAGGAAGCGGGCGATCTTCATCCACGCGGCGAGCTGCGCCTGATCGGCGTCGCCGGGCACGACGCGCACCCGCGTCCACGGCGCCTTCGACTCGTCGCGGAACGCCTCGAACGGCGCCACCTCGTCGATCAGGTGCGCCGCCTTGGCCTGGTCGGACGTGAACAGCCCGGTGTCGATCAGCGCCTTGGCCTGCGCCGGGTCGAGCTTGCGCTCGCTCGCGATCACGTCGACCATCGTGGCGTAGCGCTGGTCGAGGATCGCGCCGAGCGTCTCCTCCATCTCCTTGGACGGCGCGTCGCGGGTCAGCGGCTCGGCCGCGCCCTTGTACGCGCCGACGTGCAGGAAGTCGGCCTGGATGCCGAGCTTGTCGAGCAGCGGCTTGACGTGGATCGGCATCGCGGCCGGCCCGGTGATCGCGACCACGCCGAGCGGCGCGATCCCGATCGAGTCGCACGCGGCCACCACGAGGTACGTCGTGTTCGACATGTCCTCGGCGTAGCAGCGCAGGCCCTTGCCGGCGGCGCGGAAGTCGTGCATCGCGAGCCGCAGCTCGACCGCGTCGGGCAGGCTGATCCCGAGCCCGCCGACCCGCAGCACGAGCCCGACCAGGTGCTCGTCCTTGGCGAGCGCGCGCAGCCGATCGGTCAGCGTGCGCAGCTCGACGCTGTGGCCGCCGCCCAGCGAGTAGGCCTCGCGCTCGACGACCGTGCCGGACAGCTTCATCACGGCCCAGTGCGGCTTGCGAGCGTCGAACCCGGGCGAGTGCTCCGGCGCCTCGTACGGGCCGGGGGTCGCGATCGCCTCCTTGAGCTTGGCGAGGATGCCCTGCAGGCCGGCCAGCCCGCTGTCGTCGGGCTTGGACGAGCCGGCCGCGGCGTGGAGCTCGGACCACGGATCGCTGCCCTGGGTCGCCGGCGCGGTGCCGGCGTGCTCGAGCGGTGAATGGCGGGGAGGACTGCACGCCGCGAGCGCGGCGATCACGACCAGACGGGCACGCATGCCCGGGTCATATCATCCGGATCCGCTTCCTTGATCCGGTGTCGTGGGGGGCGGCGAGGGTGCGGGAGCAGGCGCTGGTGCGGGCGCGGGGGCCGGCTCGGGCGGCGGCGCGGCGCTGCCGGGCGCCGGGGTATCGCCGGCGCCGAGAATGTCGAGCTGCTTCTTTGCCTTGGGCGATCCGGGGAACACCTCGAGGTACTTCTTCCACGACTCGATCGCCTGATCGCGGTTGCCCTGGCGCTGGTAGGTCTCGGCAATCCCGCCGAGCGCGGGCTCGTACCTGGGCGCGACCACGAGCGCGGAGCGGAAGTTCGAGAACGCGCTGGCGAACTGCTTGGCGTCGAGGTGGCAGTAGCCCATGCCGGTCAGCGCCTCGACGCCGTTCGGCTTCTGCTCGAGCGCCCTGCCGTAGACGTCCATCGCCTTGGTGCAGTTCTCCTCGGCGAGCTTGTTGGCGCGCGCGACCAGGCTGTCGTAGTCGCCGCCGGTCTCGACCGGATGGGTGACGCCGCCGTGATCGTGCGGCGGTGGGGTCGGAGGCTTGGCGCTGCCGCCGTCCTCGGTCGGCATCGGATCGGTGCGCGCGACCACGACCTCGAGCTTCTGCTCCAGCGCGCGCGCGCCCTCGTGATCGGGCTGGGTCGCGAGCAGCTGGTCGACGATCGGCTTGGCCGCGTCCGGGTGGCTCTGCGCGAACGCGATCATCGCGGCCTCGAACTGCACGCGCGCGTCGCCCGCGCTGTCGATCGACGCCAGCGCCTTGCCGGCCTCGTCGAGCTTGCCGTCGCGCGCGTCGAGCAGCGCCTCGGCGAGCGCGATCGAGCGCGCGAGCTCCTTGTCGCCGCCGGCCTTGGCGCGCGCGGCGTCGATGTGGTGGCGCACGTCGCGCGCCGACTTGCCCTGCATGCGCAGCACGTCGGCCATCGCGAGGTTCGCGCTGGGGTCGTCGGCCTGGGCCTTGAACGCGCGTTGCGCGAGCGGCGCGGCGTCCAGCACGAGCTGCTTGGCGTCCTTGCGCAGCTGATCCGCCTCGGTCTTGTCGGCGCCGAGCCCGGCGCGATCCTCCATGCTCTGCGCGAGCGCGGCCATGAGCCGCGCGCGCAGCGCCTGCGCCGCCGGATCGTCCTTGCTCGCGAGCGCGTCGAGCGCGGCCTTCATGCGCGTCTCGACCCCGCCGACCAGCTCGTCGCGCGCGGTGTCGACCGGCGAGGCGGCCGGCGCCGCGTCGGCCACCGGCACGACGGTCGGCGCCGCGGCGTCGGCCTTGGTGACCGCGACCTGCTTGGCGTCGGCCGGCGCGGTGGTCGCGGTGCTCGGGTTGCGGAACGCGTAGATGTAGATCACGCCGGCCGCACCCGCGATCACCAGCAGCGACATGATCGCGATGACGAGGCCCGCCTTCGAGCCGCGCCGCCCGGGCATCAGCTCGTCGTCGTCCTCGAGCCGCACCTTGCCGGTCTCGAACGACGACTCGTCGGTCGGCGACACCCGCACGCGGCCGGCGAACGCCGGCTCGTCGGGGATCGCCGCGAGCCGGCCGCCGAGCGGGCCCTGCGGCATCGCGGCGAGCGACTCGCTCGGCTTGATGTCGCCGCTCGCCCACGCCGCGGTCTGGCGGCCGCCGGGCGGTTGCGGGGTCGCGCCGGGCGCGCGCGGCGGCAGCGGCGGCGGGGGCGTGTGCGGGCGAGGCATCCGGGGCGGGGTGGTCGTGGACGGCGCCAGCTCGGTCTGCGCGAGCGGGTTCGGCCGGGTCGTGATCGGCGAGCCGCTCGGCGGCGTGCGCGCGGGCGGGGGCGGCGGCGGCGTGGTCTTGCGCTGGCGGTAGTTGCTCGACGTGCGCGCCTCGTCGTCGTCGGGCAAGACCGTGCCGCCCGCCGCGGCCGGCCGCGAGCCGACGCCGAGGATGGTCGGCGCCGCCGGCTTGGGCGTCGGCTTGGCCGCGCGCTGCAAGCGCGCCTCGTCGGCGATCACGAAGTACTGGTGGAGCTCGGAGATGTCGCCGAGCCGCTTCCAGGTCTTGCCCGAGCGCGAGATCAGCGACTCGCGCGTGACGATCCCCGCGAGGATCCACTGCTGCAGCGTCGCGAGCTCGCGGCAGCTCTTCTGCTCGCCGTTGTCGAGCCGGATCAGCCACTGGCGCTCGGCGGTCGGCCCCGAGCCGAGATCGGTCTCGGCGCGCGGCACGCCGGCGCGCGTGGTCGGCGCGTCGTCCTGCTGCGACGGCGCGCGCGTGGTCGGCGCCTCGTCGCTCACCACCGGCGGCTTGGATGGCGGCGTCGCGCGCGGCCGCTCCTGCACCGGCGCCGCGACCGCCGGCAAGCCGACGTTGGTCGGCGTGCGCTTGCGGATCTTGAACATGTGACCGCAGTTGGTGCACTTGACGGTGACGCCGCCCGGTTTGAGACGGCTTTCGTCGAGCTCGTACTCCGTCTGGCACTTCTCGCAGCGGACGTCCATCGCGGTCCAGTTGTTAGCCGCGAGGTTAGCACACGCGGCGTGGATCGGCTGCGCTCAACGGCGGTATCGTGAGGCATGAGCGAGACTTGCGAGCGCGGTGCCGAGCGCGTCCGCGTCGACGCGTTCGTGCGGGTGCACGGGGCCGACGGTCAGGAGCTGGTGTTCCGCACGCGCGACCTGTCGCGTCAGGGGCTGTTCCTCTACACCAAGGTCGCGCGCGCGTATCCGTTCAAGGTCGGCTCCGCGCTCCAGCTCGATCTCTACGACTACGATCAGGCGGTCGAGGTCAAGGTCGTGGTCGTGCGCATCGTCGACGCGGGCTCGGCCGAGGCGCTGGACTATCCGACCGGGTTCGGGGTGCGCATCGTCGAGTGCAGCGATGCCGCGCGGCGCACGCTCGATCAGATGATCGAGCGCGTCAAGTCGGGCGAGGTCTATTGAACCGCAGCGTGCGGGCGGCGTCGCCCCATTCTGCGGCGAGCATCTCGTAGCGCAGGTGCGACCACCACCGGCCGTCGCGCCACACGTCGTCCTCGTGGCGCGCGAGGAAGCGGAACCCGAGCTTGTCGATGATCCGCTTGGACGCGACGTTGCCCTCGATGCAGCCGATCGTCAGCTTGTGCAGGCCGAGCGTGTCGAACGCGAACTTGGTCGCGGCGAGCGCGGCCTCGCTCATCAGGCCCTGGCCCCACAGCGGCCGCGCGATCCAGTAGCCGAGCTCGGCGCGGTCGATCCGCCACGCACGGAACGTCCAGGTGATCCCGCCGAGGCCGATGCAGCCGCACGCCTTGCCGTCGTGCTCGATCGCCCAGGTCAGGTCGCTGCCGTTGGCGAGCGCCTCGACCTGGCGCTGCACGAAGCCGAGCGTCTCGCGCCGGTCGGCGTGCGCGTTCCAGCTCATCAGCCGGCTCACCTCGGGATCCGACGCGTGCGGATGCAGATCGTCGACGTCGCGCTCGGCGAGCGGGCGCAGCACGAGGCGCGCGGTGTGCAGCGCGAGCGGCAGCGCGGACAGCACGGGGATGGTCGGGCGGGGCGGGGCGGATTCCATCAGTGCGCTTCCTCGGCGTGAACTTCCTCGACGGTGGCGAGCACGTCCTTGACCTCGATCAGGCGCAGCCGATCGTCCCACGGCACGCGCACGCCGGCCTCCTTGCGGAACAGCACGTGCGCGCCGTGCGGCACGCCCGACACGTTCTCGGTCGCCTCGTCGGTGGTAGGCCGATCGCGCGCGACCTCGATCACCTTGCCGTACAGCGCCTGGTCCTGCGCCTCCTTCGCGCCCGCCGGCAGGTACAGCCCCGCGTCGGTGCGATCCTCGTCGCGGATGATCTGGACGAGCACGCGCATGCCGAGCGGCAAGATCAAGCGGTGAGGCTTGCCGGTGCGCAGCGCGGGGCGCTCGGAATCAGAGCTGGTGCTCGAAGACAACGGCGCCACTCTCCTCCAAGCAGCGCACGGTGGTCAAGCCGGCCGCGCGGAACGCTGCGGACTCGACATCGATCAGGTGCTTGAGCCCGGGCTCGCCGCACGACGGCGACTGCACGTCGACCCGATCGTCGATCGCCTCGACGGTCGCCCGCAGGCTCTGGCGGTGCAGCTCGTGCTGGAGCCGGGCCGCGACCTGCGCGCCGGTGAGCACGGTGGGTCGCGCCTGCGGCGGCGGCGGCGCGGCCGAGCTCTCGATCGCCGGCGGCGCCGGTGCGGTCGTCGCAGGATGCGGCGCCGCCGGCCGGGTCGAGCCGCGCACGAGGCTCCACGCGATCGTCGCGACGACCACGACCGCGACCGCCGCGATCACCAGGATCGGAGCGCGCGCCGAGCGCGGGCCGATCACGGCGGTGCCCCCGAGCGAGACGTTGTGCGCGCGGTGCGGCAGCGCGGCGTGGCACTTCGGGCACCGGACATAGCCGGGCACGACGGCGACACCGCACGACGGGCAGACCGCACCCATGCCTCAAGGATTGAGGAACCCGCGAAGATTCGCAACTATCGGGAGGAAACCGCCGGTTGCTTGCGTCTGGCGAGGATCAGGCCGACCAGCCCGGCCAGCGCCAGCGCCCCGCCCGGGTCGCGGCCGGCGTCGCAGCAGCCGCCGCCGGGCGGCTCGACCGCCTTGCAGGTCCCCGGATCGCTCGCGGTCGGATAGATCGTGCAGATCGCGCTGGTGTCGTCGACCTCGAGCGTCTCCTTCTTGGTCTCGCCGCAGTCCTGGAAGTTGTACATCGTGGCGTCGAGGATCATCGGGTCGGTGGTGTCGGCGCACTCCGGCACCGGGTTGCCGTTGTTGTCGATCCGCGGCGGGTCGCCGGGCGCCAGGCAGGTGTGCTGCAGGCCGTGCACGTGGCCGAGCTCGTGGGTCATCGTGTTCTGCAGCTCGGCGATGCACGACGCGCTGCCCAGGGTCTGACCGTTGATCGCGATCGCGAAGTTGACGCCGTTGATCTCGACGTCGGCATCGACGATCGCGCCGTCGCGCGAGCTCGACGCGTCGTCGATGTAGGTCGCGGTCGTGATCCCCGCGGCCGACGCCGCGTACATCCGCGCGGGGTCGTCGCCGATCGCGGGCCGGCCCCACACCGTGTCGCGGAACTTGATCACGTTGACCTCGTCCTTGCCGACCTCCATCGGCTTGGCCGGCAGCTCCTTCATGTCCATGTACGAGCAGGTCGGCGTTTCCGTGTCGGTGTTCCACGTAGCGATCGACGCGGTGATGATCGGGAACTCGCCGTCGCCCGCGATCTCGGTCGTACCCGCCGAATCCGGCGTCACGAAGATGCAGCCGGACTCCCAGTACAGGTAGTGCCCGGCCTTGGTCGGCCCGGTGCGCACGAACTGCGGCGCGACGCTCGCGCCGACCAGCGCGACGTCGTCGACCACGACGTACGGCCGCTGCGCGAGATCGACGTCGTCGTGCGCGGTCACCGCGACCTGCATGCCGACGTCGAGCACCGGCGGGCCGGGCATCGTCCGCATCGTCATGCCGTCCACCGTGCCGCCGAGCTCGCTCACCACGACGTCGCCGCTCGCGGTGCGCACGGTCGCCTCGGTGACGATCCGGCTGCCGTCGGCGGTCCAGTGGCTGCGCGCGGCGGTCACCGTGCCGGTGATGGAGCGCGGATCCGCGGATGCGCGCGCTGCGATGCCGCCCAGCACGACGACCAGCAGGAGCCCGCGCATGCTTCCTGAGGGTATCACGCCATGTTATACGGGCCCACCATGGCCAGCGGCGCACGGCCCGTGCGTGTGAGAATTGCCCCATCGCCGACCGGCGATCCGCACGTCGGCACCGCATACATCGCGCTGTTCAACTACGCGTTCGCCCGGCAGCAGGGAGGCGCGTTCGTCCTGCGGATCGAGGACACCGATCAGGCGCGCGCGCGCTCGGATTCCGAGCAGATGATCTTCGATGCGCTGCACTGGATCGGGCTCGCCTGGGACGAGGGTCCCGACGTCGGTGGGTCATTTGGCCCCTATCGCCAGAGCGAGCGCGGGGCGATCTACCGCGTGCACGCCGAGCTGCTGCTCGAGCGCGGCGAGGCGTATCGCTGCTTCTGCACCGAGGATCGGCTCGCCAAGCTGCGCGTCCAGCAGCAGGCCGAGAAGCGGCCGCTCGGCTACGACCGCCACTGCCGCGACCTCGATCCGGCGGACGGCGCGCGGCGCGCCGCGGGCGGCGAGACCCACGTGCTCCGGCTCAAGGTGCCGCTGTCGGGGCCGATCGAGTTTCGCGATCGCCTGCGCGGCGCGATCAGCCGCGATGCGAAGGAGATCGACGATCAGGTGCTGCTCAAGTCGGATGGCCTGCCGACCTACCACCTGGCGAACGTGGTCGACGATCACCTGATGGAGATCAGCCACGTGATCCGCGCCGAGGAGTGGATCTCGTCGACCCAGAAGCACGTGCTGCTCTATCGCGCGTTCGGCTGGGAGCCGCCCGAGTTCATCCACATGCCGCTGCTGCGCAACCCGGACAAGAACAAGACCAAGATCAGCAAGCGCAAGCATCCGGTCTCGATCAACTACTACCGCGACATCGGCATCCTGCCGCAGGCGCTGCTCAACTTCCTCGGCAACATGGGCTGGTCGTTCGGCGGCGACCGCGAGAAGTTCACGCTCGCCGAGATGATCGAGGTGTTCTCGTGGGACCGGGTCTCGCTCGGCGGCCCGGTGTTCGACCTCGACAAGCTGACCTGGCTCAACGAGCAGTACATCCACGAGCTGTCCTACGACGCACTCGCCGACGCGCTGATCGCGTGGCGGCTCAACAAGGCCTACCTCGCGAAGGTGCTGCCGCTGGTGCGCGAGCGGATCAAGAAGCTCGACGAGGTGATCCCGGCGACCGCGTACTTCTTCGCCGGCGATCTCGAGCTCGCGCCGCTGCTTCCCGAGCTGGTCGTGCCCGAGGTCGCGTCGGCCGACGTCGCCAGTGCGCTGCTCGACTTCGTGGAGCGCTTCGAGGCGCGCGACGGCTGGGACCCCGCGATGCTCGACGAGGTCGCGCGCGCGTGGTGCGAGGCGCACGGCTGGAAGACGTCGCACGCGTTCATGCTGCTGCGCGTGGCGATCACCGGGCGCAAGGCCTCGCCGCCGCTGTTCGAGACCATGGCGGTGCTCGGCAAGGAGCTGACGCGCCGCCGGCTGCGCCAGGCCGCCGCGGCGCTCGGGAAATCGAAGTAGTCGTGGACTGGCTGCGCTGGCTCAACCCGATCGCGCAGTGGCGCGCGATCGATCGCGAGACCGAGCGCGAGCCCGGCCGCGCGGGCAACTTCGACTGGCGCGTCCTGGTGATCCTCGTGACCTGCGCGGTGTCGCTGACGCTGCAGGAGTACATCGGCGATCGCGGGTTCTTCGAGGACCACTTCCATCCCCACGCCGGCGACCACTACTACGAGCTGCGCAGCTTCGCGTGGTGGTCGGGCTGGCGCGTGATCGGCTACGTGATCATCCCGATGATCGCGATCGTCGCGATGCCGGGCCAGCGCATCCGCGACTACCACGTGTCGTTCCGCGGGTTCTTCAAGCACCTGTGGATCTACGTCGTGCTGTTCCTGTGCGTGTTGCCGCTCGTGCTCGGCGCGTCGACCACCGATTCGTTTCGCCGGACCTATCCGTTCTATCGCCTGGCCAACCGCTCGCTGCTCGACCTCGTGCTGTGGGAGGGCCTGTACGCCGCGCAGTTCATCTCGCTCGAGTTCTTCTTCCGCGGGTTCATCCTCAACGGCCTGCGCAAGGCGTGCGGCTCGAACGCGATCTTCGTGATGGTCGTGCCGTATTGCATGATCCATTACGGCAAGCCGCTGCCCGAGACGTTCGGCGCGATCATCGCGGGCCTGATCCTCGGCACGCTGGCGATGCGCACGCGCTCGATCTGGGGCGGCGTGCTGATCCACATCGGCGTGGCGACCACGATGGACGTGCTCGCGCTGATCGGCTGTCCCGCGATCGGCAGCGGCCACTACTGCGCCGATTGACGGCGGAACGGCCACGCGAGCTGCGCGAGCACGCCGTCGGGCACCGGGTCGGCGACGCCGAACGCGCCGGGCGCGCGCGCGGGCATGTAAAACGTGCCGAACACCAGGTCCCAGATCGGCAGCAGGCCGGCGAAGTTCTTGTCGCGGCCTTCGGCCTCGCCGGTGTGGTGCCAGCGGTGAAACGCCGGGCTCGCGATCACGTAGCGCAGCTGGCCGAAGCTCCAGTCGACGTTGGCGTGGAGCGCGATCGCGTAGAGCGACAGCGCCGGCACGTACGCCGCGACCACGACCGGATCGAGCCCGAGCGCGAGCAGCGGGATCGCCTGCAGCGCGCGCTGCACGACGTCGTTGACCGGATGCAGCCGGGTCGCGGACAGCCAGTCGAGATCGATCGACGAGTGATGGATCGCGTGGAACCGCCACAGCCGGCCGCGATGGAACGCGCGGTGCAGCCAGTAGCCGGTGAAGTCGCCGATCGCGATCACCAGCGCGACGTGGACCGCGCGCGGCAGCGCGGCGAGCGGGCCCGGGCGGTGCGCCCACGCGGTCACGAGCCCGCGATCGAGCGGCACGCCGGCGATCGCGGCGATCGCGATCGCGACGATCACGACCGAGCCCACCGCGAGCGCGCGCGACACCAGCGGGGTGAACAGCCAGTAGATGACGTCGACCCGGAAGCCGCGGCGCACGCGCGGCTGGCGGCGGGCCGGCCAGCGCGCCTCGATCGCGCCGAACACGAGCGCCAGGATCGCGAACGCGATGACCAGGCGCACCACCACCATCGCGCAAGCCTAGCGTGTTATCGAGGCCCATGACGCCCGCGCCGACCGAGCGCCTCGCGTTCCGCACCTGGCGCGGCGACGACCTGGCGCTCGCGCGCGCGGTGTTCGGCGATCCGCGGGTCACGCGGCTGGTCGGCGGGCCGTTCGACGAGGCCCGTGTCCGTGCGCGACTGGCCAGCGAGATCGCCTGTCAGCGCGACCATGGATTTCAGTACTGGCCGATCTTTCTACACGACGCCACGCACGTCGGCTGCTGCGGGCTCAAGCCGCGCGCGCCGGCCGTCCACGAGCTCGGCTTCTACCTCCGGCCCGAGCACGACGGCCGCGGCTACGCGACCGAGGCCGCGCGCAGCGTGATCGCGTACGCGCGCGACGTGCTCGCCGCCTCGGCGCTGTTCGCGGGGCACCATCCTGCCAACGCCGGCTCGCGCCGCGTGCTCGAGAAGCTCGGCTTTCGCTTCACGCACCACGAGCGCTATCCGCCGACGGGGCTCGACCATCCGGGCTACGAGCTGGCGCTGTCACCGAAATGACAGAAGGGGTGCAGCGGTTGTTGCCGCTGCACCCCAAAAAGAGCACGACCGTTCGACCGTGAGGCTGTCTATCCCCTACGATTTACGTAGGTGGGCTCCACATATTCCATCGGGCTTCCCGACGGGCGGGCGTGCACTCCCGGAACAGAGGCAGATCCCTGGATAGCAATGTAGGAGACAGATTCGCCCCGGGTATCGCATCGAACCGCCGGTGCTCGATTTCTATAACTACGGATCGAGATCGACTTCGTCAATCGAAAAAAAGCGGATCACGTCACTGCGCCGTTCACGAACGCGCGTCGCGATCGTCGTTGACAATCTCAGCGATTGGCGTCGCGCGGCGGCTCGCTCGGCTTGGCGCGCCACGCCGGGCCCTCGCCGCCTTGCACCGCGATCGACTTGATCCCGCGCGACAGCATCGAATCCTTGGTCTCGATCGCGTCCTCGCGCGCCTCGACCGGCTCGGCGTGCACGCCGGTGTCCATGCGGATCGCGTCGCACGGGCATGCCTCGACGCACAGCCCGCACACCACGCAGCGCAGCTCGTCGATCTCGAAGATCGCGGGCCGCTTCTCGATCGACTTCGCGTCGCTCTCCTCCGGAACGATCGTGATGCAGTGCGCGGGGCACACGGTCGGGCAGCACATGCAGGCCACGCAGCGCACCGCACCGTCGTCGCGCAGCATCAGGCGGTGCAGCCCGCGGAAGCGCTCCGGATACGTGACCTTCTCCTCCGGATACTGCACGGTCTCGATCTCGTTGCGCAGGCGCTGATCGACCGGCGCGCCGGCCTTGGCGCGCGCCGCGGCGTTGCGCATCGGCAGGAACAGGTTGCGCGCGAAGTGCTTGATCGTGATGCCCAGCCCCTTGGCGCCCGCCGCGAGGAAGCTGGTCTCGTGCGGCGTGGGGCGCACGACGGCGATCGTGCGGACCTTGCCGCGGGTCGCGAGCACCTTCGGGCCGGCGTGGGCGTCGTGGGATTCGTGATCGTCGTGGGCGGAGGACATCGTCAGCTCCCCGTGGCGAACAGGTAGATCAGCTTGATCAACGCGGTGACCATGATGTTCGCGAGCGCGAGCGGCAGCAGCAGCTTCCACCCGAGGTTCATCAGCTGGTCGACGCGGAACCGCGGCAGCGTCCACCGGATCATCAGCTGGAACCACGACAGCAGGACCACCTTGAGGCCGAACGCGGCGAGCTGCAGCACCACGACCACGAGGTGGGGCAGGTGCCACACCCAGCCGCCGGCCGAGATGTGGTTCACCTGATCCATGTAGCCGCCGATGCGGAAGCCATCCGGATCGAGGAACGGCACCTGGAAGCCGCCGAAGAACACCGTGGCGACCACCGCCGAGATGAACACGATCTCGATGAACTCGGCGAGGAAGAACATGCCCCAGCGGATCCCCGAGTACTCGACGAAGTAGCCGATGATCTCGGGCTCGCCCTCCGGGATGTCGAACGGGGCGCGCTTGGTCTCCGCGATCGCCGCGGTGAAGAACAAGATCAGCCCCACCGGCTGCCACAGCCACAGCCAGTTGAGCGGGTTGGCCGGCGAGATCGCGTCGCTCGCGCCGGAGGCGACGATGTGACCGGGCTCGAGCGAGCCGACGATCAGGAACGCGCCCATCAGCGACATGCCCATCGCGACCTCGTACGACATCATCTGCGACGAGCTGCGCAGGCCGCCGAGCAGCGCCCACTTGTTGTAGCTCGCCCACCCGGCGATCGTGCCGCCGTAGTTCGCGAGCGTGAGCACGGCGAAGTAGAAGATCAGGCCGTAGTCGATCGAGAAGATCTGCAGGCGGATCGAGTCCGCGAACGCCGCGTTGCCCGGGTCGGTCGCGAGCACGAACGGATCGATCGTGTGCGTGAGCTGGTGCGGGTAGATCGTCGGCCCGAACGGGATGATGCAGAACGCGATGAGGACCGGCGCGAGCGCGAGCACCGGCGCGAGCGCGAACAGTCCGCGGTGGACGTTGGCCGGGATGAAGTCTTCCTTGAAGATCATCTTCAGCGCGTCGGCGACGAAGTGCAGGATGCCCTTGAGCCGGATCGGCCCGATGTTGGCGCGGTTGGGGCCGAGCCGGTCCTGCATCATCGCGCTCTGCCGGCGCTCGGCCCAGGTGAGCAGCGAGGCGAGCGGCATGACCAGCGCGAGCACCAGGAACAGCCACTTCACCGCCGGGAAGTCGAGGACCGCGTAGACGTAGTGCCAGGTGCGCGACCGCACCTCGATCGTGCTGTCCATGTTGCGCAGCGAGTGCAGGCCGTACTCGCCCGGGGCATCGAACGCGATGCAGGTGATCGCGTTGGCCGGCGCCTTGAGCTTGGGCGCGGTCACCGTGGCGTCGGCCGCGACGTGGCCGGGCTCGACGCTCTCGCCGTTGGCCATCACGAACTGCACGACCTGGCCGGCGATGACCGCGACGGTCGCGCCGTCCTTGGCCTGGTTCGCGTCGAACCGCTCGTCGGGCGGGTACTGCTTGCAGTCGACGTCGGTCACCGCGCCCGGATCGCCGGGGCTGCGACACGCCGCGAGCGCGCCGGCGACCACGAGCAGGACGGGGAGGATCTTGGTGCGCATCAGCCTCGGCTCCCCGCGAAGCGCAGCGCGAGCGGTCTGACCTCGCGCGCCCACGTCACGTCCTTCCACGCGGCGACCTGCGCGACCATGTCCTTCCACACCTCGCGCGCGTGGCTCCACGCGAGCTTGACGCCGGTCGCGTGGCCGAGCCGCGCGATCGCGTCCCAGCCGGCGATCGCCTGGCCGGGCGGCGCGAACGCGGCGTGCATGCGCTGCACGCGGCCCTTGGCGTTGGTGACCGTGCCGGCGGCCTCGGCCCACGCCGCGATCGGCAGCGCGACCCGCGCGCCGGTCACCACGCCGCGCTCGTGCGACGCGACCGCGATGACCTCGAGCTCCTTGAGCCTGGCGGCGTCGAACCCCGGCAGCACGTCGCCGAGCACGACCAGCGCGCGCAGGTTCGCGGGCGGCGCGCGATCGAGCTCGAACGACGGCGTGGTCGCGAGGCCGAGCGCCGCGGCGATCGCCTTGACGCCGGCGGCGTTGGGGTTGACGTCGGCGACGCGCAGCCGGCCGTCGGCGCGCGCCGGCACCGGCGGCTTGCCCGCGACGAGCACGAGCCCGACCTTCCACTCCTTGGCGAGCCGCGCCAGCGCGTAGTTGTCCTCGTTCGAGCAGGTCGCCGACAGCACGACGCCGACCTGTGCCGGGTCCTTGAGGAACACGCCGAGCCGCTTGGCGGCCGACGCGATCGCGCGATCCCAGCTCGCCGGCAGGCCCTCGACCGTCGGCCCG
>DATJAE010000301.1:0-9123 GCA_035516595.1 Kofleriaceae bacterium | reverse complement strand
CTGGTCGCCGCCGCGTCGCGGCTCGATCGGGCCGCACCGCCGGTCGCGATCGAGCTCGCGATCGCGATCGGCGAGCTCGAGCTGCACGCCGCCGAGCCCGATCCGGTCGCGTTCGCCACGCTCGCCGCGCTCGGCGACGAGCTCGCCGGCGATCCGGCGCACGTCGACGCGGTGTTCGCCGCGCGCCAGCTGTGCGCCGCCCACGCGCTGATGCGCGGCGAGCTCGAGCCGGCGGCGCGCGCGCTGCGCGCGATCGTCGCGCTCGCCAAGGACGCCGGCTCGCCTGCCGACGAGATCGAGGCGCGGCTCGCGCTCGCCGCCGCGCTGGTCGAGGCGCGCGATCCGATCGGCCTGCAGGAGGCCGGGCGGCTGGTCGAGCTCGCCCGCGATCGCGCGCGCGAGCACGGGCTGGTCCAGCTCGGGGACGCCGCGCGGATCGCGCAGGCCGGCGTGCTCGCCGCGACCGGCAAGACCGGCGCGGCGCTCGATCGCGTGCTCGAGCTGGCGCGCGCCGCCGCGGCGAACCACGACGTCGCGCAGTACGTCGCGGCGGTCGGCATCATGGCCGAGCTCTACGCGCGGACCGGCGATCACGTCTCGGCGTTTCGCACGATCGCGGAGGCGCATCGCGCGCTCGCGGACGCCACCGGTCAGGACGCCACGCCGCTGTTCCGGCCGCTGCTGGCGCGGCTGCGCGATCGGGTCGGCGCGGCCCGGCTCGAGCAGATCGCGGCCGACGTGGATCGCGCCAACCGGCTCGCGGCCGAGCTCCGGCGTCCGGAGCCGAGTGATCGCGAGTAGTTACAGATCGCGTTTGTCGTGACCGTGCAGGGATAAACCCCACGCGATTTCCGTAAGATGGGGACGATGAGCGACCCAGCGGGTGGTGGACCGGCCAAGCTCGATCCGCAGGCCGCGATCGCGAAGCACGCCGCGATCACGCAAGCCGGCGCGGGCGCCGACGCGGCGATCATCGCGCGCGTCGAGAACGCGATCCAGCACTCGCCGATGGGCTGGCTGCAGAGCGTGCTCGGCGAGGCCGATTCGCGCGCGAGCTCCGAGCGCTCGCAGGTCCAGGCGAAGGTCGACGAGTCCAAGAGCCTGGTCGCGCAGAACAAGGACCAGGCGCCCAAGGACGCCGGCCATCCGCCCGCGCCGGGCCCGGCCGCGCATCCCGCCGTGCCCAATCCGACGCCCGCCGCGCACGGCGGCGAGACCGCCACCGCCAAGCCCGCCACGGCTGCCAGCGGCGGCGCGACCGCGACGCACCTGCCGGGGGTCGGCGCGGCGAGCAAGCCCGCGCAGGCCGCCGCGCCCGCCGCCGCGACCGCCGCGACGACCGCGGCGCTGCCCGCCCCGATCGCCGCCGCGATCGCGAGCGGCTCGAGCGATCCGCAGCTCGATGCACTCCTCGATGCGTACCAGCCGAAGAATCCCGCGACCGAGCAGACGCTCGGCCGGATCCGCGAGATGGGCGCGGTCGCGCAGGGCTTCAACGGCCAGCTCGACGTCTACGTCGCCCAGGGCGGCGCGGTCGAGCACGCGGTCGCGTCGGCGTCGAACTTCCTCGGCATGGGCAAGGACGTCGGCGCGGTGTGGGCGAACAACCCGTACAAGCAGATGTCGGGCGTGCTCGGCCGGTTCATCCAGGGCCTGTCGGCGATCAAGAGCGTCACCAACATCGTCGGCAGCATCTGCGGCAAGCTCGGCCTGGTCCTCACCGTCGTCGGCCTGCTCGGCATGATCTTCCCGCCGATCGGCGCGGCGGTCTCGGGCATCGCGCGCATCCTGAACGTGATCGGCGTGATCTGCTCGGCGATCTCGTTCGTGCTCGCCGGCGTGCTCACCGGGTTCAACGGCGTCGAGCTCGCGCAGCAGATCCGCGCGGGCGCGAGCGCCGAGGAGAAGGCCGCGACCGCCGACATGATGATGAGCGAGGCCAACGAGGCCGCCGGCGGGTTCATCAACATGGCGGCGATCTTCGGCCCGCGCTTCGCGAAGGGCCTGATGACCGAGAGCCGCGGCGTGGTGTCGTCGCTGTTCCGCCGCGCCAAGGCGTCGATCGGCCGGGTGTCGCTCAAGCTCAACGCCGACGTCTCGCACGTCGCGAACCGGCTGGTCCGCGGCGCCGGCTTCGGCGGCGTGGGCATGGAGCGGATCGGCGGGGTCGCGGGCGAGTGGAAGGACACCGGCATCGTCGCGCGCACCGGCACCGCGCTGCGCGAGAGCCGCGCCGGCCAGGCGTTCTACGGCGCGCCGCGCCACATCGAGGCGATCCAGGACAAGCTGATGGCCAGGTACGGCACCAGCGGGTTCGCCAAGGGGCTCGATCGCGTCGGCGCGTGGTCGGGCAGCGTCGCGCACAAGATCGATCTCGAGGAGAAGGTCGGCAGCTGGGGCCAGAAATCGGGCGCCGCGCTCGGCACGTTCGGCGCCGAGACCACGCTCGGCAAGAACATGGCGGCCGCGGCCGATCGCGCCGAGTTCGGCACGCGCCAGGCCGCGATGCACGCCGAGGCGCGCGATGCTGCCCACCTCGAGGAGCAGCGCTGGCGCCGCGCGATCGCCAAGAAGCAGGTCGATCCCGAGGAGATCGGCGACAACAAGCAGGCGTTCATCCGCGCGCAGGGCGACAAGGTGCGCCAGGACAAGCTCGAGGCGTTCCAGCAGGCCGAGCAGAAGCGCGACATCAAGCAGCGCATCGAGGACATGCGCGCCGCGCGGTTCGAGCGCCAGAACGACGACTACTTCTCGAACAAGACCTCGGGCCTGTCCGGCACCGGCGCGCGCGATCGCTACATGGACACGCTGCACTCGTCGCGCGAACGGCGGTTCGAGCTCGAGGACCAGCTTCACGCGCAGGACGACGAGCGGCGCACGCTGCTCGCGACCAAGACGCGCACCCCCGAGCAGGACACCAAGCTCACCGAGCTCAACGCGCAGCTCGCGCCGCTCGACGAGGCGCGCCGGCGCAACAAGGCGTACGAGCTCGAGCTCTCGGGCATGGCCGGAGGCGCGAGCCCGGTGCGCGCGCCCGAGTACAAGGACTGGCGCGACGTCGGCCAGAACGTGTGGGACTCGAGCGAGCCGATGCTCGAGATGATGCACTGGAAGCAGAACGAGAGCGCGTTCGCCGCGTCGGAGAAGTACGAGCTCGGCCGGCCGCTCAAGTGGGACAAGGCATCGGCCAAGGGCGGCGCGGCCGCCGCCGGCGGGCACGACACCTACGCGCAGATCGCGACCGACGCGCGCCGCCAGCAGCAGGACGACTTCGCCGCGTTCGTGCGCTCGGCGCCGGCGCCGAGCGGACTGTCGGCGCAGGTCCGCGGCATGCTCGGCGGCGTCCGCGCGCCGATCCCGGCGACGCCCGCGCCGGCGGCAGCGCCGGCACCTGCGCCCGCGCCGACCGCGGCGATCGCGCCCGCGATGACCAACGTCGCCGTGAACGGCGCGATCAACTCGGTGGCGGCAGAACCCACCGTCGCGCCGGCTGCCGCGCCCGCTGCGGCGGCCGGGCCCGCCGTCGCCGAGGTGGCGCCCGACGCGCTGCCGTACTGGCCCGCGATGATGCCGCAGCTCGATTCCGCGACGCACGACTTCGGCTACATGCGGGCGGTCGCGGTCGAGTTCCGCAAGGCGCAGATCGAGGGCAAGCAGAAGGCGGTCGACACGCTCGCGGTGTACGGCCGCTATCAGGAGTACGCCAAGCTGCGCCAGGCCGCGGCAGCGCAGCACCAGCAGACCAGCGCATCCACCGCGAGCGGGATCCAGCAGAACGTCAGCTCGGCCGGGCAGAGCGAGCAGCAAGGCGCGCAGGGGCAGGCCAAGCAAGGCGAGGCGGCGAGCGCGGCGCAGGACAAGGCCGCGGTCGACCTGCCGGAGCCGGAGAGCCGCGGGTTCTGGGACCGCATCCTCGGCGGCGTCAAGCGCTGGGCCAAGAACAAGGCGCAGGAGGTGTTCGGCTGGATCCAGGAGCAGATCGCGTCGGTCGTGCTCAAGGGCCTGTGCGGCGTGTCGATGGGCGATCTGCGCGAGTACGGCGGTGCGCTGCGCCGCCAGCAGCTCGCCGCGCACGGCGTCGCGGACGGCGCGGCGCAGACCTCGGCGCGCGCGCAGCAGGCCTCGATCAAGCTCGGCGCCGACGCGTCGAAGGACGCGCAGGACGCCGCGGGCTCGATCGCCGAGTGCGATCGCAACATCGTCGACGCCGACACGTTCATGCAGGACCTGGTCAGCTTCGAGCAGCAGCTGGCCGAGGAGAAGGCGCACGCGCAGGCGTTCCTCGCGCAGGTCCACGCGGCCGCGCACATGCAGCAGATGATCCCCGGCGCGAGCCACGCGGCCGCGGCCGCGGCCGCGCCGGTTGCCGCGGCGGCGCCCATGGCCGCGCCCGTGCCGACGTTCGCCGCGCCGATCGCCGCGACCGCCACCGCCGCGGCCAGCGAGCCCGCCGCGCCCGAGACCGCCGACGCCAGCCAGATCCACGCCGCCGCCGATCTCGTCGCCGGCAGCACCGAGCGGATGACCTCGCAGCTCGAGACCCGCGCCGACGATTACAAGAACCAGCTCGCGATCGCGCTCACCAACCACACCGGCAAGGACCAGGCCGGCCACGACCTCAAGGGTCCGGCCGACAAGGAGTCCAAGCACGTCGTCGAGGAGTTCAAGCACTCGGCGCAGACGACCAAGCGCGACATGGAGAAGCTGCACGATCTCGCGATCGATCCGAGCTCGGCGCGGCGGATCGCCGATGTCGTGATCGCGAGCGCCGCGCACCTCGAGGGTGACTTCCACGAGGCCGAGCACGGGCTCGACGAGTTGTTCGCGCGGACCTACCAGGGCATCCGCGACGGCCAGCGCACGCTGAAGAGCCGGATGCTCGACGGCGATAACCTGATCGGTCACGTGAACCAGCGCGCGTCGAGCGCCGAGGACCGCGTCAACGAGGCGGCGCTGCCCACGCTCGATCACGCGTGGGGCGCGGTGACCACGAGCGACGCGCCCGCCAAGCCGGTCCAGATGAAGGCGATGGACGAGCGCTCGCCCGACCAGGTGGCGGGCGCGGCCACCGCCGCGGTCGACCAGCGCGGCAGCGGCCAGGCGGTCGACGCGCAGCTCGCGGCGCAGGTCGGCGCGCACTTCGGCGCGGACCTGTCGCAGACCCGCGTCCACAGCGATCCGCACTCGCAGGCGCAGACCCGCGCGATGGGCGCGCGCGCGTTCGCGCACGGCGACGACGTCTACCTCGGCCCGGGCCAGAGCGCGAGCGACACGACGCTCATGGCTCACGAGCTCAGCCACGTCGCGCAGCAGAAGGGCGGCGAGGCGGCGGTCCAGCGCAAGGTCGAGGTCGGCGCGCAGAACAGCCCCGCCGAGCATCAGGCCGACCAGGTCGCGGAGCAGGCCGCCGGCGGCACGCTCGCGCCCGCGCACCTGATCGTCGATGCCGGCCCGCTCGCGCCCGGCCAGGAGCTCAAGACCTCGTTCCTCGATCGCCTCAAGCCGATGGTCACCGACGTCGCGAACACGACGCTCGGCCGGCTCGGCTCGGCGACGTCGTGCCCCTACATCCTGTTCTACTTCGCGAAGTACTCGGGCCTGCCCGCCGAGTCGCTCGAGGCGGTGATCCATCGCTGGATCCCGGCGAGCGTCAACGCGCGCAGCGCCGAGGCGCTGTACGCGCTGATCTCGGACCGCGTGCGGGGCGGCGTCGAGCACTGGGCCCGGAGCGGCAAGCTCCCGCCCGAGCTCGGCGACGCCGACCCGTCGCTCGCCGCGACCGCGCAGACCGCGCACGCCGGCGCGACCGCGGGCGGCGCGATGACCGCGCCGGGGGCGGCGCAGGCCAAGTCGCTCGACGCGCTCGAGGCCGACCTCGGCCCGGGCCAGGCCGTCGATCCCAAGGTCGCCGCGCCGTACGGTGCCGAGGGCGTGAAGATCCACACCGGCCCGACCGCGCACGCCAAGGCCGCCGAGGTCGACGCCGCCGCGTTCGCGGTCGGCGATCACGTCGTGATGGGCGCCGGCGCGCCCAAGCAGGGCACGATCGCCGGCGACGCGCTGCTGGCGCACGAGCTCGCGCACACCGCCCAGCAGCGCGACGCCGCCAAGGATCCGGTCGCGCGCGCCAAGCCGATCGGCGCCGAGGATCACGCCGCCGAGGTCGACGCCGATCGCGTCGCGTCGCTCGGCATGTTCGCCGGCCGGGTCGGCGACGTCATGCGCACCGGCGTGCAGCTGCAGCGCTGCCACGGCAGCGTCGACGAGGGCGTCGATGTCAAGACGTACATCGACGAGAACATGGCCGCGATCGCCAACGGCGCGGCGACGATCATCTCGACCCTGCCGTTCGCGACCGGCGATGCCGCGCTCACCTGGGCCAATGGCGGCGACGTGCTGTTCCGTCACAAGCTCGCCGCGCAGCTGACCAGCGGGCCCGATCTGCCGGATCTCGAGTCGCTGGTCCGGCCGGATAGCCTGACTCACCTCGTCGAAGAAGCGCGCATCCAGAACGAGCGGACCTACGAGGGCTCTGAAGGCCCCAAGACGATGCCGACCGGCAAGGGGCCCGAGCAGTACTTCTTCTCGGTCGGTGCGGCGGTCGGTAACGCGCTCGCGCGCCGCACGGCCGAGTCGCTCCAGCGCGAAGCGCCGCGCTACGCGCAGGCCCGCATGGCGCTGTCGGGAGAGCCTCCGGCTGCATCGATCATCGCGTCGCATCCGATCGATCCGCTCGTGCTCACCGCGCTGACGGTCGGCAACGTGCTCGATATCGATCGCAAGATGTTCGCGAAGGAGCACCCGGACCTGGCGGGTCCGCCGCCGAACGCCCACGACCTGCGGCACATCGATCTGAAGGAAGAGGTCCCGAACCAGTGGTGGCGGGTGAAGGGCTCCTACACGCCACCGGCCACCGCCGAGGAGGTCGCCAAGTCGCTCGGGATGGATCCGACCGAGGCGTTCCGCTTCGAGGTCGCGTATCCGCTGTTCGGCCGCCACGCCGACACGCGGGTCGACATCGCTCAGGACCCGCTGCAGGGCGCCACGACGCCCGCGATGTCCGACGAGATCGCGCTCAACCAGGCGGCGTCGCTCAAGCACGTCGACATGCCAGCGCCGGCCGTGATCAAGCAGATGAGCGACAACGCGACGATGCTGCGCACCTCGGTGCGGGCGTCGGCGCAGAAGTTCGGGCTCACGAGGGCGCTCGATCCGCTGGCCCAGATCATCGCGGATCGTGCGGCGCGGCTCCAGCAACAGGGACAGCCCTCCGAGATCGCCAAGTGGTCGACCCAGGTCATGGCCCAGGCCAAGATCATCTCGGACGCGTCGGGTGGTCTCGAGGCCGACAACGCGCGGCTCGAGTCGTATTCGACCCAGTACAAGGTCGATCTGCGCCAGGACCCCGCCGCGTTCGGGCTCCCCGACGAGCACCGGCAGGCGCTGCGCGCGGATGCCGAGCTCTGGGTGGACGCACTCGAGGTCAGCGACGATGTCACGAGCGCACGCCAGCGCCTGGCGGTCGCGGCGCAGCACTGCGCCACCCTCGACATCGAGATCATGGAGCGCCAGCTCGGCTCGACCCAGCAGGCCGTCTACAACGGGCAGGAAAACAAGTCGGATACGGTCAACAAGGACTTCGATCCGGCGAGCCTGGGCCCGCGCGAGAACCAGCAGCGCCTCGACCTCGCGAAGATGCGCGCCGAGCTGCTCGCCAATCCGCTGGGCGTCGACCCGAATTCGAAGAAGGTCGCCCAGGACAACGAAGAGCTCGTGTTCGAGTCGCACGTCGTCCTCCAGGCCGAGTCGGTCGATCAGGCCTGGCACATGATCGACGAGTCCGACGGGTTCTGGGCGTACGTCACGTTGGAGGCCAGCAAGCTGAAGGCGCTCAAGACCGAAGGGTCCGGCTATTACCAGACGTGGCGCGAGGTCTATCAGCTGATCAAGGACCAGAAGAAGGACGAAGCGCGCAAGAAGTACCAGGAGCTGTGCGCGAACGGAAAGCTGCAGACCTTCCTCAAGCGGGTCAGCGACGCGGTCCAGGAGGCGCAGAAGCGCGCGCTGTTCGGCAAGCTGATCGCGATGGTCGTGATCTGCGTCGCCAGCATGGGCACCGGAATCCTCGTCGAAGGATTCCTCGGCGGCGGCGCGGTGGTCGCCGAGGGCGCGACCGCCGTGACCGAGGGCGTCGGCATGAGCCGCAACGTCGCCGCGGTCGCCGGGTTCGTCGCCGAGACCGCCATGTTCACCGGCCTCTCGAATGCCGCGTTCGAGAAGGATCACAGCGTCACCGCGATCCTCACCGACTTCGGCAAGAACCTCGTGCTGTTCGGCGCGATGCGCGGGATCGGCAAGGTGTTCGAGGCTGCCGGGGCGGCCAAGCTGGCCGAGGCGGCGGCCAAGAACGGCGCGTCGCTGGGCACCAAGAGCGCGGACCTGTTTGTCCAGACCTTCCAGGCCGTGGTGGGTGGCGGCGTCGCCTACGTCGCGAGCCTCGCCGAGGCCAAGGTGCGCGCGGCGATGGCCGGCAAGCAGCTGAGCGACGCCGAGGTCCAGGAAATGATCCGGATGAACGTCGCACAGACGATCATCATGTTCGTCGTCGGTCGTGCGATGGCCTCCCCGATGCGCTCGCTGAAGATGTACGGGGCGTATCAAGGATCGAAGTGGCGAATGGCGAGCGAGGCCAACACCCGCATGGAGGGGTTTGCCAGGGCGCTCCACGGCAACCACACCGTGAGCGACGCGCAGCTGCGCGACCTCATGAACAAGGACGTCGCGGAGCTCGAGCAGGAGAAGGCCGCGTTCGAGCAGGTGCGCGACAACCTCGCGGCCGCCAAGAAGGACACCGGCGACATCGACGCCCACCTCAAGGAGCTCGACAAGAACCTCGACCAGGCCGAGACCCTGAAGCTCACCCTCGGGCTCAAGCAGGAGAACGCGAACCACTTCAAGTGCGATCCGACCCAGATCGACGAGGTGCTCGCGCGTCACGAGAAGCAGAGCGGTCAGAAGGCGACCGTCGTCGACGTCGATCCGCTGACCGGCGCCGAGACCTACGCGGTCAAGACCGCGAACGGCGACACGATCTACATCAGCGAGGATCTGCCGGCGTGGGCG
>DATJAE010000300.1:0-5576 GCA_035516595.1 Kofleriaceae bacterium | reverse complement strand
AGTCGACCCAGGTCGCGGCGTTGGTCTCGCCGCCGGTGCGCTCGACCAGGCGATCGAGCTCGCCGGGCGGCAGGCTCTCGGTCTGGCCGAACATCAGGT
This sequence comes from Kofleriaceae bacterium, assembly GCA_035516595.1. GTDB lineage: Bacteria > Myxococcota_A > Polyangia > Haliangiales > Haliangiaceae > JABFXX01. The sequence goes on along the minus strand of DATJAE010000300.1, from coordinate 5,477 downwards.
GCTCGAACAGGTGCGCCATGCCGGTCGCGCCCGGCCGCTCGTTGCGCGAGCCGACGCGGAACCAGGTCTGCAGCGACACGATCGGCGCGCGGCGATCGATCGCCGCGATCAGCCCGAGCCCGTTGTCGAGCCGGTAGCGCCGCGCGAGCACGCCGCGCCCCGCGGCGGCCTCCGCCTCGAGCTGCCAGCGCGAAGCGGCCGGGGACAGCGCCATGGATCGTTGATACCACGATCATCCGGAGCTCGGTTCGATCGCGAGTCCGGCGAGCGACGCGAGCTCGCGCAGCGCGGCTGCGGGGCGGAACAGCTCGCTCGGCGCGCGCATGCCGAGCGGGCCGGCGCCGCGCCCGACGAGCGCGCGCGCGACCCACGCCGCGATCGCGGCGGACGTGCGATACAGATCGCTGCCGGAGACCACCACCTGCGCGGCCGCGAAGCCGCGCCGCGCCTGCGCGACCACCGCGAAGCGCGTGCGCGCGTACTCGTCGTCGCCGGGCGTGTACGGCACGAGCAGGTCGGTCGCGCGCCGGGGCACGAGCGGCATCGCGCGCGCGAGCAGGCGCAGCGCGGTGGTCGCGGCCGCGCTGCGCGTGGTCGAGACGTAGCTGTCGATCGCGCGCGCGGCGACGTGGCGGGGCAGGGTGATGACGCAGCCGCCGGGAAACGCCACGACCTCGCGCTCGCCGCCCATCGCCGCGCCGGCGTTGACCCGCCGGCGCAACGCCGCCGGGGCGACCGGGTCCCAGCGATCGCGGCGCCACGCCAGGCCGCGCGCGTGCAGCGCGCCGAACACCGTGCGCTGGCTCGCCGGCGACAGCACGAGGTCGTCGAACACGTAGCTGGTCGCGAGCTCGTCGAGCGGGCGATCCTCGGCCAGCCGCGGCGCCGGCTCGGCGCGCACCGGATCGCCGTCGTCCGGCGGCGCGCCGCACGCGTGCGCCGCGGCCCACGCGGCCGCCCAGTCGCCGAGCGCGCCGATCACCGCGCAGCCCGGCACGCACACCACGCCGGCGCGCCGCGCGGTCGACTCGTGGCGCTCGTACATCGCGTGGACGAACGCCTGGTCGCCTCCGAGATCGACGTAGTGCGCGCCGGCCGCGAGCGCGCCGACCAGCACCGGCTCGCCGAGCTCGCCGATCGGCCCGGCGCAGTTGACCACGACGCGCGCCCCGGCGAACGCGCGGGTGAGCGCCTCGGGCTCGGCCAGCGTGGCCACCCGCTTGCGCGCCGCCGGGAACCGCGCGCCGAGCGCGTCGAGCCGCGCCGGATCGCGGCCCGCGATCGCGAACGCCGCGCCCGCGGCGTCGAGCTCCTCGCAGGCGCGCCGGCCGCACAGCCCGGTCGCGCCGTAGACCACGACATCAACCTCCCCAGACATAGCGCAGCGCGATCCTGAGCGTCGCCTCGAACCGCGAGTAGTCGCCCGCCATGGTCGGCAGCGCGTAGCCGTTGCGGACGTTCTCGCACTCGCCGGTCGAGTAGTCGTAGCCCGACGCGATGCAGGTCAGCTGGTCCTGCGGGTTGTACGCACTGCGGGTCACGGTGAGCGACGGGAAGTACTGGAGGCCGAGCGTGGTCTGGATGACCAGCGCGGGCCCGACGCGGTACTGCACGCCGCCGTCGAGCGTCACCGAGGCCGGCGCGATCACCATCGGCTGGGTGCGCGCGTCGTCGACCGACGAGGTCTCGAAGCCGATCCGGCCGCCGAACCGCCAGGTCTCGCCGAGGTCGGCCTGCTCGACGCCGGCCCACACCCCGACCGGATCGTGGAAGCCGAGCGGGCGCAGCGTCCACTCCGGGACGCCGGCCTCGGCGAGCGCGGTGCCGTAGGTCCGGACGTCGTAGGCCTGCATGCGCGAGAGATCTTCCCAGCGCACGCCGACGTGGAGATCGAGCTGGGCCGGCAGCCGGGTGCGAAACTCGGCGTCCACGCTCGCCGGCTGGGTGATGAACACGGTCGACCCGCCGTGGACGTAGCCGCCGCCGCTGGCCGGCGCGAGCGCGACCTCGACGTTGCCGGTCAGGCTGTTCTCGATCGCGAGCCCGGGCGGCGTGTGATACGCGACGCCCAGGATGGTGTCCTTCGAGAACAGGTAGACCAGGCCGATGTTGTAGGTGAGCGCGTCGGTCGACAGCAGCTCGGAGTGCACCGAGACGTTGTAGACCTCGGTGGTCGCCGGGTTCTCGACGCCGCCCGACACGTCGCCGCTGGCGAGCGCGGTGTCGCGCGCGTAGTGCAGGTTCAGGTGGCGATCCTGCGCGCCGATGCTGAGCCCGAAGTACAGCTCGTCGATCACGCGGATGCTGGCGCCGAGCACGCCGGCGTAGGTGCGCTCGTTGCCGCCGAGCGTGGCGTAGCGGATCGCGTTCTGGCCCGACGGGAACCACGCGACCGGCGTCGTGTTCAGCGCGGCCGCGATCGTCGCGCGGTCCTTGGCGTGCACCACGATCGCGATCATCCCGCCGGGCTCGAGCTCGGTCGCGTGCAGGCTCGGGCCATCGCCGAGCATGCCGGTGGCGATGTCCTCGAGCCGGCGGTGGATCGCGAGCCGATCGAGCACCGCGGTGCCCGCGACGTAGACCTCGTTGACGGTGCCGAGCTCGAGCGCCGCCGGGTTGAGCTCGAGCGACGTCGCGTTCGGGCTGGTCGCACCGGTGAAAACCGCACGGCCGGTCGTCGGATCCTGACGCGGTTCCGCACGCGCGCGCGCGCACCAGGCGCACAGCAACGCAACGCAGGTCGCGCGAGACATCGCGCGGAACGTATCACCAGGTTAGTCTTCCGCCATGTTCGCGCGCCTCGTACCGATCGCCTGTGCGGTGCTCGTCACCACCGGCTGCGAGAAGACCAACCACGAGAACCTCGACAAGTGGATGCACACCGAGCAGGGGCCCGGCAAGCTCAAGAAGGCGCTCGCCGACGAGTCGCTCGATCCGGATCTGTCCGCGCACGCCGCGACCAACATGATCAAGACCGGGCACGACATCGACGTGCGCGCCGAGCTCGACCAGATGCCGGGGCCGCGCCGCACCGCGGTGGTCGGCAAGCTCGCGCCGCGGCTGTGGGAGATGGCGCGGATCGAGGGCGACATGACGCTGCCCGGCCCCAACCAGATCATCGGCAAGGACGGCCTGCTCGCGATCCGCAAGTACGCCGACGACGCGACCCGGCAGCAGATCGATACGTACCTGATCGACTGGTACGGCGTGGCGTCGTACGAGGGCCGCGCCGGCGTCGGCGCCGTGAACGGCCCGGCGGTGATGCGCATGCTCGGCGAGCCGGCCGCGAAGAAGCTGATCTCGGTCGCCAACGGCGTGATCGCCGCGCCCGGCCAGGAGAAGGAGAAGAACCGGGTCGGCGACGAGCTGCTCACCGGGCTCGGCGCGACGTGCTCGCCCGACGCCGTCAAGTACGTGCTCGACGTCGCGAAGATGACCAGCCGCGGCGACGCGACCCTGCCCAAGCGCGCGCTCGACGCGCTGTACCGGGCGTACGTCGATCCCGGCGGGCTGTTCGACATCTGCGCGCCGGCGCCGCTCGTGCCGCACCTCGACGACCTGGTGTCGATCGCCAAGGACGAGAAGATGCCGCCCGAGGCCGCCAACGACGCGGTCGCGCTGATCCGGGTGGTGGGCGCGCCGAAGTGCATCGCGCCGCTGGTGTCGATGATCGCGATGCCGTATCCCGATCCGCGGTTCAAGTACGTCGCCGCCAGCGGCGCGCTGCGCTGCGGCGGGGCGGCGGCGATCAAGGACGTGGTGCGCGCGCTGCCCGATGGACCGTACGACCGCGAGGACCTCGACGGCGCGGTCGCAGGGGAGATCGCCAAGCTGACGCCGCGCGCCCAGGTGCTTGCCGCGCTGCGCGAGCTGCTCGAGGACAAGCGACCCCTGACCGCATGGACAGCCGCCGAGGCGCTGGCCGACATGAAGTCCGTCGAGGACGCGCCCAAGCTCGCGGCCTTGAAGTCGAATGCCCGGCTCGTCGGGTACTGGGGGGACCAGAGCGGGGTCGATCCCAAGCAGCGCAAGGACGAGCCGACGCTCGCCCAGCGCGCGAAGGAGCTGGCCGACCGACTAGGAAAGCCCGGGAAGTAGGTCCGTTCCTCGCGCCCGGAGAGCCGATGTAGTAAGGTAGAAGACGCCTGGGAGAGAGGGGCGAGGCCTCGGCGTCAGGAGTTATCCGCGGATGGATCAGAGCAAGAAGACGATGCGGCACTTTTACTGCCGCGACGTGCTTTGGGAGACGTTCGAGCAGATGGCGAACGACTTCGATTGCTCGATCGATTACCTCGTCAACGAAGCGATGCGTTACTACGCGCGCTCGAAGAACTACCAGTCACCCGGCCAGCCGGCGCAGATGACGGGCGGTCAGCCGATCCCGCCGGGACCGCCCGGCCCGGGCACGAACAGCCAGCCCGCGGGCTACGCCGGCGGCAACAACAACAAGGTGCCGGCCCGCCAGGCGCCTGTGACCTCGTCACCTCCGCCGCCGCAGCCCGGCCTCGCCGGTGCCGGTGCGCAGCCGCGCCGTCACGCGCCGCCGACCCCCGGCTACGCCGCCGCCGGCCGCCCGGGGCCCACCACCGGCGGTCCGACCGGCCACATGGCCGCGCAGCACGCGCCGCAGCCGGCGCCGATGCCGGTCCCGCAGCCCGCGCCGATGCCGCAGATGGGCTCGGCGGGACCGACCCTGTTCCTCATCTATAACGGCCAGCGCTACCCGGTCACCAAGGACCAGTTCATCATCGGCCGCGGCAGCAAGACGTCCGATCTCGCGATCAAGGACGGCAACATCTCGCGCAAGCACGCCGCGGTGATCCGCCGCAACGGCACGTTCTACATCAAGGACCTCGGGTCGACCAACGGCATCGACTACAAGGGCATGCGGATCGACAACAAGCGGATCGACGAAGGCGACGTGTTTCACCTGTGCGACTACGAGCTGCGGTTCACCTACCGCGCCGACTGACCCGACTGACCCGATCGATCCGGATCGATGCTACGGTGGCGCCGTGCGCCATCTCGCCGTGCTGGTGACGCTCGCGGGCTGTACCGGCTCGTCCGGACCGTACTGTGTCGGGGGCGAACCGGTGACGATCGGCCAGGGCGTCTACGGCTACACGTTCGGCACCGGCTCGGACGACATCTCTCCGGACGAGTCCGTCCCGGTGTTCGATGGCGCCGGCGGGATCAAGACCCAGTTCGAGTCGGACGACAGCGGCGCGTACCAGAAGGCGCTACCGTCCGGCGACTACTGGCTGTGCGACGACCAGTTCATGCACTGCAGGACGATCTACATCAGCGCCGGGACGATCTATCACGCCGATCACTACGACGACAGCGGCAGCGCGCACTGGGTGCTCGGCGGCGGCCTGGGCTGCAAGGGCAGCGCGGCGAACTGACAGCCCGCGGTGCTAGCTTGCAGGCGTGGATCACGAGCTCGCGCGATGCGTCGGAGACCTCGCCCGCGCGCT
>DATJAE010000299.1:0-18264 GCA_035516595.1 Kofleriaceae bacterium | reverse complement strand
CTTCGCCGCGATCTTGGCTGCCGGCAAGCGCGCGCCGATCACGCCGGTCGACGCGCACAGCACGGCCTCGGGCTGAACGCCGAGCGCCGACGCGAACGCGGCGCGCACGGTCTGGACGTCGGCGAGCCCGGCCGGCCCGGTCAGCGCGTTCGCGTTGCCGCTGTTGACGACGACCGCGCGGATGCCCGCCGCCGGCACGCGCGTGCGCGCGTCGATCACCGGCGCCGCCGCCGCGAGGTTCGTCGTGAAGCAACCCGCCGCCGCGGCCGGCACGTCGCTCGCGACGAGCGCGACGTCGCGGCGCACGGGCTTCAAGCCGGCGTGAGCGCCCGCGAACGTGAAGCCGATCGGAAGTTGCATCGCGGCATCCTATATCGCATCTGGCACGCGGAATGCTCGATCTCTTCCCGTGAGCGGCACGCCGAGCCCGCGCATCGAGAACACGACCGACGCGACGCGCGGCCAGCCGCTCTGGGCGCGCGTGCTCGCCCGCAAGGACGAGCTCGAGGACGCACTCGCGGACATCGGCCGCCACGATCCGGCCGCCCGCGCCGCGATCGAGACCGCGCTCGCGAGCGTCTACGTGCTGATCACGGGCGATCTCGCGCACCCGTCCGGAGTCGTCGCACGCGCGCTCAACGACTGGCTGGAGCGCAACAAGTATCTCTGAGCGGATCCAGTGATAGCTTCCGCGCGTGCGCGTGCTCGTCCAGCATCGCAGTCGTTATCGCTACCCCCGGCCGGCCTTGCTCGGGCCGCAGGTGATCCGCCTGCGGCCGGCCGATCACGCACGCGCGCGCGTCGAGAGCTACCGCCTCGACGTCACGCCCGAGCATCGCGTGCACTGGCAGCGCGATCCGCACGGCAACCACGTCGCGCGCGTGACGTTCAAGGCGGGCCAGCGCATCGAGTCGCTGGACCTCGTCGTCGAGCTCGCGCTCGACGTGCGGCCGGTGAACCCGTTCGATTTCTTCGTCGACGCGCGCGCGAAGACCGCGCCGTTTCGCTACCCCGACGAGCTCGCGGGCGAGCTCGCGGCGTTCCTCGACACCGGCGATCCGGCGTACCGGCTCGGCCGGCGCGCGATCGGCCTGCTCGGCGACGTGCCGGCGAGCCAGGACACGATCGACCTCCTGGTCGCGCTCAACGCGCAGGTCAAGCAGCGCGTCGCCTATGTCATTCGCGACGAGCCCGGCGTGTGGACGCCCGAGGACACGCTGGCCAACGGCCGCGGCAGCTGCCGCGACAGCGCCGCGCTGCTGGTCGCGCTGCTGCGCGCGCGCGGCATCGCGGCGCGCTTCGTGTCGGGCTACCTGGTGCAGCTCGCCGACGAGGGCATGATCCCGAACGAGCCCAAGGGCGTCGCGCGCGACGTGGTCGACCTCCACGCCTGGGCCGAGGCCTACGTGCCCGGCGCCGGCTGGATCGGCCTCGACGGCACGAGCGGGCTGCTCACCGGCGAGGGCCACCTGCCGCTCGCGTGCACCGCGTCGCCCGCGCACGCCGCGCCGCTCGACGGCACGAGCGAGCTCGCGGCCGAGCGCGTCGAGTTCTCGACCACGATATGCCGGCTCGGCCACGAGGCGCGGCCGACCGCGCCGTTCACCGACGCGACCTGGGACGAGCTGCTCGCCGCGAGCGATCGCGCCGACCAGGCGCTGGTGGCCGCCGGCCTCGCGCTCACGGTCGGCGGCGAGCCGACCTTCGTCGCCCGCGACGGCCAGGCCGCCGAGGAGTGGCAGGGCGGCGCGCTCGGGCCCGACAAGTGGCGGCGCGGCCGCGCGCTCGCCGGCGAGCTGCGCGATCGGCTCGCGGCGGGCGGCATCGTGCTGCACCGGATGGGCAAGCAGTATCCGGGCGAGAGCCTGCCACGCTGGGCGCTCGACGTGATCGCGCGCGACGGCGCGCCGTTGTGGCCGGCGCGGCCGGACCTGCGCCACGAGGTCACGCGCGACGCGGCGCGCCGGCTCGGCGAGCGGATCGCGGCGCAGCTCGGCTGCGCGCCCGAGCTCCACGCGGCGTTCGAGGACCCGTGGGAGGTCGTGCGCGCCGAGGCCGCGCTGCCGGTCGAGCTCGATCCGCGCGCGGCCGGGCTCGACGATCCCGACGAGCGCCGCCGCCTGGCCGCGGTGCTCGATCGCGGCGCGGGCGAGATCGTGGGCTGGGTGCTGCCGATCGCGCGCGACGGCGACGCGTGGCGCAGCGCGCGCTGGCGGCTGCGCCGCAGCGAGCTGTTCCTCGTGCCGGGCGAGAGCCCGATCGGGCTGCGCCTGCCGCTCGCGAGCCTCGACGACGCCGAGCCGCAGCCGGCGTGGGCGGACGCGCCGGAGGCCGACGATCCGAGGCAGGACAAGATCGAGACGGGCACGGCCACCGCGGGCACGGGCCCGAGCACGATCCGCACCGCGCTGTGCATCGAGCCGCGAGGCGACACGCTGTGGGTGTTCGTCCCGCCGTGCGCGCGCGGCAGCGAGTTCGTCGCGCTGATCGGCGCGATCGAGCGCGCGCGCGCCGAGCTCGGCGTCGCGTGCGAGCTCGAGGGCTACGCGCCGCCGCCGTCGCCCGAGCTGCGCCGGTTCGCGATCACGCCCGATCCCGGCGTGCTCGAGGTCAACCTGCCGCCGGTCGCGACCGGGCGCGCCGCCGCCGAGCTGCACGCCGCCGTGTTCGACGCCGCGCTCGCGTGCGGGCTCACCAGCGAGCGCTACCTGCTCGACGGCCGCGCCGCCGGCTCGGGCGGCGGCAACCACATCACGCTCGGCGGCCCGGCGCCGCTCGCGTCGCCGTGGCTGCAACGCCCCGACGTGCTCGCGAGCGCGATCACGTTCGTCCAGCACCACCCGGCGCTGTCGTACCTGTTCAGCGGGCTGTTCGTCGGCCCGACCTCGCAGGCGCCGCGGGTCGACGAGGCGCGCCACGACGCGCTGGTCGAGCTCGAGCTCGCGCTGCCGCGCCTGCACGATCGCGAGCAGCCGCCGCCCGCGTGGCTGGTCGACGCGCTGCTCCGCCACCTGCTGGTCGACGTCGCGGGCTCGACCCACCGCGCCGAGCTGTCGATCGACAAGCTGTTCGATCCGCACGCGCCGTTCGGCCGCCAGGGCCTGGTCGAGCTGCGCGCGTTCGAGATGCCGCCGCATCCCCGGATGGCCGCCGCGCAGGTGATCCTCGCGCGCGCGCTGGTCACCGCGCTCGCCGCCGCGCCGTACCGCCACGCGCTGGTGCGCTGGGGCGGCGAGCTCCACGATCGCTTCCTGTTGCCGTTCTGGATGTGGCGCGACTTCGAGGACGCGCTCGCCGAACTCGCGCGCGCCGGGGTCGAGCTGCCCGCCGGCGCGTACCGGCCGTTCGTCGAGCTGCGCTGCCCGCTGATCGGCGCGCTCGATGCGGGTGGCGGCACGCTCGAGCTGCGCAACGCGATCGAGCCGTGGCACGTGCTCGGCGAGGAGACGACCCGCACCGGCACCGCGCGCTACGTCGACTCGTCGCTCGAGCGCGTCGAGCTCCGCGCGATCGGGCTCGACGAGGAGCGCTACGTGGTCGCGGTCAACGGCATTGCCGTGCCGCTGCGCCGCGCTGGCGGGCGCGACGTCCGGGTCGGCGGCGTGCGGTTCCGCGCGTGGTGCCCGCCACACGCGCTGCAGCCGCACCTCGGCATCCACCACCCGCTGCGCGTCGACGTGGTCGACACCTGGGCCGAGCGCGGCGTCGCCGGTGCGGCGTACCACGTGTGGCACCCCGAGGGCCGCGCGTTCGACGCACCGCCGCTCACCCGGGTCGAGGCCGCGGCGCGCCGCGCCCAGCGCTTCACGCTCGCCGGCCCGAGCCCATCTCCGCTGCGCCCGCGCCGCGTCGCGCCGCACCCCGACCAACCCTACACGCTCGATCTGCGCGCGCACGACGCCGGCGCGGCGATGCCGCGCGCCGAGGACTGGGCCCGCGAGTGAGCGGCGACGACGCGATCGTCGCGGCGCTCGCGGCGCACGACGACCTGCTCGCGCGGCGCGGCGTCGACGTCTGGATCGGCGCCGAGCCGACGTTCACCCGCGCCGACTCGCTCGAGCCGGCGTGGCTGGCCAGCGCCGAGGGCGACGACAAGCTGGCGCGCGCCCACGCGCTCGCGACCGCGCTCGCCGACCGCCTGCCCGGCGCCGCGGTGTCGCGCGTGATCGGCCGGCGCTTTCCCGACGAGCCGCAGCCGCGCTTCGCGTTCGGCGTGCGCTGGGGCGAGGCGACCGCCGCGGCGCGGGTCGCGCTCGACGCGCCCGCCGAGCCGCCCCCGACCGAGCTCGCCGGCGATCGCTGGCTGACCGTCACGCCGGATCCCGGCGTGGTCGAGGTCAACATGGCGCCGGAGGCGAACGCGCGTGCGTTCTTCGCGCAGGCGCACGTGGTGTGGGACGCCGCGCGCGCCGCCGGCCTGTCGCCGCTGCGCTACCGCTGGAACGGCGACGTCGCCGACTCGGGCGGCGGCGGCCAGCTCACGCTCGGCGGCCCGCGGCCGCAGGCCTCGCCGTTCGTGCGCTACCCCGATCTCTTGCCCGCGCTCGTGCGCTACCTCAACAACCACCCGGCGCTGTCGTACTGGTTCGCCAGCGAGTGCGTCGGCTCGGCCTCGCAGGGGCCGCGCCCCGACGAGGGCGTGCGCGAGCGCTGGGACGAGCTCGGGCTCGCGCTCGACTGGCTCGATCGCCTCGCCGATCGCGGCGCGCTGCCGCCCGACGTCTTGCAGCGTGCGCTCGCGCCGCTGCTGGTCGACGCCTCCGGCAACTCGCACCGCGCCGAGCTCAACGTCGAGAAGCTGTGGAACGACCGGCTCGCCGCGCACGGCACGCGGCACGGCCGGATGGGCATCGTCGAGCTGCGCGCGGTGCGCATGGCCGAGCGCCCGGCGATGCTCGCGGCGCTCGCCGCGCTGCTCCGCGCGATCGTCGTGCGGCTGGCGGTGTCGCCGTATCGCGCGGCGCTGGTCGACTGGCACGACGAGCTGCACGATCGCTTCGCGCTGCCGTCGGCGCTCGCGCGCGATCTGCGGCTCGTGCTCGGCGATCTCGACGAGCACGGCCTCGGCTTGCCGGCGCAGCTGCGCCGCGAGCTCGAGGCGTGGCGCCCGCCCGGCATCGCGTGCCGGCTCGGCGATGCCACGCTCGAGCTGCGCGCCGGGCTCGAGTTCTGGCCGCTGGTCGGCGACACCGCGTCGCAGGAGCGCGCCGGCGCGCGCCGGGTCGACGCGTCGACCGCGCGGATCGAGCTCGCGATCGACGGCGCGGGTCCCGATCGCGTCGTGATCGACGGCCGCTGGGCGAAGCTGCGCTCGCTCGGCGACGCCGCACGCGCGATCGGCGTGCGCCGCCGGATCTATCCGCCGGACGAGGGCCTGCACCCGGAGCTGCCGGCGCGCGATCCGCTGGTCGTCGAGTGGGCGTGGGCCGGCCGCAGCCAGCGCGTCGAGCTGTGGGCGTGGCGGCCGGACGGCGGGCCGTACCCCGCGCTGCCGCGCGACGACGCCGACGCGCTCGCGCGCCGCCAGGAACGCATCCGCATCGCGACCGCACCCGGCGACGTCACGGCGTCGGGCTTCTGGCCCGAGACGCGGCCGTTCACGATCGATCTGCGACGCTAGCCTTCGTCGAACGACTCGTCGAGATCGCCGGCGGTGTCGTCGGCGTCGCTCATCATCGTGAACGGCGACGGTGCGGCCGGTGGCGCGGCGTCGTGATCGTCGTCGTGATCGTGGATCGCGGTGGGAACCGGCGGTGGCGGTGGCGTCGCCTTCGGCTTGGCCGCCGGTTTCGGCTTGGCCTTCGCCGCCGCCTTCATCGGCTTGGCCGGCTTTGCCTTTGCGGCGGCCTTCGCCGGCTTCGCCGCCTTCGCCGGCTTCGCCGCCTTCGCCGCCTTCTTGGTCTTGCCCGCCGGCTTCTTCGACTTGCCGGCAGCCTTCTTGCGTTTGGCCTTGCTCTGCGCCATGGCGCCCACTCTAACGCGAAACGTTTACGATACGGTCCATGCAAGGCCAGAGTCAGAGCCCGGGGATCCCCGGCCTGTTGCATGGCTACCCGGCGCTGCCCGGGACCTACGACGAGATGTTCGCGGCCGGGGCGCCCCGCGGGCCGTTCGCGCGGGTGGCCCAGCTGCTCGATGCGATGCGCCCGGACGAGTTCGCCCGCGCCCAGGCGCTGGCCGAGCACGCGCTGCTCCAGCAGGGCGTCACGTTCTCGGTCTATGGCGACTCCCGGGGGACCGAAAAGATCTTTCCATTCTGCCTGTTACCTCGACTCATCGCCGGGGCAGATTGGGCCCGGCTGGAGCGCGGTCTGGAGCAGCGGCTGCGCGCGCTCGGACTGTTCCTCGATGACGTGTATGGCGAGCAACGGATCCTGGCGGCCGGGGTGATCCCGGCCGAGGTCGTCCTGGGCGCCGCCGGCTACCGTCCGACGCTGCGCGGCATCAAGCCGCCCGGCGGGGTGCGGATCCACATCGCCGGGATCGACCTGATCCGCGACCCGGGCGGGACCTGGCGGGTGCTCGAGGACAACCTGCGCACGCCGTCCGGCGTGTCGTACGTGATCGAGAATCGCCTGATCTCCAAGCGCATGTTCCCGCGGCTGTTCGACGCCGCGCGCGCGCATCGCGTCGATCATTATCCCACCCGGCTCGCCGAGACCCTGCGCTCGGTCGCCCCCGGCGACGATCCGTACGCGGTCGTGCTCACGCCGGGCACCTACAACTCGGCCTACTTCGAGCACAGCTTCCTCGCGCGCACGATGGGGCTCGAGCTGGTGCAGGCGCCCGATCTGTTCGTCGAGCACGACAAGGTGTACTGCCGGACCACGCGCGGGCCGCGCCGGGTCGACGTGATCTACCGCCGCACCGACGAGGCGTTCCTCGATCCCGAGGTGTTCCGGCCCGACAGCGTGCTCGGGGTGCCGGGCCTGCTGCGCGCGTACGCCGCCGGCAACGTCGCGCTCGCCAACGCGCCAGGCAACGGCGTGGCCGACGACAAGGCGATCTATCCGTTCGTCCCCGACATGATCCGCTACTTCCTCGGCGAGGAGCCGCTGCTCGAGCAGGTGCCGACGTTCGTGTGCGTGCGCGAGCGCGAGCGCGACTACGTGCTCGAGCACCTCGGCGAGCTGGTGGTCAAGGCGGTCGACGAGGCCGGCGGCTACGGCATGCTGATGGGCCCGCAGTCGACCGCCGAGCAGCGCGACGAGTTCCGCCGCCGGATCGTCGCCGAGCCGCGGCGCTACATCGCGCAGCATCGCGTCGAGCTGTCGAGCTGCCCGACCTGGATCGCCGAGCGCGGCAAGGTCGAGCCGCGCCGGGTCGATCTCCGGCCGTACATCCTGACCTCGCGCACCGGGCCGTGGGTCCTGCCCGGCGGGCTCACCCGGGTCGCGCTGGTCGAGGGCAGCTACGTAGTGAACTCGTCGCAGGGCGGCGGCAGCAAGGACACCTGGGTCATGAAGGAGACCGCGTGATCTCGCGCGTCGCCGATCACTGCTTCTGGTTCGGGCGCTACGTCGAGCGCGCCGAGTCGACCGCGCGCATGCTCGCCGCGAGCGCGAGCCTGGCGCTCGACGCCGAGCTGCCGGCCGCGCAGGTGTGGCGCCCGGTGATCGTGGTCTCGGGCGAGGAGCACGAGTTCGCGCGGCGGATCGCCGGCGGCGACGGCGATCATCCCGCGTGGGGGGACGGCGAGGTCGTGCAGCGCTTCATGGTGCTCGACGACGACAACGGGGTCTCGCTCGCGCGCTCGATCCGCGGGCTGCGCTGGAACGCGCGCTCGATCCGCGAGGTGCTGTCGGCCGAGGTGTGGGAGACGGTCAACGAGCTGCACCTGTGGAGCTCGAGCGACGCCGCGGGCGCGCAGTACGCGCAGCAGCGCGAGGCCTATTACCAGCAGGTCCGCCGCTCGACCCAGCTCGTGCTCGGCCAGCTGCGCTCGACCATGCTGCACGACGAGCCGCTCGACTTCGTGTGGCTCGGCGTGCTGCTCGAGCGGGTCAGCCAGACCGCGCGCATGCTCGACGTCCACCACCACGCGTTCACCAGCCTGGTCGCGGGCCACGAGCTGATCGAGACCGCGCTGTGGCTGTCGCTGCTGCGCGCGCTGTCGGGCTCGGAGGCCTACCTCAAGCGCGCGTCGGGCCGGGTCGGCTCCGAGGCGGTCGCGCGCTTCCTGATCTCGGAGGCCGCGTTCCCGCGGTCGATCGCGTACTGCGTGCACTCGGCGTACGACCGGCTGTGCGACATCCGGCCGCCCGAGCGCCACGAGCTGCCGGGCGGGATCTCGCTCGAGCGCCTGCGCGTGCTCGATGCGTGGGTCGCGGCGCGACAACGCGAGCCGCTGTCGGGCACCATGGTGCACGAGGTGCTCACCCACGTGGTCGACGAGGTCCACGCGATCTGCGGGACGCTGGGGACCGAGCTGCTCGGCGGTAGCTGATGCCCAATCTTCTCGCGATGTCGTTCGAGGGCGAGCTGGCGCCGTCCTTCACGCTGCACTGCCTCGAGGCCGGCCACGCGCTTCCCGACGGCTGGGGGCTCGGCTACTACCCGGCGGGCGAGCCGTCGGTCGCGATCCTCAAGGAGCCGGCGCCGCCGCAGGGCTCGATGCGCAGCCAGCTCGCGCTCGCGTGGGAGCAGGTCGCGTCGTCGCTGTTCGTGCTGCACATCCGCCACGCGACGTGGGGCGCGCTGTCGGACGCCAACACCCAGCCGTTCTCGCGCACGTGGGGCCGGCGCGACTGGATGATGGCGCACGCGGGCAGCCTCGATCACAAGCTGCCCGACGTCGACGGGCCGTTCGAGCCGGTCGGATCGACCGACACCGAGCAGCTGTTCTGCCAGCTGCTCAACCAGTGCGCGCTGCGCGGCTGGAAGAGCCTGGCCGACGTCGATCTCGACGCGCTGCAGGGCTGGCTCGCCGAGTGGGGCGAGCTCGGCGGCATGACGCTGTGCATCTGCGACGGGCGCGACCTGCTGGTCCACGCCGATCGCCGCGGCGTGCCGCTGTGGCTCGGCCAGCTCGCGCCGCCGTACGACAAGATCGCGTTCGGCGACGACGACCTCGAGGTCGACCTCACGCGGCGCGGCGCCAAGAGCCGCAAGGGCGTGATCGTGTGCAGCGAGCGGCTCGCCGCGCGTGACGGCGACGCGGCGCGCGCGCTCGCGTGGAAGCAGCTCGCGCCGGGCGAGCTCGTCGTGATCCGCGAGGGCGCGGTGATCGCCGAGCGCTCGACCGGCGGCGCGATCGCCGCGCCCGCGCGCCGGCGCCTGCCCGCGCGCGCCGAGCCGCGCACGTTCGAGGTCGTCCACCGCACGGTGTATCGCTACGCCCAGCAGGTCGAGCGCTCGATCCACGTGCTGCGGCTGAGCCCGGTGCACGATCGCCTGCAGCGCGTGCACGCGCACGAGCTCACCGTCTCGGTGGCCGGCCAGGCGCGCGACTACGAGGACGTGTTCGGCAACCGCGTGCGCCGGCTCGCGGTCGAGACGCCGTTCACCGAGCTCGTGATCGAAGCGACGACCACGGTCGAGCTGCTCGACGTCGATCCGATCGGGATCGGCCCGCTCCGGGTCAGCCAGACCATCCCGCTGGTGTGGATGCCGTGGCAGCGCCAGATCCTCGATCCGTTCCTGCTCCCACCCGAGCTGCCCGAGACCGAGCTCGCCGAGCTCGCCGACTACGCGATGAGCTTCGTCGAGCGCAACGACTACGACCTGCTCGACACCCTGCTCGACATCAACCGCACGATCCACGACGAGTACGCCTACATCCAGGGCGCGACCACGGTGTTCACGACCGCGTTCGAGGTCTACGTCAATCGCCGCGGCGTGTGTCAGGACTTCACCAACCTCATGATCTGCCTCGCGCGCCTGCTCGGCGTGCCCGCGCGCTACGCGTGCGGCTACATCTATACCGGTCCGCGCGGCGACAACCAGGTGCAGAGCGAGGCGTCGCACGCGTGGGTCCAGGTCTACCTGCCGCAGCTCGGCTGGAAGGGCTTCGATCCGACCAACGGGATCCTCACGCAAACGGATCACGTCCGGGTCGCGATCGGCCGCAACTACCTCGACGCCACGCCGACCAGCGGGACGATCTTCGTCGGCGGCGGCGGCGAGACGCTATCGGTCGACGTCAAGGTCACGCCCCGCGGATCGTGAGCATGGAGATCACCAACCTCTACGAGCTCGAGGCCCTGGCGCGCGCGCGCCTGCCGGCCATGGCGTGGGACTACTACGCGAGCGGCGCCGACGACGAGCGCTGCGTGCGCCGCAACTGCGACGCGTTCGGCGCGATCGCGCTGCACTACCGCGTGCTGGTCGACGTCGCCGAGCGCCGGCTCGCCACCAGCGTGCTCGGCCAGGCGGTCGCGATGCCGATCCTGGTCGCGCCGACCGCGTTCCACAAGCTCGCGCACCGCGACGGCGAGCTGGCGAGCGTGCGGGCGGCGGGCGACGCCGGCACGGTGTTCGTGCTGTCGACCCTGTCGACCACCGCGGTCGAGCACGTCGTCGCCGCCGCGACCGGCCCGGTGTGGTTCCAGCTCTACGTCTACAAGGATCGCGGCGCGACCGAGGCGCTGGTCCGCCGGGTCGAGGCCGCGGGCTGCCGCGCGCTCGTGCTCACGGTCGACGCGCCGCTGCTCGGCCGGCGCGAGCGCGACGTGCGCAACCGGTTCGCGCTGCCCGCCGGCATGGCGATCGCGAACCTCCACGCCGCCGGCTACGACCGCCTGCCGCCGGTGGCGGGGGAGTCCGGGCTCGCCGCCTACGTCGCCGACCTGCTCGATCCGGCGCTGACCTGGGACGCGATCGGCTGGCTGCGCTCGATCACGCGGCTGCCGGTGCTGGTCAAGGGCATCGTGCGCGCCGACGACGCGCGGCGCGCGGTCGCCGCGGGCGCGTCCGGGATCGTGGTCTCCAACCACGGCGGCCGCCAGCTCGACGCCGCGCCCGCGACGATCGACGTGCTCGGCCGGATCGCCGACGCGGTCGCCGGCGGTGCCGAGCTCCTGCTCGACGGCGGCGTGCGCCGCGGCAGCGACGTGGTCAAGGCGATCGCGCTCGGCGCGCGCGCCGTGCTGGTCGGCCGGCCGGTGCTGTGGGGGCTCGCGGCGGGCGGGCGCGACGGCGTCGCCGCCGCGCTCGGCGTGTTGCGCCGCGAGCTCGACCTCGCGATGGCGCTGTGCGGCTGCCCCGACGTCGCCGCGATCACGCGCGATCTGGTCATGCCGTGACGCCGTGGGTCGTGCTCGGCACGATCGCGATCGTCGCGGCGATGATCGGGGGCGGCGTGCTGCTCGATCGCAGGATCGGCGTGTTGCCGCGCCCGCGCGAGCTCGCCGCGCCGCCGGATCGCGGGCCGCACCACGCGCCGGGCGAGGCGCCCGAGACCGCGCTCGCCGGCCCGCTCGATCGGCGGCGTCACGGCCAGCGCTGCCCGGCGTGCCGCGCGCGGATGTCGTGTGATCCGGCGAGCGACCAGGTCGTGCGCTACGGCGATCGCGAGCTGGTCGTGATCGCGCTGGTGTGCCCGAAGTGCGCGGCCCATCGCGGGTTATACGTCGCGCGCGCGTGAGCGTCAGACCGGCCCGCTATGGCTGGTGCGATGCGGATCTACTTCGTCGGGAGTCACGCGACCGGGAAGACCACGCTGTGCCGCCACGTCAGCGCACGCTACGGCCTGCCGATGATCAGCGAGGTCGCGCGCGCGGTGCTCGCCGAGATGGAGGCCTCGCTCGACGCGTTGCGCACCGACATGGAGCTGGTCGCCGAGTACCAGGAGCGCGTGTTCGCGCGCCAGGTCGCGGTCGAGCGCCAGCACGGCGGCAGGTTCGTGTCGGATCGCGCGTTCGATAACCTCGCCTACGTCGCCGAGCACACCTGCAACGCCGCGGCGATGATGAACGACCGCCGCTTCCTCGACTACATGAAGTGGGTCCGCGAGGGCACGGTGTTCTTCGTGCGGCCACACCAGTCGCTGCTCAAGGACGACGGCGTGCGCGCCGGCGTGTCGTGGGACTCGGTGCTGCGGATCGACGGCATGGTCAAGCTGATGCTCGAGCAGCACGGCATCGCCTACCTGCCGCTCGACAGCGTGTCGATGCAGGAGCGCGTGCGCGCGATCGAGTTCGTCCTGGCGCGCTCGGGGCTCCAGCCGATTCCTCGCCCGGCCGCGCGCCCCGAGCCGGCGCCCGCGCAGAGCCAGCCGCAGTTCGACGGCTGGCCGTATCACCTGATCGAGCGCAACGAGCACGAGGCCTGACCGGCAAGGCGCTCGCACTCGAGCGCGCTCGTCAGAGCGGCCAGACGCGCACGGTGCCGTCGTGGGCGCCGCTCGCGAGGCAGCCCGACCACGGATCGTCGAGCGACGCGATCGGGCTCCACGCGAGCGCGCTGATCGGGCCGGTGTGACCGCGCAGGGTCTGCACGACCTCCCAGGTCGCGCCGTCGCGGATCACGATGTCGTTGCCGTGACCGTGCGCGAGCCAGCGGCCATCGGGGCGGAACGCGACCGTGAAGCCCGCGCCCTCGAGCTCGACGACCTGGCGCTTGCCGTCCCACACGCGCACGACGCGATCGGCCGGCGAGATCGACGCGACGTGCAGCTTGCGCTGGAACACCACGTTCTGGAACGACAGCGCGTAGACGTCGCGCTCGTGCGCGTGCGCGATCGTGCCGAGCGGCCGGTAGGCCGCGAGGTCGAACATGGTCAGCGAGCCGTCCTCGTGGCCGCACGCCAGCAGGCCACCGGCCTCCGCGTCGTAGCGCGCGCCGTCGGTGACCGCGAGCGCCATCACCCGATCATGCAGCGCGCCGCCGCGGGCCTGCCCGGTCTCGACGTCCCAGAACATCAGCTGGCCGTCGTAGCCCGACGTGATCAGCTCCTTCGCGGTGCGGACGACCGGGACGACCTCCTTGTCGTGCGCGTCGCCGAGCGTGAACGACTTCAGGCTCGAGAAGTCGGCGAGAAACTCCGGGCCGATCGCCCATTGCTTGACCGTCGTGCCGCGCCCGAAGTGGACATCGCCCGGGCCGGCGGCGATGCAGTAGATCGGCGTCTCCGGCTTGTGCGCGATCGCGCAGTGGCGCTGCCAGCTCGGCGCGCGCCACGCGATCACCGTCCCGCTGGCGTCGCCGGTGAACAGCAGCTGACCGCCGAGCGCGAACTCGGCGCTGAACACGACACCGCGATGGCCCTCGAGTACCTGCACGCGGGTATCCTACACGGTGGTCTGCACGGCCTGACGAGTTGTCCTCGCCTCGCGTGCGCGGCGTGCCGGATCGCCAGCGCCCGTCGCTCGCGGCGGTGGGGAATCGCGTGCCTGGCCGATCGTCGCCCGTGGTATGCGCGCTGCAACGTAGCCGGCGATGTGCTGCTGGGGTTGTACCTCGTGGGACGGTAGTCCGTATCCGCTCGCGCACGCCGTCGTGATCGCGCTGCTGATCGCCGTGTTCGTCGCGTGGCGGTGGATCCGACCGCCGGCGCAGCCGCTCCTGCGGATGTATGCGGGCACCGGGGCGTTGCTCGTGTTCGTGGTCAGCACCGTCCAGACCTGCTTCGTGGTCTCGGCGCCGGAGGGCGCCGCGCGCGGCTGTCGTCTCGTGCTCGACGTCGCGCTCGTCGTGATCGCGAGCCTGTCGCTGGAGATCGGCGCGTGGATGCGCCACCGCGGCGGGCTCCTGCCGCGCGCCATCGCTCGCTGGCGGCGCGCGCGCTCGGTCACACGGTCGCGATGACCACGTGGCCGCCGCGCTCGGGGACCTGCGCCGCGTGCTCGGGCGCGAACCGCGCGACCAGCTGGCGCGGGTCGAGGTCGACCACCGACGAGAAGCCGGTCGCGGCGAGCCGCGCGGCGAGCTCGGCGGGCTGAAAGAAGCTGAGCCAGGGCTCGCCGATCGCGGCGACCCGCGCGGCGCGCTCGGCGGCGCGCGCGGCGAGCTCGGGGGGCAGCGACCCGGGGGGCTCGCCGTAGTCGAACACGACCTGCGTGCCGCGCGCCCAGCGCGCGATCGCGGCGAGCGTGGCGAAGATCGCCGCGTCCTCGAGGTACGGCACGACGCCGAGCCAGGTCACCAGCGCCGGCGCGCTCGCGGCGAACCCGACCGCGGCGAGCGCGTCGAGCAAGGCATCGCGCGCGAAGTCGACCGGCGCGAACGCCAGCGTCGGCGGCACGGCGATGCCGGCGGCGGCGAGCCGCTCGCGCTTCCACGCCTGGGTCGCCGGATGGTCGACCTCGAACACGCGCAGATCCGCGTGCGGGTTGCGGTAGGCGAAGCTGTCGAGCCCGGCGCCGAGCACGACGAGCTGGCGCGTGCCGCGCGCGACCGCGTCGGCGAGCTCGCGCTCGGCCAGCCACGAGCGCAGCGCGATGAACCGGCGCATCGCGGCGCGCTCGGGATGCGCGGTCGCGTCGGCGGCGATCGCATCGGCGGGCTCGCCGAGCATCGCGACCGCGAGCGGGTCGGCGAAGATCCGGCCGCCTTCGAGCAGCTGGTGCGCGGCGCGATGCGCGGCCGCCGCGCGCGCGGTGTAGCTCGGCGCCTCGGGCCGCATCAGCCGTCCTGCGCCGGCCGGAACGCGAGCATCGCGGCGGCCATCGCGGCGACGAACACGAGCGAGCCGCGCGCGCCCGAGACGATCGACACGATCGCGGGGCCCGGGCAGTAGCCGGACAGCCCCCAGCCGAGCCCGAACAGCGCGGCGCCGCCGACCAGCCGCGCGTCGATCACCGTGCGCGCCGGGCCGGGCCACTCGCCGCCGAGCCACGGCGTGCGGGCGCGCCGCGCCAGCTGCCACGCGACGACGTGCACCGCGAGCGCGCTCGCCATCACGACCGCGAGCGTCGCGTCCCACGCGCCGCCGAGATCGAGGAAGCCGAGCACCTTCGACGGCCGCACCATGCCGGAGATGCACACGCCGGCCGCGAACACCGCGCCGCACGCGAGCGCGACCAGCCGGGTCACGCGTGCCCCGCGATCGCGCCGGCGATCGTCGCGGTCGCGACGCCGACCGCGAAGAACGTCAGGGTCGCGAGGATCGATCGCTTCGCGAGGCGGCTCGTCCCGCACAGCCCGTGGCCGCTGGTGCAGCCATTCGCGAGCCGCGTCCCGACGCCGACCAGCACGCCGGCGAGCGCGAGCACGGGCAGCGGCAGGCGCGCGGCGTGATCGAACGTCGCCGGATCCGCGAGCTCGAACGCGAGCCCGACCCCGAGCATGCCGGCGACGAACCAGGCACGCCAGCCGCCGTCGTCGCCCGGCGCGCGCACGAACCCGGCGAACACGCCCGACAGGCCGGCGATCCGGCCGGTCGCGAGCAGCATGATCGCGAGCGAGCCGGCGATCATCACCCCGCCGACCAGACCCTGCACCGGTGCGAAGTCGTGTCCCACGGGCGCAGCTTATCAGCTGGCGAGCGCGAGCCGGCATCACGCGAACGCGGCCGCGCTCACAGGACGTAGAGCCAGACGATGTAGGTCGTGCCCATCACCATCGCGAACAGGCCGAGCACGCCCTGGTAGCCGGCGAGCTTGACGCGCAGCTCCTGACCCTTGGCCTGCGCCGCGGGGCTCTTGCTCAGCGTGTACTTCGTGATGAGGCCGAAGCCGAGCAGGAAGCCGACCAGCAGGTCGGCCGCGCCGACCAGCAGCCAGAACACCCAGAACAGCGGGCGCACCGAGAGCAGCGACAGGCCGCGCACGCAGCCGAGGACCTCCCAGATGCCCCACACGAACATCACGATGCCGATCCAGCCCTGGTATGGTGTGAGCTTGTCGATCAGCTGCTTCGCGTTGGGCTTGCGCGCGATGATGAGCGCGGACGCCGCGAGGATACCGCCTGCAATCGTGATGAGACCGTCGATCATGTCTGCCTCCTTCGTGTGGCCAGTTGCCCATGGCAACCGCCGGGCCACGCGTAAGGCCGCGTCGCGACTTGCACCGCCGCGCCGGGTCCACGCAATACTCCGCGTGATCGAGCAATGACCCGGCCCAACGAAGGTCCGACCCACAAGGGCGTGGCGACGGTGATGCACGCGCGGACCACGCTCGTGCTCTATCACCGCGACGGCGCGATGGTCGCGCCGCTCGAGCAGGCGCGGCCGGTCGTGATCGGCCGCGCCGAGCCGAGCGACGTCGTGATTCCGGATCCGGGGCTGTCGCGCCAGCACGCGCGCTTCACCTGGGACGAGCAGGGCCTGTGGGTCGAGGATCTGCAGAGCACCAACGGCACCAAGAAGAACGGCGAGCCGATCCGCCACGCCAAGATCCTGCCGGGCGACCAGATCGCGGTCGGCCCGATCATGGTGTCGGTGCACATGGTGTCGTCGGTCGACGACGAGCTGCGCGGGTTCGACGGCCACGATCGGTTCGTCGCGGCGCTCGCCGACGAGGTCACGCGCGCGCGCATGTTCGGCCGCCCGCTCGCGCTGCTCATGGCGCGCGCCAAGGACCCCAAGCACGGCCACGTCGCGCGCTGGGCCGATCGGCTGCGCGCCCGGCTGCGCCCGGTCGATCGCGTCGGCATCTACGGCCCCGCCGCCGTGCTGATCGCGGTGCCCGAGGCCACGCCCGAGGCGGTCCAGGCGCTGTGCGCCGTGCTCTCCGGCGGCGATCCGGCGCTCGCGTGCGCCGCGGTGACGTTCCCCGGCGACGGCAGCTCGGCCGAGGAGCTGATCAGCGCGGTGCAGACGGCGCGGCCGGGTCAGCCCGCCGCGCCCGCCGACGGCGGCGCGGTCGTGGTCAAGAACGCCCAGATGAAGCAGGTGATGGCGACGGTCAAGCGCCTCGCCGCCTCGCCGATCACCGTGCTGATCCACGGCGAGACCGGCACCGGCAAGGAGGTGATCGCGCGCGAGATCCACGAGGGCGGGCCGCGCCGCAAGCATCCGCTGCGCACGATCAACTGCGCCGCGATCCCGGGCACGCTGATCGAGAGCGTGCTGTTCGGGCACGAGCAGGGTGCGTTCACCGGCGCCGACAAGCCGGCGCGCGGCATCTTCGAGCAGGCGGACGGCGGGATCGTGTTGCTCGACGAGATCGGCGAGCTCGCCGGCCCGGCGCAGGCCGCGCTGCTCCGCGTGCTCGAGACCAAGAAGGTCACCCGGATCGGCGGCGATCGCGAGATCGAGGTGGACGTCCGCGTGATCGCCGCGACCCACCGCGATCTCGAGGGCATGGTCGACGCCGGGCGGTTCCGCCAGGATCTGCTGTACCGGCTCAACACGGTCACGTTGCGCATCCCGCCGCTGCGCGAGCGGGTCGACGAGATCCGCCCGCTCGCCGAGGCGTTCCTCAAGGAGGCGCGCAAGCGCTCGGGCGGCGAGGCCAGCACGATCGATCCGCAGGCGCTCGCCGCGCTCGAGGCCTACAGCTGGCCGGGCAACATCCGCGAGCTGCGCAACGTGATCGAGCGCGCGGTCGTGCTCGCCGAGGGCAAGGCGATCACGCTCGCCGATCTGACCGAGAAGGTGCGCGGCGCGCGGGCGAGCGTGGCGTCGACCGGGCCGCGCGAGCTGCCGGACGCGCCCGACGACGACGAGGGCGAGTACCGCGATCGCGTGCGGCGCTACGAGGCGAGCCTGATCGTGCAGGCGCTGCACCGCGCCAACGGCAACCAGACCGAGGCCGCCAAGGCGCTCGGCCTGCCGCTGCGCACGCTCGTCCACAAGATGCGCAGCTACGGGATCAAGAAGAAGTTCGATCGCTAGCGCGATCGCGCAATGCCTTGCGTGCGCCGCCGCCAGCGCGCGCGTACTTACGCGTGGCCTGCCGCTTGCCTGGGTGGCCGGCAGAAAGGAGAGCTATGGGTTACGACATCGCGGGCTTCGACCCGAACGACGAAGAGGCGTTCTACAACGCCGTTCTCCACATGGAATCGGAGGGCCAGTTCGGCGGGACCGATCAGTCGCGGGCCGAGATCATGGGCCGGTATCGCATCCGCGACCGCAGCCACTGGCACGTGGTCAAGGAGTCGATGTACCGCACGCTCGTCCAGCGCTTCGGCTCGATCGAGGAGGTCGGGCAGCGCGAGATGAACTGGCGCACCGGCCAGATGACCCGGCACATGCAGGCCCAGGTCGCGCAGGCGACCGCGGGCGGCGGGCTCGATCCGGTCGAGGGCATCACCCTGCAGGCGTGGGCCGCGATCAACGCGTCGATCATCTCCGGCGCCAACGCCGAGGACCTGCTCAAGGGCGCCGGCATCGACAAGGCGCGCTGGGATCGGGCGAGCGCCGAGTGGAACGCGCGGATGGCG
>DATJAE010000298.1:0-17977 GCA_035516595.1 Kofleriaceae bacterium | reverse complement strand
CTCGCCGAGCTCGCGCGCATCGCCGACGGCGGCAACTTCGCCGAGGGCCTGGCCGCATTCCTCGAGCGGCGCGCGCCGCGGTTCGGAGCGCGGTGATGCACGAGTACTCGATCGTGGCCTCGCTGGTCGACCGCGTGCAGCGCGAGATCGACGCCCACCCCGGCGCGGTCGCGCGCCGGCTGCACGTGCGGATCGGCGAGCTCGCAGGCGTCGAGATCGATCTGCTGCGCACCGCGTACGACACGTTCCGCGCGCGCAGCGCGTGCGCCGACGCCGAGCTCGCGATCGAGCGGATCGCGACGACCTGGCGGTGCAAGGCGTGCGGCCGCGACCTGCCCGCCGGCGCGATCCTGCGCTGCTGCGGACGCCCGGCGACGCTCGCGACCGGCGACGAGATCGTGCTCGAGCGCGTGGAGCTGGAGGTTCCCGATGTGTGACGACTGTGGCTGCGGCGATTCCGAGCTCGTGCCGGTTCACGTCCACGAGCACCTCCTGGCCGACAACGACGCGCGCGCCGCGCACCTGCGCGAGCACTTCGCGGAGGCCGGCGTGCTCGCGATCAACCTGATGGGCTCGCCCGGCGCGGGCAAGACCGCGGTGCTCGAGCAGACCTCGCGCGCGCTCGCCGGCCGCTACCGGCTCGGCGCGGTGTCGGGCGATCTCGCCACCGATCGCGACGCGCGCCGGCTCGAAGCGGCGGGCATCCGCGCCCGCGCGATCACGACCGGCTCGGCGTGCCACCTCGATGCCCGCATGGTCCACGACGCGCTCCATCACCTCGACTGGCGGGACGTCGACCTGTTCTTCATCGAGAACGTCGGCAACCTGGTGTGCCCCGCGATCTACGACCTCGGCCAGGCCGCCAACGTGGTCGCGCTGTCGGTGACCGAGGGCGAGGACAAGCCGATCAAGTACCCGGTGATGTTCCGCAAGGCGGACCTCGTCCTGCTCACCAAGATCGACCTGCTGCCGCACCTCGACGTCGACCTCGCGGCGATCCGCGACGGCCTGGCGCGCGTGATGCCCGAGCCGCGGATGATCGCCGTGTCGGGCAAGACCGGCGCGGGGATCGGCGAATGGATCGCGTGGCTGGAGGCGCGCCGGCCGTGACACCACGCGAAGAAACCGCAGGACCGGGTGCCGCGCGCGCAGGTCATGCGCGAAACGCGCGGGATCACCGCGCGCCGACCACTGCACCGTTCTTGCAACCGCGGAGGTTCACCGTGCGTACCCTGCTGATTGTCCCCATCCTTCTCGTGGCGTGTTCAGGCTCTACCGGTCCGACCGGTCCGCAGGGCAACCCCGGCAGCGCCGGGTCGTCCGCGCCGACCACCGGGACGATCACCGGCGTGGTGACCGACGGGGTCAAGCTCGATCCGCTCGCCGGCGTCGCGGTGACTGCCGAGGACGAGGGCGGTGGCATGCTCGCGTCCGCGACCACCGACCCGACCGGCAAGTTCTCGGTCACGGTGACCGCCGGGCCGGTCCAGCTCGCGCTCGCCAAGCCCGACTACACCTCGCCCGGCCTGGTCCAGACCGGCGTCGGCATCGGCGAGACCGTCCAGGTCGCGGTCACGATGAACGAGTCCGCGAGCGGCAAGCCGAGCGTGGCGCTCGCCGCGGCCGGCGATGACTTCGGTTATGGCGCGACGGTGCCGCTCAGCGCGACCGCGAGCGACCCCGATAGCGACCCGCTGACCTACACGTGGTCGAACGCGACCGACCCGGTGATCGGCACGGTGAGCGGAACCGACGGCGCCGGCTCGATCGTCATGCCGACGATGGCCGAGGCGTTCGCGCCGCGCGTCGATCCGACCAACCCGGGGATGAACATCTCGGGCTACACGCTGCAGGATCGCTTCGGCATCGTCCCGATCATCACCGACACGCGCGGCCAGATCACCGCGACGGTCAAGGTCAACGATGGCCGCGGCCAGACGGCGAGCGCGTCGCTCACGCTCAACGCGGCGAGCCTCGCGACCAGCGTGCCGAACGTGCCGATCAACCAGCGCCTCTACGTCAACAGCGGCCACGACGGGACCAGCGCGTGGACCCTGACCGTGCCGGCAGGCTCGACCGCGACGCTCGACGATCCGACGGTGCGCACCCCGTCGTTCGTGAACGACGTCGCCGGCGAGTACACGCTGAGCGAGGGCGGCCACACGATGACGATCTACTCGGGCACCTGGCGCGGCATGATCACCGGCGGCAGCGCCGACAACGTCACGCCCGATGCGACGTGCCTGCTGTGCCACCAGAACCTGTCGCTGCCCAACATCCCCGACAAGTTCACGCCGTGGCTCGGCACCGGTCACGCCACGATGTTCGCGCGCGGCATCGACGGCGACCTCTCGCCGTCGTACTCCGGCGCGTGCATCGGCTGTCACACCGTCGGCGACGACCCCGGCGTCAACAGCGATGGCTTCGACGAGGTCGCCGCGGCCGCGGGCTGGACGTTCCCGACCACGCTCGACTCGATGAACTGGACGAACATGGTCCAGAGCACGCCGCAGGTCGCGCAGCTGGCGAACATCCAGTGCGAGAACTGCCACGGCCCGCAGGGCGGCGCGGTGCCGACCCAGATGGCCGACGCCCACATGAAGACATGGGACGTCAACCACAACAGCGCGCCGTTCCAGTCGCCGCGCATCTCGTACAGCGCCGAGGCGTGCGCGACCTGCCACGGCGCGGGCGCTCACCACACGTACTCGGAGTGGGCGACGCCGTCCACCCAGATCGGCTCGGAGACCGGCGTCCCGATGGCCCACTCGAACCGCGTCGCCGCCGATACGCTCGGCACGAGCGCGACCACGATGAACTCCAACTGCGGTCGCTGCCACACCGCGCAGGGCTACACGCTGTTCACGAACCTGCTCGCGCAGGACATCGTGACGCTGACCTGCACGCCGCTGGCGACCTGCGACCCGAAGTCGCTGCTGCCGACCGCCGCCACGCTCGCGCTCGTCACCTCGGCGAACGCCGAGCCGGTGACCTGCACCGCGTGCCACGATCCGCACGACGCGACCAACCCGCACCAGCTGCGGATCTACGACAGCATCGCGATGACCCCCGCCGGGTTCTCGGTCAACGGGATGGGCGAAGGCGCGCTGTGCATCAGCTGCCATAACAGCCGCAACGGCACGACCTCGGCGAGCTCGACCGCGACGTTCCTGCACGAGGACACGGCGAGCGGCGGCGTCGCGCCGACGTCGTACAGCGCGCCGCACGTCGCCGACCAGGGCGACGTGTTCGAGGGCCACAACGCGTACTTCATGGGCGCCAACATGCCGATGCTGTCCAAGCACGCGGCGATCGCCAACACCTGCGTCGGCTGCCACATGACGCTTCAGCCCGCGACCTACCTGTCGCACGGCAGCCCGGCGCATAGCGAGCACCTGTTCCGCATCACCGACGACAACCAGCAGACGCTGTGCGCGAACTGCCACGGCGCCACGGTGGACGGGCTCGGCATCCAGAACGGCGTCCTCGCCCAGCTCGCGGCGCTGCGCAACAAGGCCAGCGCCGCGGTGATCGCGCGAGCCGCGACGGTGGGCGGCACGATCAACGTCACCGCCTACGACGAGACCGACGGCGATGCCGACTTCGGCCTCGCGTCGAAGAACTTCGCGATCAACACCACGGCCAACCCGATCGTGTCCGCGCTGTTCGGCGACGACGACATCCACGGTCAGATCGCGCTCGCGATCACGCTGACCACCCCGATCAGCATCGTGTACTACGACGCGTCGGGCACCGCGCTGCCGCCGGTGATGACCACGCGGTTCTCGGTGCAGCTCGGCTCGCTCAAGGACAACTCGCCGACCCCCGTGGCGCTCTACGCCGCGACCGGCAACTTCACCAAGGCCGGCTGGAACTACTTCCTGATCCAGGGCGACCAGAGCAAGGGCCTGCACAACCCGAGCTTCGTGAACGCGGTCATCAACAACACGCTGGCCCAGGACCTGTCGAACTGACAGGTAGCGCGAGCTGACCCGCGCTCCGATCCGGCTACCGAAAAGCTTCCCCCGGATCGCCGATCGCGATTTCGTCGCGATCCTCCCGGTTTCGCCGCGCGCGATCGCGGCCGGTCACACGAGCCGATCGCAGGAAGTCCAATTCTCCGGACCACCGCCCCCGGAGCGCCTTGGACAAGGAGAAACGGTCACGCCTCGACGACGAGCGGCAGCAACGCCGCCAGCAGCGCGCGGAAGAGGCGCTGCGTCACCTCGAGGAGGTCGGCAAGCAGACCCAGCAGATGCTGCGCGACCACGCGGCCTCGCAGCGGCCGGATCGCAAGGTCGGCGGGCTATCGCGCGTGCTGTTCGAGACCGCGATCGGCGAGCGCGATCCGGGCGACGCGCGCCGCGCGCGCGGGCCGCGCTCCATCGAGCGCGCCTCCGCGATGCAGGTCGATCACGCGCTGCGCGCGATCCGCCACGCGGTCGCGCATGCCGCGATCGCCGGGTTCCGCGACGGTCCCGCGGGCGCGGCCCGCTCGGTCCACGACTCGGTCGAGCGGATCACCGCGGTGGTGCGCGGCCATGGCGCGGCCTCCGCCGCCGCCGAGCGCCTGCGCGCGCTGATGCACGAGGAGGAGCGCGAGTCGCAGGCCGAACAGGCCGAGCCGCACGCCGAGCTCGAGGCCGAGCCGCACCGCGAGCTGCCCGCCGACGGCCCGCGCCCGCACGACACGGTCGCCGCGCTGTTCGATCCGGCCGACATCGGCCGGCGGCTCGCCGGGCACTTCGATCGCAGCGCCTCGAGCGCGCTCGATCCGTACGCGATGGTCCACCAGGCCGCGAACGGGATCGTCGCCAACGCGATGCGGACCGCGGCCGGCGGCGCCGACGTCGCGAAGCCGCAGGCGGAGGCGGCGCCGCCGCCGCCGCCGTCGCGCGAGCGCGACGCGCACCCGCACGAGGCGCCGGAGGCGCGCACCGGCCCGGCCGCCGCGGGCATCGGGCTGGCGGCGATCGCGGCGGCGCATCCGCGCGCGCACGATCCGCACGCGCAGGCCGCGCGTGCCGCCCACGTCCCGCCGCGCGAGCACCACGCGGCCGCGCACGAGGCCGCGCCTCACCACGCCGCGCACGCGAGCCACGCCCGGCCGACGCATTACGTCGTGCGCGAGCGCGCGGTGATCGCGCATCCGGTGCTCGGCGAGCACCCCGCGCGCGCCACCCCGGTCGCCGAGTACGGCCTGTCGCCGCCGCCCGCCGGGTTCGTCGCGCCGCCCGCGCCGGCGCCGGTCGACGTCGCGGCGCGCGCGCCGCTGCACGTGCAGCTGCCGCCGGTCGTCGCCGACGCGAAGCCGCCCGCGCCGGGCGCGACCCAGCCCACCGTCCGGATCGGCGGCCGCGGCGAGGCCGGCCCGGTCCCCGCCCTGCCCGAGCAGGTTCACGCACCCCACGTCGCGCCGCCGCCGCACGTCCAGGTCCGGCGGCCGCCGCCGTCGGGTACCGGTGCGCCACCCCCGCGCCCGCTCGCGCCGCTGCCCGGCGCCGCCGGCGCGCCCGCCACGCGCGACGCCGGCGCGCTCGATCACGCGCGCGACGCGGCGGGGCGCGTGCGCCTGGCCCACGGCACGGTCGCGCCGCTGCCCGGCGCCGGCCGTCCGCCGGCTGCCGAGGGCTCGGCCGCCGCGCCGCCGATCGCGGCCGGTGCGGGCGGGATGAACGTCGCGGCGCGCCAGACGCCCGCGCCGCACGCGCCGGCGCTGCCCTCGGGCTCGTCGGGACCGGCCGCGCCCGCCGCGCCGGTGACGCCGACCAGCGAGCCGCCCGCGCCCGACGTCCCGCCAGTGCACGGCGGCGGCGGCGGCGGCGGCGACAGCCTTCCCGATCCGGCGAGCATGGTCCAGCAGAGCGTGTCGCTCGCGCCGGATCAGGCCGCCGCGCAGTCTTCGATCCAGGCCGAGGCCCAGACCCAGTCGCGCGTGCCGCCGCAGGCGCAGGCGCAGAAGGCGTCCCAGGTCACGCCGCTCGGGCCGGTGATGGCCACGACCGCGCGCAGCGCCGATGCGCCGATGGCGTCGAGCCATGCCTCGTCGCTGGCGCAGGGCGCGTCCGAGTACAGCGCCGGCCACGCCTCGGAGACCGAGCAGGCGAGCTCGGAGAGCCAGCGCATCGCGGCGGAGATGGCGGGCGCGGCCGCGGAGCGCGCGCGCTACGCCGATCTGCCGCCGCCCTCGATCCTGCAGCAGACCGCACCGAGCTTCGTGCAGCCGATCGCCAGCGCGGTCGGCGGCGCCGTGCAGGCGGCGGCGAGCGCGGTCGCGGCGATGCCGGCGCACGTCAGCCCGAGCGTGCTCGCGCGCGGCGACGCCGCCGCGGCGACACCGAGCACGCTGCCGCCGTTCGACGCGGCGCGCTTCCATCAGATCGATCACCTGCGCGCCCCGCTGCCGCCGCTCGAGACCGGCCCGGTCGATCAGGCGCACGCGGCCGCGCAGCAGACCTACGGCCACGCCGACGCGCAGACCCGCCAGCTCGCGGCCATCCCCGCGCCGCACATCGCGGCGCCCGCCGCGCCGATCGGCGCGGGCGACGTGCCGACCCGCGCGTCGGCGATCGCCGGGATCGAGCGCGCGATGGTCGAGCGCGGCAGCGCGCAGCTGCCGGGCGAGATCCGGCGTGGGGCCGCGGGCTACCAGCACGAGATGGCGTCGCACGTCGCGGCGCAGCGCGAGTCGGCCGGCGCAGGGGCCGCCGAGCGCGTCGCGGCCGCGCACGCCCAGGCCCACGAGGTCGCGAGCCGGCCGCCGCCGATCACCGGTGCGCAGGCCGCCGCGGAGGCGCATCCCGGCTACGAGGCGCACCAGGCCGCCGCGACCGCAGCGCACGAGCACATGCGCGCGCGGATCGCCGGCGCGCAGAGCGGCGCCCAGGGCGAGGTGCAGGTGGCACGCGGCGAGCGCGACGCCGAGGTCGCGCACGCGCACGGCCAGTACGCCAGCACGGTGCAGGGCCAGGTCCTCCCGCGGTACGCGGCGGCGCACGCGGCCGCCGGCGCGCACTACACGGCGTCGAAGACCGCGGCGCAGTCCGAGCTCGCGTCGCAGCAGCAGGCGGCGCACGGCGAGGCGACCGCGCAGGCCGAGCAGGCCAGGTCGCATGCCGAGTCGCACATCGCCGAGCAGCACGCGCAGCTGACGTCGCAGCAGCAGGCGGCGTACGCGAGCCATCGCCAGCAAGCACAGCGCGCCGATCAGCAACACGAGCAGCAGATGCAGACCGCGACCACGCAGATGGACACCCAGGTCCAGTCGCAGCAGTCGCAGATGCAATCCCAGGTCGCGTCGCGCCAGGCGAGCGGCCAGCAGCAGGTCGACCAGCACCTGCAGGACGGCCAGACCCAGTACCACGCGCACATCGCGGCCGGCGTGGCGCAGGCCAACGCGCGCCGTGCCGCGGCGCAGGCCCAGGCGAACGCGGCCAAGGCGAAGGCCGCGGCGGCGAAGAAGAAGCACCACGGCGGCGGCATCTTCGGCGCGATCTCGAGCTTCGTGTCGGGGCTGGTCGACAAGCTGCTCGACCTCGTGAAGTCGATCATCAGCGCCGCGGTCGCCGCGATCACCTCGATCATGAACGCCGCCCGCGCCGCCGCGGTCGCGGCGCTCGACGCGGCGCGCGCCGCGGCGATGGCCGCGCTGTCCGCCGCGAAGGCCGCGATCCAGGGCATCATCGCCGCGGCCGCCGCGGCGATCCGCGCCCTGATCGCCGCGGCCGCCGCGCTGATCAAGGCGTTGATCCAGGCGCTCGCCGCGATCCTCCAGGCGCTGGTCCAGGAGCTGACCGCGCTGCTGACCGCGCTGGTCCAGGCGTTCAAGCTCGCGATCGACGGCATCCTCCTGGGCCTGGCGGCGGCGCTGTCGGTCGTCGATCGCGTGCTCGGCACGCACCTGGCGCAGGCGGTGAACAACTTCCGCCACCAGGTCGACGCCGCCGCGAACAAGCTGTCGAGCGACATCCAGCGCGCCGGGCAGGCGGTGGAGCACGGCATCCAGAGCGCCGCCGGCGCGGCATGCGCGCTGGTCGATGCCGCGGCCAAGCAGCTCGATCACGCGGTCACCACGATCGAGCACGCGCTCGACGCCGCGGTCGACGAGGCCTACCGGATCGGGGCCGGCGCGATCCACGCCGCGTTCGATGCCGCGACGGCCGTGGTCAACACCGCGTTCCACACCGCCGAGGCGATGGTGAAGGAGTTCGCCGCGGTCCAGATCGCCGCGCTCGGCGAGATCCAGCAGGGGGTTCACGCCGTCGCGCGGTTCGTCGCCGACGCCGCGAACCTGGCGCTCGCCGGGATCGACAAGATCGCGCAGGGCCTGGTCGACCTCATCCCGAACGCGTGGGTCAAGGCGTTCGTCGACTTCTGGAACGGCCCGTGGCGGCAGATCGTCGTGATCGGGCTCGCCACGGTGGCCGCGGTCGCGATCACCGGGGTGACGCTCGGCGCGGGCGCGCCGCTCGGCGCACTGCTCGAGGGCACCGTGCTGAGCGGTACCCTGGGATCTGCGCTGGTCGCGGGCACGGTCGGCGGCACGCTGGCCGGCGCCGCCGACTTCGGCGGCGAGCTGGTCGCGCGCGAGGGCGATATCAAGCTGTCGAGCGACGGCCACGGCATCTACATCCCGGGCTACGGCAACGTCGAGCTCGGTGCCGACGGCAAGCCGATCCCGCCCAAAGGCCTGTCGGGCGGCGCGCTCGCCGAGTTCGAGCAGCAGGCGCAGTGGGCGACCTCGAACTTCCACGTCGCGAGGGGACCGGACGGGCGCTACACGTTCCGCCGCAAGTCGGGCGAGGACATCGGCAACGCCGCGACCGCCGAGGGCATCAAGGGCTTCGGCGAAGGCTTCATCTCGGGCGCGCTCGCGGCGGGCAGCGTCGGGCTGGGCGCGCGCGTCGCCGGCGTGTTCGATCTCGCGGGCCAGTCGGCGGGGCGGCTCGCGGTCGAGTCGACCGTGGCCAACGTGGTGACCGGGCCGGCGCAGCAGTCGCTCAGCTCGGCGTGGGACGCCGGGTTCACCGCGATCAAGGACGGCAGGAGCCCGATCGCGGCGCTGCGCGCGGCGTTCGAGGCCGGCAAGGGCCAGCTCGCGAGCCCGACCAACTGGCTGTCGTCGATGGCGATGATGGGCATCGCGCCGGCCAAGCTGAAGCTGCTGACGCCGCTGCTCGGCGACGAGCTGAAGGGCGTGGACAGCCGCGTGCTCAAGACCGCGATCAGCCGCGGCGCCGACGTCACCACCGACACGCTCGGCCAGACCTTCGCGCAGGCCGGCGGCAACTTCGTCGGCACGTACGCCGCCGCGATCGCGTCGGGCAAGAGCCCGGGCGAGGCGCTGCGCGAGGCGCGCGCCGCGGCCGACAGCTCGTTCAGCGTCGGCGCGATCGCGTCGACCCTCGCGACGAACACCGCGGGCTCGATCGCCGGCCCCGAGCACGGCGGCCACGTGCCGCTCGACGGCGAGCTCGGCACGCACGCCCGCGGCGTCCCCGAGCTCGCGCCCGGCGAGCGGCCGAGCGAGCGCGCCGCGGCGGAGCGCGCGCCGCACGAGCCGGCGCACCGCGCCACGCCGGACGAGCACGAGCCCGTCCGCCGCGACCGCGCGGCGCGGCAGCACGACCCCGAGCCGCGCGAGCTCGAGCCGACGATCACCGTCCACCACCGCCGCAGCGAGGACCTGGTCGACTCGGACGGCACGGCGCAGCTCGCGCGGTCGGGTGCGCGGCGCGTGCTCGCGGTGCACAGCGGGTTCGACGTGCGCCGGGTCGAGCGCGGCGGCGAGCGCCGGACCGAGCTCGCGGTGCGGCTGCACCTCCAGC
The DNA here is from genome assembly GCA_035516595.1 of Kofleriaceae bacterium. Lineage (GTDB taxonomy): Bacteria > Myxococcota_A > Polyangia > Haliangiales > Haliangiaceae > JABFXX01. The sequence continues at coordinate 8,150 of DATJAE010000298.1, read as the reverse complement.
CCGGCGAGCACGTGACGCCGGAGGACGTCGCGCGCGTGAAGGAACGCGCGGCGGCCGGGGTCGACCACTACTACAACGTCGGCCACCGCCTGCCCAACGGCGATCGCCTCCACGTCGCGGTCGAGTTCGTCGACGATCCGGGCAAGGCCCACCTCGAGGTCGCGCTCGAGCCCGGCCACGACCGAGCCGACCAGGCGACGTGGTACGTCGGCAGCGACGCCGCGACCTACGCCCACGAGGTCGGCCACCAGCTCGGCTTCCTCGACGAGTACTTCGACCGCCAGGTCGCCAATCGCCGCCACGCCGACTCGCCCGACATCCACCACGACGGCAGCCTGATGGGCGCGTTCCGCAACGCGGACGACTCGGTCCAGGAAGGTACCGGGCTGCGCGAGCGTCACCTCGAGCAGCTGCTGCACGACATCGAGGCCGCGCGCGGCGAGCAGCCCGCGCACGGCCCGACGCCGGCGCCGCTGCGCCCGACCGACACGTTCGAGGGCGCGCTCGACCAGCTGCGCCACGCGGACCCCGCGACCTACGAGCGGCTGCGCCGGCTGCCCGCGCACGAGCTCGAGGCGCTCTACGAGTACACCCACTTCGACTACGTCCAGCTCAACGCGGTGCTGCGCGGCGACCTGGCGAACACCAGCCCGCTGGCCCGGCTCGCCATGCAGCTGCCGCCCGGCGACCCCGACCGCCAGCGCTTCATGGCGGAGTACGACCAGGCGCTGCCTCACTACCTCGAGAAGGTCCGCCGGGTCAGCGCGGCGCTCGCGCAGTTCCCGAGCCACGACGGCACGAGCTATCGCACGATCCACTATCCGGTCGATAGCGAGCGCTTCCGGCTATACACGACGGTCGGCGCCGAGGTCTCGGATCCGGCGTTCGTGAGCACGTCCGCCGACGCGAGCTACCAGCGCCGCCCCGACGACAACCTGCGGATCGAGATCCGCGGCACCACCGGCAAGCGGATCGACGCGCTGTCGAGTCAACCGGGCGAGCACGAGGTGCTGTTCCAGCCCGGCACGCGGTTCCGCGTCACCCGCGTCGAGCAGCGCGGCGCGCGCTGGCACGTCGTGCTGAGCGAGCTGCCGGGTGCCGCCGGCGTCCGGCCCGCGGAGCCGACCGACCACGTCGAGCCGCAGCTGGTGCACGACGCCGATCAGCTGCACAGGAACATCAGCCAGGCCAAGCGCTACGACATCGTCAAGGACTTCCCGGTCAAGCAGATCACCTCGGCGCCCGGACACCACGACCTGCGCTCGCCCGAGGCGATGGTCGGCATGGCCAGGCGGATGGCCGAGCGCAACACGTCGCGGATCTTCGACGGCAACGACAAGATCCAGCTCAACGTGTTCACCCGGGTCGTGGATCGCCACGTCGAGGTCCGCTCGATCGAGGTCCAGGACGGCAACCACCGGCTCGCGGCCGGCCTCCACGCCGGCAAGTGGAACACGATCGCCGACATCCCTCGCGAGTACCTCGACATCGAGGTCAACGGCTACGACACCCACGGCGTGCAGCATCCGCGCTGGATCCCGCTGGAGGTCGCGCGCGAGTCCGCGCTGCGCGACGACCAGTGGTTCGAGGTGCCCGAGGAGTGGGGCCCGAAGGGCCCGACCGCGCAGGTCTCCGGCGGCGTGTCGAGCCAGGACGCGGTGGTGCCGGAGCAGTTCCGCGGCGTCCCGCTCGACGAGGTGGTCGATCGCTCGCTCGAGCGCGTCGCGCACGCGCGCGACGGCGGCGGCGATGCGACGCACGTCGCCGAGCAGCGTCCGCACGAGCCGCTGCCGCTCGACGAGGATCCGCGCATCCACGACCGCCTGCCGTGGGAGCAGGTCGGCGCGGACAACGCGGCGGCGTACCTGCGCGAGCTCGAGCAGGCGGGGCGCGCGCAGGGCAAGGCCGCGCCGCCTCGCCGCGCCGGCGAGCACCGGGTGGCGATGCCGTTCGGCGCCGAGTTCGAGCTCGCGTTCAAGAATCCGATGTACGCGCGCGCGCATCGCTGGGAGGTCCCCGACGACGCGTATCGCAGCCTGCTGGCCGGCGTGAACCGCGCGCTCGGCCAGGACGCCGGCACGATCGAGGTCACGCGCGAGACCGACGGCTCGCCGCGCGCCGTGCTGACCGACAAGCAGGGCCGCACGTGGCTGGCCACCGGCGAGTACGTCGACACCGGCCGCCGGCGCAACGGCGTCGAGCTGGTCACGCCCGGGCTGGGCGGCGGCGGCGTCGAGCTGCTCCAGCGCGTGCGCCGCGAGATCGCCGGCGACGCCGTCCCCGGCATCCGATCGTCGAGCCACCTCACGTTCGACGTCAGCAAGCTCGTCGGGCGCGACGGCGATGCGCGCCGGCTGGTGCAGGCGATCCTGCACATCGAGAACCACCTGCCGGAGATCTACGCCGCGGCGGCGCCGCAGCGCTACGGCACCACGGTCAACCGGTTCGGCGTGCCGCTCGGCGTCAACCAGCGCGACCTGCTGCGCGAGCTCGCCGCGCTGCCCGACACCTCGATCGAGCACGTCCAGGCGGTGTTCGCCAAGCACGCCGCGCGCGACATGGAGCTCACCGGCAAGGACACGCCGTACAAGTACCGCGCCGCGAACTACGGCAAGCTGTTCGGCGACGAGGGTGGCCCGCGCCTGCTCGAGTTCCGCATCCCCGACCTGATGAGCGAGGACGACGTGCCTCGCATCCACGCGCTGCTCCAGTCGGTGATCGAGAACGGCGCCGCCAGGCGCCGCGCACCGAGCTTCGACGACCGCTTCCGCGACGTGCCCGCCGATCTCAAGCCGAGCTCGGACCCGCGCATTGCCGAGCGCCAGCTCGCGCCGGTGAACCGGGTGGTGCGCGAGGTCTCGGATGCCGAGTACGCGACGTTCCTGCGCGATCACAAGCTCGACCCGAGGTCGTATCCCAAGCTGGGCGGCAAGGCGGCCACGAACGGGCTGCGGCTGTCCGAGTCCGAGCTCGCCGAGCTCGCGCAGCGCATCGACATCACCCGGCCGATCGCGGTCAAGGGCGGCCATCTGTCGTTCGGCTTCGAGGCCGAGTTCCGCTCGCCGCCGGACTTCGATCCCGCGCGCTACCACTACCTCGACGTCGGCTCGGATCACGTCGAGGGGACCGGGAACCGCGAATTCGCGTCGATCCCGACCGAGACCATGGCGGAGGCGCTCGGCCAGATGCAGCACCTCAAGCGCGGCCTGGCGGCGGAGGGCGGCAAGCTGCGCTCGTTCCACTTCACGATCCAGGCGCCGCGCGAGGCGATCGAGGCGATCGGCGACTCGCGGATGCGCGCGTGGTCATCGCGCATCGGCGACGTGATCCAGGCGTGGCGGCTGGCGCACAAGGCCAACTTCTTCGCGCTCAACACGTGGAGCCAGACCCGCACCGCGCCCAGGGCCTTCGCGGGGCACGTGCGCGGGTCGCTGCGCCAGTACGACCTCTACGGCGGCCGCCATCGCATCGAGCTGCGCGGCTACATGGACTCGCCCGAGGCGATCGAGGGGATGGCGCGGAAGATCGCGGTCGGGCTCGCGCGACCGTCGCTGGTCCGCGGCTTCGATGCCCAGCAGGCGCAGCTGTTCGCACAGCACCCGAAGGCGTCGCTCGAGCAGCTGCTGAGCGCGTTCGAGGGCCGCGAGCTCGACGAGCGAGAGCAGCACAACCTGCGCGACATGGTCTCGGGCATCCAGGACGACAGTCACATCCTGCCGCTCATGGGCTACGAGTCGATGCCGTACCTCACGCCCGAGGAGCGGATCAAGTTCGGCGATGCCACCCAGGAGTTCCTCGAGTCGGCGCGCCTGCTGATGCAGCGGCCGCGCAGCGAGGACGAGCGCCGGCAGCACGCGCCGGAGTCGACGCTGCCGCCGCTCACCACGCCGCAGGCGTTCGGCAGCCGGTTCCGCAAGCTGATCGAGACCTGGTCGCGCAAGGTCGACCTGCACCGCGTCCTCAACGAGACCGTGCTGACCCGGCCGCGCGCGCGCGAGCGGGTCAGCCCGCTCATGTTCGACAAGCTGTTGAGCTCGACCTCGCCGCTCGAGTTCAGCTCGCTGGTCTCGCGCATCGAGCCCGCCCAGCTGCGCCCGCTGTTGCGCAGCATGCCGGAGGCCCAGCTCCGGCACGGCGCGATGATGGCCGAGCTGTTCCCGACGTCCGACGCGCCGCACCTGGTGACGGACTTCGACAACGAGCTGACCCGCCGCGGCCTCCCGCGCGCGACGCCGGACGAGCAGCGCCGGTTCGTCGCCGAGGTGTTCGACGAAGCGCGCGCCGGCAACTTCGCCGTCCACGCGTCCCACATGGATCCGGCGCACGCCCGGAGGCTGCTCCGCCTGCTCGACGATGCCCGGCTGCGGCTGATGCGCACGTCGGCGTCGCCGTACAACGACGAGGGTGTCCAGCTCAAGGCGGCGATCGAGCACGAGCTCCGGCGCCGCGGCGTCGATGTCCGCCTCGGCGACGAGCTCTCGGAGGCGTTCCACGAGATGACGCCGGCGCAGTACCGGCGGGTCATGGACGGCCTCGCCGAGGATCAGCTGCGCAACCTCGCGGGGTTCCTGCAGACGCGGAGGCACGACGCCGAGCTGCGCGCGTACTTCCACGAGGTCACGGCCCGGCACGGGCTGGATCTGCGCCTGGACCACGAGGTCGTCGCGGATCTTGCGGCGCTCGACGCGCGCGGCGCGCGGCGCGCGGTCCGCGGCCTCGACACCGACCGCCTGCGCCGCCTGCCGCCGTTCCTGCGCGACGACGATCCGACGACCGAGCGCAACCGCCGCTACGTCGCGGCGGAGCTCGAGCGCCGCGACGGCCCGGTCGAGGAGGTGCGCCCGTCCGAGCCCGAGGCGCCGCGCCAGGAGCCCGAGGATCCGCGCATCCACGACCGCCTGCCGTGGGAGCAGGTCGGCGCGGACAACGCCGGCGTGATCTTGCGCGACCTCGAGCTCGCGGGTCAGGCGCAGGGCCGGCCGGCGATCCCGCGCGAGCACGCCGCGGCGGGCCACCCGGTCACGATGCCGTTCGGCGCCGAGCTCGAGCTGGCGTTCAAGAATCCGATGTACGGCCGCGCGTACCGCTGGGAGGTGCCCGACGAGGCCTATCACCAGCTGCTGTCGGGCGTGAACCGCGCGCTCGGCGACGACGCCGGCTCGATCGAGGTCACGCGCAACGAGGACGGCTCGCCGCACGGCGTGCTGACCGATCGCCAGGGCCGGCGCTGGATCGCGACCGGCGAGTACGTGGACACCGGGCGGCGGATGAACGGCGTCGAGCTGGTGAGCCCTGCCCTGCACGGCGGCGGCGTCGAGCTGCTGCAGCGGGTCCGGCGCGAGATCGCCGGCGACGCCGTCCCCGGCATCCGCTCGTCGAGCCACGTCACGTTCGACGTGAGCCACCTGGTGGGGCCCGACGGCGACGCGACCCGGCTGGTCGACGCGATCCTTCACATCGAGAACCACCTGCCGGAGATCTATGCCGCGGCGGCGCCGCAGCGCTACGGCACGACGGTCAATCGCTTCGGCGTTCCGCTCGGCGTCAACCAGCGCGATCTGCTGCGCGAGCTGGCCGCGCTGCCGACCAAGGACATCGCATCGGTCGAGGCGGTGTTCGCGCGCCACGCCGATCGCGACATGGAGCTCACCGGCAAGGACACGCCGTACAAGTACCGCGCGGCGAACTACGGCAAGCTGTTCGGCGAGGCCGGCGGGCCGCGGCTGCTCGAGTTCCGCATCCCCGACCTGCTGCGCGAGGAGGACATCCCGCGCACCCACAAGTTGCTGCAGGCCGTGATCGAGCGGGGCAGCGCGGCGGCGGCCACGCCGCGCTTCGCGAACCCGTTCCGCAGCGCCGATCGCGACCTCCAGGTGAGCCCGGATGCGAACGTGGCGCGGCGCCAGCTCGAGCCGATCAACCGCGCGGTCGCCGAGGTCTCCGACGCGCGCTACCACGCGTTCCTCGACGAGCACGAGCTCGATCGTGCCGCGTACCCCAAGCTCGGCGGCGAGGCCGCGCGCAACGCGCTGCGCCTCCAGCCCGCCGAGGTCGCCGAGCTCGTGCGCGCCGTCGACACCAGCCGGCCGATCGAGGTCAAGGGCGGCCGGCTGTCGTTCGGGTTCGAGGCCGAGTTCCGATCGCCGCGCGACTTCGAGCACGCGCGCTACCCGTACCTCGATCCGAACACGGACCACACCGAGGGTGCCTCGGGCAACCGCGAGCTGGCGTCGCGCCCGACCGAGACCATGGCCGAGGCGCTCGCACAGATGGCGCACTTCAAGCGCACCGTCGCGCAGGACGGCGGCAAGCTGCGCTCGTTCCACTTCACGATCCAGGCGCCGCGCGAGACGATCGAGGACATCGGCGACGACCGGATGTCGAGCTGGGCGTCGCGCCTGATCGATACGATCCAGGCGTGGCGCCTGAACAAGTCGCACTACTTCGGGCTCAACGTCGGCACCCAGGCGCGGCGCCCGCCCCACGAGACCGGCGGGCGCGGCACGCTGCGCCAGTACGATCTGCGTAACGGGCGGCATCGCATCGAGCTGCGCGGGTTCATGAGCGCGACCAGCGACATCGAGGCGATGGCGAAGAAGATCATCACCGGGCTGCAGCGGCCCGAGCTGATCCGCGGGTTCGAGGATCAGCAGCGCCTGATCTCGGGCCAGCACCCGGATGCCACGCTGATCGGCCTGATGCGCGCGTACGAGGGCCGCGACCTGACCGACGACGAGACCCGCAACCTCTACGACATGCTCGACGGGCTGCAGCGGGCGCAGGGGCTCGACAAGCACGTCCTGCCGCTGGTCGGCTACGACGCGATGCCGTACGTGACGCCGCAGGAGCGCGTGCAGTTCCACGACGCGACCCGCGAGTTCCTCGAGTCGGCTCGCCTGCTGATGCACCGGCCGCGCACCGAGGAGGAGCGACCGGAGGGCTCGAGCCTGCCGCCACTGGAGACCCCCGAGGCGTTCGGCAGCCGGTTCCGCAAGCTGATCCAGGACTGGGCGGCGAAGGTCCAGCTGCACCGGGTGCTCGACGAGTCCGTGCTGATCCGACCGGGCGCGCCGGAACAGCTGTCGCCGACCAGCTTCGACAAGCTGGCCCGGCGGCCGCTCGAGTTCGCCCGCGTGATCGACCGCTACGAGCCGGCGTCGCTGCAGGCGATGATCGGCGCGCTGTCCGACGCCGAGCTCGAGCGCGCGGCGCACAGCGTCCGGTTCTTGCCGTCGGGCGGCGCGTCGCGCCACGCCGGCGCGTTCGATCGCGAGCTCGAGCGCCGTGGCTTGCCCGCGCCGGACGCCGCGCGCGGCGAGCGCTTCGTCGCCGACGTGATCGCGAAGTTCGGGCTGCCGAGCTTCGCGCAGTACGCGCAGGAGCTCCCGCCGCATCCGCGCGCCGAGCTGCTCCGGCTGGTCGATACCGGCATCCTGCGGTCGATGCGCTACAACGAGGGCCTCCGCGACCCGATCGATCACGAGCTGGTGAGGCGCGGCCTCGAGCCGCGCGTGGGCATCGAGCTCGCGCAGGCGCTCCGCGCGATGCCGGTCGGCGAGGCGCGCGCGCTCATGCAGCGCATCACCGAGAACCAGCTGCGCGACCTCAGCGTCTATCTGCCGAACGATGCGCCGCCCGACGACGCGCACCTCCCGGCGTACCACGAGGTGGTGGCGCAGCGCGGGCTCGACTTCCGCTCGGTGAACGAGCTGGAGGCGCAGCTCGCCGGCATGGACGAGCACCGCGTCCGCGAGGAGCTGCGCGGCCTCGACGGCGCGCGCCTGATCGGGTTGCGCTCCGCGATCTACCGCGACGACGCGATCAGCGTGCGCAATCGCGAGCTGGTCGGCGCCGAGCTCGAGCGCCGCGGCAGGCGGCCGGCGTGACCATGCGGATCGGCCTCGTCGTCCTGGTCGTCGCGTGCGGCGGCAAGCCCGGCGCCGATGCCCCGGCGGTCGCGCGCTGCGGCGTCGACATGGCCGGCTCGCTGATGGCGACGATGCAACAGGTGCAGGCGGCGATGAGCCAGGACGCCGGCGCGTCGTCGAACGCGCTGGTCGTGCCGAGCGCCGCCGACCGCGACGCGTTCGCGACCACGGTGGTGGGCGTGCTCGGCGGCGACGACACCGCGGCGTGCGCGCTGCCCGGCT
>DATJAE010000297.1:0-12072 GCA_035516595.1 Kofleriaceae bacterium | reverse complement strand
GTCCTTGTGGTCGGGGTCGATCACCGCCCTGATCACGGAGGGCATCTCTTCCTTCGGCGCCGGGTGCTGCGCGCGCAGCGCCTCGACGTCGCTGCGCACGTGCGGATCCTCGATCGCGAGGCCGAGCGCGTCGTAGTCCTTCAGGCGATCGATCGCGCGCACGTCGAACTCGCCCGCGCGCCACGTGATCTTGCCGGGCTCGAGCTCGCCCGCGCCGTACTTCGCCTCCATCACGCTCTTGAACGTGTCGAAGTTCTTCTTGTCCTCGGGGAGGATCGAGACGTCGAGCGAGATGAACATCTTCCACAGCTTGCCTTCGTAGAAGAAGAAGAACCGGCGCTGGTTCTTGCCGCCCTCGTTCTCCCAGCGGTCCATCAGCGCCTCGTTCGTGCCGTGCGCGAACTCGTTCTCGATGATCGACACGTCCCAGCCGGTCTTGGTCGCGCTGTCGAACGACACGTAGGTGCTCGCGACCCGGCTGAGCTCGGCCTTCTTGTCGCGGCGCAGTCGATCCTGCGCGGCGATGTCGGTGGTCTGCTTGATCTTGTCCTCGTAGCGATCGTCGATCTGCTTCTGCAGCACGGCGAGCACTTCATCCTTCGACATCCCGAACTTGAAGCCGCCGTACAGCTCGGCGAGCGCCTTCTTGTGCTCGGCGGACACCACGACCGGCTTCCGCTTCGCAGCGGGCGCCTTCCTGGGTACCGCCAACGCCGCCGGCGACGCGGCCGTCAGGGCCGCGAACAACGCGAGAGCTCGAGTCAAGCGCATGTCATCCCTCCGACGTGCGTGGTCGCTAAGCGATTCAAGTCATCACATGAAGAACGAGAACCGCGGGCTCTTGGCCGCCTCGGTCTGGAGCCGGGTCTCGAGCTTGTTGCCGTCGTCGAGCAGACCGCCCGACGACTTGTCCTGCTTGCCGTGCACGCGCTCGTAGATCGAGCGCAGGCGCCGCGCGTAGTAGACCTCGGACACCGTCGGCTCGCCGCCCTTGATCAGCGAGTCGCGGATGCCGTTCTGGAGCAGCGGCACCAGCTTCTTGGTCGGCACGCTGTCGCTGCCGTCGGTGACGAGATCGCCCTTGATCGGCGTCGCGCCCGGCTCGTTGCGGTAGGCGTATGCGGTCGGCGTCTCTCCGTCGGCGCAGCGCGGGACCGGCGACGCGCCGGTGCCGCAGTACACGCCGGCGAGCTCGACCACCTTGGCGCCGAAGTCGAGGTGATCGGTGTCGGTCCTGGCCTGCATCAGCACGCCGTACTTGAAGAAGCCATCGGCGTTGGCCGCGTCGGCCGCGTCCTTGCCTTTCTTCATGAGCGCCATGTCGTCGCCCAGCGCCGCCTTGTTGTGCTGGTCGAGCATGTCCTTGATCTCCTGCACGCCCGCGTAGAACGACAGGATCTGGCCGGCCACCTCGGCGTCGAGCGAGTTCTCCTTCGCGCGGAACACCAGCTCGCTCTTGACCTCGAGGTCGAGCGCGATCTTCTGCAGCCGCTTGTCGAGATCCGCGTTGGGCTTGAACCCGTTGTGGGCCGCGTCGTCGAGCGCGCTATCGAGATCCGACAGCGTCTTCTTGAGGAACGCGACGGTGTTCTTCGAGCTGCGATCGCCGAGGATCGCCTTGGCGCCCTTGAGGCCGTCGTTGTAGCTCGACGCGCTCGAGCCGATCTTTCCGACCGCGACGCCGATGATCAGCGCGAGCACGCCGGGCACGGCGATCATGAGGAGGCGCGCCGATCCCGACGTCTGGCCGACGTGCTCGACCGGCATCCCGTCGTTGACGATCACCATCTCGGGCGCGCGCTGGACCGTGGCCTGCGCCGCGATCGCGTTCATCGCGCCGAACGGATCGTCATGTGCGCTCGGGATCACGGGCTGGGGCGCGCTGGGAGGCGGCGCCAGTCCGGGCGGAGGTGGCAGATTCAGGCCGGGCGGCGGTACCACGCCTCCGGAGCCCGCACCGTTGGCGCGTGGCTGCGCACCGGAAGTGGGTGAAGCGGCCGCACCTTTTTTCAGGCCGAGGCGCTGCTTCAGCTCGCTGATGTCTCGGCTGCCCTGCTTTTTGGGGTCGCTCAAGGTTCCTCCAACCTGGCGACTGTATGGACCAGGTGTCTTAACTGTCAAGGATGCCCGAGGCTTGGCCAGGTTGCAGCGTCTGTCGTCCCATCGCCACAGTCCTTCAAGTCGTGAAGATCCGGTCACAGTGATTGTTAACGAGCGATCCCCGATGCACCCGTAAGCGACAGCAATCGCCCGCGTTTCATCGGCGATCGGCCGCTGGAAGAGCTGGCCCGACGAGTGCACAATAAACCTGCGACGTTCCCGGAGCGTCTGATCTGCCAAGAAAGGGCACACCACCAGTGACTCGCCGTCTACCTCTTCTACTCGGTGCTCTCGCGTTCGCTTCGCTGGCCGGCACCGCGGAAGCCGGACATGCCCACTTCGGTGGCGGCGCCCACTTCAGCGGTGGCGCGCACTGGGGCGGTGGCGGTGTTCACTTCGCGGGCAGCGCGCACTTCGGTGGCGGCGTCCACTGGGCGTCGCCGCGCTGGGGCGGTTACCACTACGGCGGCTATCGCGGCTACGGATGGGGCTTCCACGGCCACATCTACGTCGGCGGTTATCCGTACTGGTACTACCCCAACAACTACTACTACTACCCGGAGTACGTGCCGTCGTACTACGGCACGACCTACTACCCGGTGCAGCCTGCCGCCGCGCCCGGCGTCGCCGCGGAGGTGCTCGTTCCGCCGCCGCCGCTGCCGCGGTTCGGCATCGGAGTGTTCGCCGGTGGCGTGAGCAGCGACGTCGATAACTCGACCAACACGCAGGAGACCGACCTCGGCGTGCTCGGCCGGTTCCGCCTGACCGACGGCCTGCTGATCGAAGGCGAGCTCGGCAAGATCTCGTACAACGTCAACGGCCAGGACAACGTCCGCGTCGACCGCCGGCTCGGCGGCTCGCTGGTCTACGAGATCGGTGCGCGCAACAGCCTCGCACCGTACGTGCTGGCCGGCCTCGGCGTCCAGCAGGCGAGCGTCGATGGCAACTACAACACGACGCAGGACTACGGCGAGGTCGGCGTCGGGCTGCGCCTCGCGCTGTCGCGGCACTTCCACATCACGTTCGACGTGCGCGCTGGCACCCGCTCGACGGTCTCGCAGGACAAGACCGCGCCGGCCAACACGCTCGGCACGATGGTCGCGCCGCCGGCGAGCAACAGCAACAGCAACGAGGACTACACGCGGGCGCGGCTCGCGGCGATCTTCTACTTCTAGATACGCGCGCGGTTCATGGAGCGGCCGGGTCACCCCGGCCGTTCGCGTTTTCGGCTACCATCTCGCGACCAATGGAGCAGCGTCACGTCGTGGCGCGCGACGGGACGCGCATCGGCTACCAGGTGACCGGCCCCGAGCGCGCGCCGTGCGTCGTGCTGGCCAACGGCCTGGGCGGGACCTACGTGACGTGGAAGTACCTCTACGCCGCGCTCACCGCGTACCGCACGGTGTGCTGGGACTACCGCGGCCTGTACACGTCGGCGGCGCCCGCGGACGAGCGCGCCAACACGGTGGCGCATCACGTCGAAGATCTCGTCCGGATCCTCGAGGCCGAGCGCGTGGCGGAGGTCGTGCTGGTGGGCTGGTCGATGGGCGTGCAGGTCGGCATCGAGACCATCCGCCACCACCGGCAGCGGGTGCGCGGCATGCTCGCGATCAACGGGACCTATGGCCACACGTTTCGCACCGTGATGGGCAGCCGGCTGATCGGCCGCACGATCCCGATGCTGCTGCGCCTGGTGCGCGCGCAGGCCGAGCTCGCCGGCCGCGCGACCAAGCTGCTGGCCGGGAGCGACGCGCTGATCGGCGCGATGCAGCGGGTCGGGCTGGTCAGCGAGACCATCGATCGCGAGGTGTTCCGCGCGGTCGCCGCCGGGTTCCTGCAGGTCGACTGGCGGATCTACAGCGACCTGCTGGCGCGGCTCGACGAGCACGACGCCGAGGACGTGCTGCCGACGATCGACATGCCGTTCTCGATCGTCACCGGCGATCGCGATCTGATGACGCCGCCGGCCACCGCCGAGCACATGCACCGCGCGGTGCGCGGCTCGCGGCTGGTCGTGATCGAGGGCGGCACGCACTACACGCCGGTCGAGTATCCCGCGGTGCTGGTCGACGAGCTCGGCCGGCTGCTCGATCGCGTGCCGGGCTGGCAGCGAGGCGCCGCATGACCTGTCCGAGCTGCGGCGCCGACGTGATGCCGATCGACGTGCGCTGCGGCGCGTGCGGCGCCGCGCTCGGCGCGAGCGGCGCGCACCGCATGATCGGCCAGACCGTGCTCGACACCTACCAGCTGGTCGACGTGCTCGGCCAGGGCGGCATGAGCGTCGTGTTCAAGGCCAAGCACAAGATGACCGACCAGGAGGTCGCGCTCAAGATCCTGCCGCCCGAGCTGGCCGCGCACAGCCAGGTCAAGTCGCGCTTCCTCGAGGAGGCCAAGGCGCTCGCCGCGCTCGATCACCCCAACATCGTCCACCTCTACAACTTCGGCCAGGAGAACGGCGCGTTCGTGCTCGCGATGCAGTTCGTCCAGGGCAAGACCTGGGAGCGGATGATCCTCGAGAACGAGCGCCTGGACTGGGTGACGTCGTGCCGGATCGCGATCGACGTCCTGAAGGCGCTCGAGTACGCGCACGGCCGCGGCGTGGTCCACCGCGACATGAAGCCGTCCAACGTGCTGGTGCGCGCGCACGACGGCTCGGCGACCGTGATGGATTTCGGCATCGCGAAGATGACGACCTCCACCCGGCTGACCGCGACCGGCCAGACCATGGGCACGGTGCGCTACATGTCGCCCGAGCAGGTGCGCGGCCAGGAGGTCGATCTGCGCACCGACATCTACTCGCTCGGCGCGACGCTCTACGAGTCGCTGGTCGGCGACACGCCGTTCGGCGGCAGCACGCACTTCGAGATCATGACCAAGCACCTGAGCGAGCCGCCCAAGCCGCTGTCGGCGCACGGCGTCACCGCGCCGAGCGTGGTCGAGGAGGCCGTGATGCGCAGCCTCGCCAAGCGCGCGGGCGATCGCTTCGAGAGCGCGCGGGAGATGCGCAAGCTGCTCGAGGCCGGCCTGCGCGAAGGCGACGTCGCGCTGGTCGAGACCCAGAAGGTCGGGCGCGACCGCCTGCTCGCCGATCTGCGCGCGCCGGCCAGGCCGTCCGCGCCGCTGCCGCGCGCCGCGTCGGCCAGCGACCTCGCCGATCGGCTCGAGCCCGCGAGCGCTGCGGCCCCGCCGGCGCGCCGCGCGCGCTGGCCGTACGTCGTGCTCGCGGCGGTCGTGATCGGCGGCGGCGCGGGGCTGGCGGCGATGCTCGCGACCAGCGGCCGTCCGGGCGGCAAGCGCGCGCCGGCCCACGCCGAGCCGCGGATCCCGGGAGTCGCGCTCAAGCCGAGCGTGCGGTTCGCCGCGCAGCACCTGGTGGTCGCGACCGACGGCGGCGTCGAGCCGCGCGCGGTGGCCGCGGCCTACGGCGACGCGCTGGCGAGCCTGCGCGAGTTCGCCAGGACGGCGCTGCCGGGCCTCTCGATCGCCGATCCGATCGATCAGATCCTCGCGGTGCCGCAGAGCGCGCTGTGCGAGCCGAGCCTGTACCTCGGCAGCGCGGCGCCGCACGCGTGCGCGACCGTTCCGGCCGCGGTGGCCGATGCGCTGCCGCGCACGCTGCTGGTGGTCGCCGATCCGGCGCGCCTGCCGGCCGCGATGCGTCAGGGCGTGGCCGACGCGGTATGCACGTTCCAGCCGGTCGAGGAAGCCGATGCCCGGCGCCGGCGCGCGCGGATCGACGAGATCTGTAGCAAGACGACCGAGTTCATCACCGCGGGCCGGCCGTAGTGCTGCATGTAGTGGCGTTGACAGACCCGCGATAAGCCACGAATAATCGCCCGCGGAGGGATCATGTCCCGCACGGTCATCGCCATCGTCGTCGCGGTCGTCATCGTCGCGCTGACGGGGATCGCGTTCTTTGTCACGACGACCACCATCAACGACAAGGTCTCGAGGGACGCCGACGCGCAGCTCAAGCGCGCCTACCAGGTCGTCAGCAAGCTCGCCCAGCTCGAGGCCATCGACACCTCGAACAAGGCCGAGCGGCTGGCCGGCGACCGCAGCTTCGTCGACGCGCTCAAGACCGACAGCGGGATCGAGCGCGCGAACCAGGCGCGCCTCGGCTTCACGAAGTTCACGTCGAGCCTCAAGGACGAGCCGGCGCCCGACCTGATCGCGCTGGTCGACGCGCACGGCAACCTGGTCGCGATGAGCGACGTGCCCACCGTGATCGCCAAGCAGTGGAAGAAGGAGGGCGGCAAGCCGGACGAGACGATCATCCCGGCGCTCGACGTCGTCCTGGCGAGCAAGAACCGCACGATCATCAGCGACATCTGGTGGAACCAGGATCAGATGATGAAGATCGGCGTCGCGCCGGTGATCGATCCGGAGGCGCCGCCGCCGCTCGACAATCCGGACGGCGTCGCGATCGAGGGTGCGATCGTGGTCGCGTACGCGCAGACCGCGAACGAGGCCCAGCACGACAAGACGCTGCTCGGCACCGAGCTGGCGTACTACGACGCGCAGAAGGTCGCGGCGACCAGCTTCACCCGGGGCTCGAACCAGGAAGACACGTCGAAGGCCAAGCAGCTCGCCGATATCCTCCGGTCGGGCAAGGTCTCGGTGTCGAGCGGCCAGCAGAAGGTGACCATCGACGGCGTCGACTACTACGCCGCCGCGGTGCCGATGCCGCGCCAGTCGACCCGCCAGCTGCCGGCGGACTATCCGCCGGTCAGCGCCGGCGCGATGGTGCTCGCGCCGATCACCGATCCGCAGAACGCGGGCGCCGCGATCAAGCTGTTCATCCTGCTGCTCGGCCTCGGCGCGCTCGCGATCTCGATGCTCGGGCTCTACCTGTCGCACCGCCGGCTGGTCGCGCAGGTCGACGCGGTCGAGCAGGGCGTCACCGACATCATCAACGGCAACGTCGATCGCACGTTCCGGCCGGTCGGGCTCGAGCTCGACGGCCTGGCCAACGGCCTCAACGTGATGCTCGCCCGCCTGCTCGGCCGGCCCGAGCCCGGCGAGGAGGAGTTCGACGAGGAAGGCAACCCGATCATCCCGGGCCGCGTCGAGTTCGAGGAGACCGAGGAGGGCGCCAAGCCGCAGACCGATCCGGATCTCGCGCGGCTCGCGCAGGAGTCCGAGCCCGACTACTACAAGCGCGTGTTCACCGAGTACGTCGCCGCGCGCAAGGCGGTGGGCTCGCCCGACGACGTGTCGTTCGAGAACTTCATCGCGAAGCTCAAGGTCAACGAGGGCAAGCTCAAGGCGCAGTACCAGTGCCGCGCGGTGCGGTTCCGGGTCGTGACCAAGGACAACAAGGTCTCGCTCAAGCCGGTCCCGATCTTCGCCTGACCCGGCCCGGTTGCACCCGGATCCGATCGCGCCGCCGGTGGTGTTCGCGCATCGCGTCCGTTTCAGGGTGAAAGCGAGCGAGACTGGACGTCGCTCGCTCGGTCGGCGCGATCGCTGACCACGAGCTGGCCGTGGCGGGGCCGCACGATCTGGACCTGACGCAGGCTGCCGTCGCGGTAGCCCGAGGTCTCGCTCGTCCCGGCGACCGCGAGCAGCTGGATCGCACCGTACACCGCGACGGTCGCGCCTGGCTCGAGCCTGCCCTCGTGCAGGCGATCGGCCTCGGTCATGCCGAGCTCGTCGAGCCCGGCGGCACCGGTCGTGCGCCGCCGGAGCGAGCTCCGGCCGAGCTCCAGCGCGAGCTCGGTCGGATCGGACGGGACCACGATCGCGCGGGCGCTGCCGTCGTCGACCGCGAACCGGGTGAGGCGGTGGTGGATCCGGCGGCGATCGCCGAGCCCGCCGACCAGGAGGTAGCCGACGCACGCACGGCCGGACACCGGCGCCGCGAGCAGCGGCTCGATCGCGACGACGGTGCCGACGATCACCACCTCGTCGCCCTCGGCCACGCAGTCCGCGATCCGCGTCGGCTCGCGCTTGCGGCCGCCGCGCCACGCGCCCTCGACCACGAACACCACGATCGAGAGCGCGAACAATCCGGCGATCCACACCATCACGCGCTGCGCATACCACGCTCCCGCGCGCCGGAGTGTTAACGTTCGCGGCGTGACGGTTCAAACCGGGCTGGCTCGCGTCGTCGCCGAGGGCGTCGCGGGCCTCGAGGGCAAGCGGCTCGGCCTGGTATGCAATCCGACCTCGGTCGACGCCGAGCTGCGCCACGCGATCGACCTGATCCGCGAGCGCTACCAGCTGGTCGCGCTGTTCGGCCCCGAGCACGGGGTGCGCGGCGACGCGCAGGACATGATCGGCGTCGACGCCGCGCGCGATCCGGCGAGCGGGCTGCCGGTGCACAGCCTGTACGGCTCGAGCGCGGCATCGCTCGCGCCGACCGCCGCGATGCTCGACGCGATCGACGTGATGGTGTTCGACATCCAGGACATCGGCAGCCGCTACTACACGTTCGTGTGGACGATGGTGCTCGCGATGCGGGCGTGCGCCGCCGCCCGCAAGGCGTTCGTCGTGCTCGACCGGCCGAACCCGATCGGCGGCGTGCACGTCGAGGGGCCCGGCATCGCCGCCGGGTTCGATTCGTTCGTCGGCCTGGTGTCGTGCGCGATCCGCCACGGCATGACCGCCGGCGAGATCGCGCGCTGGCGCCACGGCGAGGAGAAGCTCGACCTCGACCTCGCGGTGATCACGCTGCGGGGCTGGTCGCGCGACATGTGGTTCGAGCACACCGGGCTGCCCTGGGTGCTGCCATCGCCGAACATGCCGACGGTCGACACCGCGCTGGTCTACCCCGGGATGTGCCTGGTCGAGGGCAGCGAGCTGTCCGAGGGCCGCGGCACGACCCGGCCGTTCGAGCTGGTCGGCGCGCCGCATCTCGATGGGGTGCGGCTCGCGCGCGACATGGCCGCGATGGAGCTGCCGGGCGTCAAGCTGCGCCCGGTCGTGTTCACGCCGACGTTCCACAAGCACGCCGGCACGCCGTGCGGCGGCGTGCAGCTCCACGTCACCGCCGCCGAGCAGTTCCGCCCGGTGCGCACCGGCGTGGCGTTCCTCAAGGCGGCGCACGATCAGGCGCCCGAGCAGTTTCACTGGCGCGCCAGGGCCTACGAGTTCGTCGACCGCATCCCGGCGATCGACCTGCTCGCCGGCGGCGCCTGGTTGCGCGACGGGATCGCGGCGGGCGCATCGCTCGACGAGCTGGTCCGGCGCTGGCCGCGCGACGAGGGGGCGTTCCTCGACGAGCGCTCGGACTATCTTCTGTACGAATGACGATCGCGCTCTACGGCGGCAGCTTCAACCCGGTGCACGTCGCGCACCAGCTGGTCGCGCTGTACGTGCTCGAGACCCGCGAGGTCGACGAGCTGTGGCTGGTGCCGACGTTCGCGCATCCGTTCGGCAAGCCGCTGGTCGGCTACGAACATCGCGTCGCGATGTGCGAGCTCGCCGCGGCGCCGCTCGGGGCACGCGTCGTGGTCAGCCGCGCCGAGCAGGAGCTGGCGGCGCGCCCGGGCTTCGTCGCGAGCCGCACGCTCGACCTGATCGAGCACGTCGCGGCGGCGCGCCCCGGCGAGCCGCTGCACCTGGTGGTCGGCGCCGACATCCTCGCCGAGACCGCGGCGTGGCACCGCTGGGACGAGGTGGCGCGGCGCGCGCCGCCGATCGTGATCGGCCGGGCCGGCCAGGCGCCGCCCGACGGCTCCGGCGTCATCATGCCCGACGTGTCGGCGACGCGGATCCGCGCGCTGCTCGCCGCCGGAGCGGGCGAGGCCGCTTCGCCGCTAGTGCCGCGCGCCGTCCTGGGCTATATCGCCGCCCACGGGCTTTACAGATGACCGCGCGCAGTCCCACCACGTTCGTCGTCGGCGCCGGGCCGGTCGCGACCGCGCTCGCCGGGGCGATGCGGCTCGGCGGCGTGCCGGTGCTCGGGCTGTGGGCCCGCCGCCCGCAGCCGGCGCGCCACGCCGGCTCGATCGCGGGGGTCGCGGCGTTCTCGTCGGCGCCGCCCGACGTGCTGCTCGAGGCCGAGGTCGTGATCCTCGCGGTGCGCGACCAGTTCATCCACGACGTCGCGACCATGCTGGTCGGCACCGGCCTGGTCAACAAGCGCCACGTGCTGCTGCACTGCGCCGGCGCGGTGTCGGCCGAGGAGGTGCTCGGCGGGATCGCGCCGAAGGTCGGCGGCATCGGCACGCTGCATCCGCTGTCGGCGATCGCCGACGCCAAGCTCGCGATGCGCGCGCTCAAGGGCACGGTGTTCGGCGTCGAGGGCGACGAGATCGGCCGCGCCACCGCGAGCAAGCTGGTCGCCGCGCTCGGCGGCATCGTGCTCGCGCTCGATTCGTCGCAGATGGCGGCGTATCACTGCGCCGCCGCGCTCGCGTCCAACTACCTGGTCGCGACGATCGACGCCGCGGCCGAGGTGCTCGCCGGCGCCGGCGTGTCGGCCGCGCAGGCCGCGCAGGCGCTGGTCCCGCTCGGCGAGGGCGCGCTGCGCAACGTCGCCGCGAAGGGCACGACCGACGGGCTCACCGGTCCGGTGCGGCGCGGTGACGCGGCGACCGTGCAGCGCCATCTCGAGGCGCTGCGCGGCAAGCCGGATCTGGCCGAAATCTATCGCGCGCTCGCGCGCCGCGCCGTCGAGATCGCGGGACGGATCGACGGTCCGGAGGCGCCAGATCGTGCAGGACTCGACGCAATTCGTACGCTGCTCGAATCTTGAATCGACCCGGAATCGATCGTGTACCATCGGCTGCGATGCGCGCCCTGGTAGTCACGTCCATCGCCGTCCTGTCGCTCGCGCTGTTCGCCCGTCCGGCCTGCGCCGACGACCCGAACCGCGTGTTCGCCGGCCAGATCATCACGATGACCAAGCGCCCGCCGGCCTCGGCCAAGAGCCCGGGCGCCTACATCGCGACCATGCGCAAGCTCAAGCAGGTCAACTTCATGGAGGACAAGACCGACCACAGCTGGACGGTCTACTTCGTGGCGTTCCTCAAGTCGCCGCTCGACGATGTCGAGTACGCGATCAAGTTCTACGAGCTGTCGGGCCGCAGCCAGCAGCTGCTCGCGACCAGCGACCAGTTCACCGACTCGCGTGGCGAGAAGACGATCAACTCGAAGATCAAGCTCGACAAGGAGCAGATGGGCGTCAACAAGGAGCTGCTGATGACGCTCGAGAACAAGGGCCGCGTGCTCGCGTCGGCGCGGTTCAGGATCCTCGGCGAGGGCGACAAGTTCACCGGCAAGGTCAACTTCTCCCAGGACGACGCCAACGACGACGACGACAAGGCGAAGCAGAAGTAGCTAGCCCGCGGTCACGTCGACCGGGATCTCGAACGCGCTGTCGATCGACGGCGGGAACACCCGGACGATGTACTTGCCGGGCTCGCTGAACGTGTAGTGGAAGTCGTAGTGGCCGCTCGCGTCGCCGTGCGGCTGGGCGGTGAGGCCGTGCGCGGCGCCGTGCGCGTCGGCGACGGTCACGACGATCTCCTGCGCGATCACCGGCTGGCCGAGCTTGTTGCGGATCACGAGGTGCGGGCGAATCTCGTGACCGGCGATGATCGGATCGGGCACCAGCACGTGGATCACGAGCTCGCCGTCGTCGCGGAACACGTCGCGCCGGCCGGGGCCGGGATGGACCGGGCCGTCGGGCTCGTCGAACGGCTCGGCGCGCGGTGCGTCGACCGCGGAGGCGGCGCGGCCGTGGCCGAGCACGAACGCGCCGACCCCGCCGGCGGTCATCACGACCGCGAGGCCGGCCAGCGCGATCGCCCAGCGCGGGATCGGCGCGCGGGGCAGATCGCGCCGCGTCGGACCGGTGCCGGGGCGCCGGCGCGTGGCCGACAGCGCCGAGCGCGACGGCGCGCGCCGCGGCAGCTCGCCGGCGGTGCGGTCGATCACCGCGACCAGCTCGTCGGCGCTCGCCGGCCGGTCGTCGGGCTTCTTCGCGAGCAGGCGCGCGCACAGCCGGTCGATCGCGTCGGG
>DATJAE010000296.1:0-17869 GCA_035516595.1 Kofleriaceae bacterium | reverse complement strand
CGCGCGAGCGGCGTGGTGTCGCGAGCTTGCGGGCGGCGCCCCCAGACTGGGGCCCCGACTCGCCTACTTCGGGAGACGGTGCATGATGGGCCATGGACCTCGACGCCTACCTCGAGCGCATCGCGTGGCGCGGTGCGCGATCGGCCACGCCGGAGGTGCTCGCCGGCATCGTCGCGCACCACGTCCGCGCCGTCCCGTTCGAGAACTTCGACGTCCTGCTCGGGCGCGGCGTCTCGATCGATCTGCCGGCGGTCGAGGCCAAGCTGGTGCGCGCCCGCCGCGGCGGCTACTGCTTCGAGCACGCGACGCTGATGGCGGCGGCGCTGCGCGAGCTCGGCTTCGAGGTCCGCACCCACAGCGCGCGCGTCGTGATGAAGTCGCCGCGCGAGCTCGCGCCGCGCACCCACATGCTGCTCACCGTCGGCGACGTCGTGCTCGATCCGGGGTTCGGCGGCCAGGCCCCCGGCGTGCCGGTGCCACTCGACGGCGCGCCGGCCGGCGAGCACCGGTTCGTGCGCGACGGCGACGCCCACGCGCTCGAGATGCGCGACGGCGAGGGCTGGGCGCGGCTGTGGGTCACCACGCTCGAGCACGATCAGGCGATCGACTTCCAGATGGCCAACCACTACACCGCGACCTATCCGACCTCGCCGTTCGTCACCAACCTGCTCGCGCAGTCGCGGCGGGGCGGCGTGCGGGTCGGCATCGCCAACCGCGCCGTCACGATCACCGAGGGCGGTCAGACCCGCAGGCTCGAGCTCGCCGACCGCGCCGCGCTGCGCGAGCTGGTCGCCGCGCACTTCGGGTTCGATCTGCCCGAGCTGCTCGCGCTGCGCGTGCCGAGCGTCCCGGAGTGGAGCTAGCGGGTCAGAACGTGAACCGGAAGCCGAGCTGGGCCGAGGCCGGCGCGTAGCGCGACGCGGTGTTGAGGAAGTTCGGGTTGCGGCCGAGCGGGCGCGACGTCTCGAAGCCCTTGGTGTCGACCGCCTTGGCCCAGATCAGATCGTCGTACGACCCGCCCGAGATCGGGTTCGCGTTGTTCGGCGTGCCGTCGATCCGGAACGGCGGCGCGTAGGTGGTGTCGACGTCGAACGTCGCCTGGTTGTTGTAGATGTTGAACGCGTCGACGTAGAGCTCGGCCGCGGTGCCGTGGGGCAGCTTGCGGCGATACCCGACGTGGAGGTCGATGCCGTGCTCGAAGTCGGTGCGCCCGAGCGAGCCGCGCGGCAGCAGGAACGACTCGTTCGGGCCGTACAGGTAGTGCGACGCGAGCGCGTTCTCCGGAATGCCCGAGATCGCGCGGATCCGCGCGCCGACCGTGAGCGTGCCCGTCGTGCCGAGCTGCCAGCCGTAGTAGGCGTCGAGCTTGACCGAGTGCGGGCGATCCTGCGGCAGCGGCCCGCGCCGGTTCTCGAGCAGCTCGATCAGATCGTACTGCGACGAGATGTTCGGATCGATCTGGCCGTTGTCGTAGGACACGCTGCCCGGGTAGTTGCCCTCGGTCTTGGAGTACGTGTACGAACCCTGCACGAACAGCCCCGAGAACTTGCGCGACACGGTGAGCTCGATCGCGTTGTAGTCGCGCGACGGCCGGTCGAACACGCGGATGCCCTGGAACAGGGTCAGCTCGTGGGCGAGCCGGGCGTGCTCGGTCGGATCGGTGGTCGCCGCGATGCGCTGCTCGAACGCGCGCTCGGCATCGCCCGGCCACTCGCCGGGATTCGCGATGATGTAGGTGTTCGCGCCGTCGGTCGACACGTCCTCGATCACCCGGCCGAGCGTCCGGTGCTGCAGCGAGATGCCGAACACCACGTTCGGGATCACCGCGACCTCGGCGCCCGCCATCGCCTCGTCGAGGTACTCGGCCTTGATCCCGGGCGCGACCAGCACGCCCGACGAGCCGATCAGCTGCTCGGACTGCGCCTTGCCGGTGCAGTTGCCGCCGTCGACGCTGCCGAGCTTGGGATCGAACGCGCCGCACGCGCCGCTCTGCGCGCCGTAGGTCCGGGTGTCGCTGACCTCGCCGCCGAACGAGCGATCGTTGATGTCCATCGGGATCGCCTCGTAGAACCGGCCCCAGCTCGCGGATAGCTTGGCGCGGCCCTCGCCGGTCGGATCGTAGGTCGCGCCGATCCGCGGCGCCCAGTTGCCGGTGAGGTCCATCGCCATCGCGCCGAACTTCTCGCCGGTCAGCGGATCGATCGTGTGGCGCAGGAAGCTCGCGTAGTACAGCCGCTGCTCCTCGTAGCGCAGCCCGGCGTTGATCGTGAGCGCGGGGATCGGCTGCCACGAGTCCCGCAGGTACGCGGCCCAGCTGATGCTCTGGCTGTCGACCTGCGTGCCGGGCGCGCCGAGCGTGCCGGGGAGCAGCTCGCACGCGAACGTCTCGGCGGCCGTGCCGGTCGCGCCGCCCGAGGTCGGAGTCGAGCACGTCTGATCGAACCGCGGATCGGTCGAGCCCGGCGGCGCGAGCTCGGCCCAGCGCTGCACCTTGATCTGTCCGCCGGCGACGTCGTTGGTGATCACCGCGCCGCCCGAGTACAGCCGCGCGATCGACTTGGTGTCGTCCTCGACGTCGACGCCGGCCTTGAGCTCGTGGCTGCCGAGCGCGCGCACCCGCTGGATCGCGGAGAGCCGCACGTCGCGGCGATCCTCGAAGTCGTGCTGGATCGCCCCCGGCCCGCCGATCGCGTAGCCGAGCGAGGTCATCGGGCAGTTCGTGATGTTGGGATATGGATCGTTCGGCCCGCCGTCGGCGCAGCCCGCCGCGGTCTTCGCCGACTCGCCGCCGAGCGCGCTCCACGTGCCGAGGTTGCCGTTCTCGAGGATCTGCAGCGGCTGGCGGTCGAGCGTCGGATCGATCGAGCCGCTATCGAGCGTCGAGCGGTGCCACGCGACCAGCGCCTCGACCTCGGTCGCGTTGTCGAACAGCTTGGTGGTCCAGCGCGCCGCGGTGTCGGTGGTGAGCCCCGACACCTTGGTGCCCGACGACGGCAGGCCGAGCAGACCCGGCGTGGTGCTCTCCGACGGCAGCACGATCAGGCTGAGCTGCGCGCGGTTGCCGGGGGTCGGTGCGAGGTCGATCTTGGCCAGCCCGGTGGCCGACTTCGTGCTCGCGGTGCGCACGTCGGAGTCGAGCGTGTTGGTGATGTAGAACCCGGTCTTGGGATCGACGTCGGGGATGCCGTCGGCGTACTGGCGCTCGCAGTCGGACAGCTTGCCGTCGGCCATCACGACGTGGCAGTCGGTCTCGCGCTTGGTCGTGCGCGTGTAGTCGGTGCTCGAGTACTGCGGCGCGAGCCCGACGTAGAACCACGCGCGGCCCTTCACGATCGGCCCGCCGAGCTCGAACCCGGCGTGGCCGTCGTAGCCGCGGTTCGACGTGATGTCGATCGACGACGCGTTGACCGGCGCGGTCCTGGCCGCCGCGGTCAGCCAGCCCGGCGTGATCACGCCGAACACCGAGCCGCGCAGCGTGTCGCTGCCGCTGCGCGTGACGATGTTGACCAGGCCGCCGGTCGCGCGCCCCCACTCGGCGTTGTAGCCGCCGGTGATCACGTCGATGTCCGCGATGAAGTCGTCGAGCAGCGGCGTACCGACATTGCCGTAGGTCAGGCCGGTGATGTCGATGCCGTCGACGATGTAGCGGTTCTCGAGGGAGGTCGAGCCGGAGAACGCGATGCCGACGCCGTCGTTCTGCGAGCCGCCGATCGCGCCGAGCGCCGCGGTGAAGTCGGGGCCGGGCAGCGGCATGCTCTCGAGGTACGGGCGATCGAGGTGCGCCGCGTGCTCGTTCGACGGCACGTCGATCGGCGGCGGATTGCCGTGGACCTCGATCACGTCGCCGATCTTGAGCTTCTGGTACAGCGTGGTCGTGGTGTCGACCGAGACCACGACGTCGCGCCGCAGCGCGCTCGACCTGTCGAACTGGAACGCGACGTCGTACCCGCCGGGCAGGAGCTCGGTGATCTTGTAGCGGCCGTCGCCGTCGGACAGCGCGGTCTGCGCGTCGGCGCGGCCGCGTGCGGTCGCGGTGATCGTGACGCCCGCGAGCGGCTCGCCGGTCGCCGCGTCGGTGACCGTGCCCTGGATCGCGCCGGTCGTGAGCGATTGCGCGCGCGCGACCGCGACGCTGCCGAGCAGGAACACCACCGCCACGAGGCGCATCCCTCCTCACTACGCAGCTGCGAGCGCGCGCGACACGCACCGGCGATCAAGCCCTGTCACACGCTGCGCCGCGCGCGGCATGTCGCTGTCGCACGTGCGAGGATGGCAGGCGATGACGAGCGCGCTCGCGCAGCTGTGCGCGGACATCACGAGCTGCCGCAGCTGCCCGCGCCTGGTGCGCTGCCGCGAGCGCGCCGCCGCGGCGCCGCCGCGCCGGTTCGCGGGCGCGACGTACTGGGCAAGGCCGGTCACCGGGTTCGGCGATCGCGACGCGCGCCTGCTCGTCGTCGGGCTCGCGCCGGCGGCGCACGGCGGCAACCGCACCGGCCGCGTGTTCACCGGCGACCGCTCGGGCGACTGGCTGTACGGCGCGCTGCACCGCGGCGGCTGGGCCAGCCAGGCCACGTCGGTCGCGGCGGACGACGGCCTGCGGCTCGCCGGCGCGTACGTCACCTGCGTCGTGCGCTGCGCTCCGCCCGGCAACAAGCCGACGCCGCGCGAGCGCGATCGTTGCCTGCCGTTCCTGGTGCGCGAGCTCGCCGCGCTGCCGCGCGTCCGCGCGATCGTCGCGCTCGGCGCGTTCGCGTGGGACGGCGCGCTGCGCGCGCTCGCCGCGCGCGGCCATGCGATCCGGCCGCGCCCCGCGTTCGGCCACGGCGCGCGCGCGACGATCGGACCGTACGCGCTGCTCGGCTGCTATCACGTCAGCCAGCAGAACACGTTCACCGGCCGGCTCACCGTCGCGATGCTCGACGCGGTGCTGGCCGAGGCGCGCGCGATCACAGGGTCGTCGGGGTCGGCGAGATCTGCAACGCGCTCCACTCGCCGTGCATCCAGATGATGCCGATCCCGCCCCCGCCGCCGCCGGCGCCGCCGATCGCGCCGTCGCCGCCCGAGCCGGTGGTCGAATTCGTCGCGGTGCCGTCGCCGCCGTTGCCGGCGCCGCTGTCGGCGCGGTCGCCGCCCGACGCGCGCTGGTTGTACTGGCTCGTCGTGCCGTCGTCGCCGCGACTCCCGCTGCCGCCGCTGTTGCTGCCGCCGCCACCACCTCCGCCGCCGTTGGCCGCGACGTGTCCCGTCAGATCGATCATCGGCGCATCGAACCCGATCATGCCGCCGGCGCCGCCGCCGCCGCCGCCCGCTTCCTTGCCGCCGCCCGCGCCGGCCGCGCCCGATGCGTACACGTTACCGCCGCCGGCGATCGACATGCCGGCGATCAGGTAGACCGCGCCGCCGCCGTTGCCACCCGAGCCGCCGGCCTGGTTGTTGCCGTTGCCGCCGCTGCCGCCCTTGCAGCCACCGCGCACCACCGTCGTGGTCTGCTGGTTCGCGGTGCCGCCGCCGTCGTTCTTGAACTGACTGTTGTCGTTGCCGGTGCCGCCGCTGCCGCCGCGCCCGCCGAAGCTTCCACCTCCACCGCCGCCCGCACCGTCCTGGCTCCCCTGGCCGGTCCCGGCCTTGCCACACAGATCGGAGTTGTAGCCCGCGCCGGTCTGGCCGCTCGACGTGCTCGACACGTCCAGCGTGCCCGACAGCGTCATGGTCTGGGTCGCGAGCAACACGAGCGGCAGGCTGCCCGTACCGACCGCGTCGTCGACCGTCATGCTCTGCGCGGCGATCACGCACAGGTCGGGCCCGCCGTTGCTCTGATGGGCGGTCAGCGTGCACGTCGCTGATTGATCGGTCTTGATCGTGCCGCTCACGGTCAGCGTCGCCGGCGGCGTGATGCCGCCGAGGCAGATCGTCACCGCGCCGCCAAAGCAATCCTGACCGTCGGGCTTGTACGCGTCGGGCGCCGCGGCGTCGAGCTGCAGCGGGGCGTCCATGAAGAACGTGGCCCCGCTGCCGCCGTCACCCTGGCCCTGGCTGGGTGGCGGCTGGCCGTGCGAGAACGTGCAGCCCAGCAGCGCGCTCGCGAAGGCAGCGCAGCGCAACATTGACACCATCGTAACCCGGCGAACGTGTGGGCAGGTGTGCGCTTCGGCGGAGCAGGTCGTCGATCGCGCAGACTTTGTTGTCGACCGGGCCGGTGCGCAGCGCGGATCGGGATCGCGGCGGAGCGTGTTACCGAAAGATGACGGCGAGCCCGCCGACAGGATGTTCGTTGCGGCCCGGATCCCCCGCTTCCGGGCCAGCGAAGAACCTGAATATCCGTTGGTTTTCAGATGATTGCGGAAGTCAGCAAGTTTGATCCCACCTCCGGAGTGACGCGCCATACGATGCGTAAACGTGTCCGCCGCCAATCGATACCGACAGCTGCCATCGGGTCCGCGCTCGATCGGGTTCGAGCTCCAGGCTCCGAGCGCGGTCGAGCTCGAGCGCACCGGCGATCGCGTGCGCTGCTCCGAGCGCCGGCCCGATGGCAAGCCCGTCGGCGAGCTCGAGGTTTCGGTGTTCCGCGCCGCGCTGGTGATCGATCGCGACGGCATCCTGGAAGAGAAGGTCCGCGCGGCATGTGACAACGTTGCGACAGAGGGCAGCCGCGTGCTGGCCACCATCCCGGTCAAGCTGCGCGGCGCGAGCGGCTACCGCGCGGAGGTCGAGCTGGTGCGGCGCTCGCTCGCCGAGCCGGTCCCCGCGCTGCCCTACGTGCGCGTGCTCGCGATCGCGCCGAACGATCTGGGGGTCGACGGCGGCGTCGTGGTCACGGTGCGCTGCGCGTCGCCCGAGTGGCCGGCCGCCGATCAGATCCTGCGCTCGCTGCGCCTGCTCGGCCGCAACGGTGGCGCGTCGGCCAACGAGGAGAGCGGCCCGATCGCCGCGCCGCCGCTGTTGCCGCTGATCGGCGACGACGACTAGCCGGTTTCACCCGGAAACGATCGCGCCCGGCGCCGGGAGTCTCGGTCAGAGCCGCGCGCGGGCGTCGTCGATCGCGGTGCGCGCCGCGATCCGCAGCCGCGCCAGCCGCGCGAGGTCATCGCCAGTGGCGTGGTGGCCGGGCGCGCGATTCCAGTACGCGTCGAGCCAGCGCAGCGCGGCGAACGGCGACGCGACCACCACGGCCGCGGCCGCGAGCGAGAGCGGCGGCGGGATCAGCACGAACGACAGCGCGACCAGGCCGGCCGCCCACAGCGGATAGACCAGCAGCGCGGTGCCGAGCTTGACGGTCGACACCGCGTCGGGATCGGCGCGGCGCGCGATCATGCGCGGGATGAAGTACGGGATCGCGTAGAGCGCGATGCCCGGCGCGGCCAGCGGCGCGAGCGCGGCGCGCCGGATCCAGCGCGAGCGCGGCTTGTGCGCCGCGGCGCGCGGCACCGCGAGCTGCGCGTCGCCGAGCCCGAAGCGCGCGAGCTCGGCGTAGTACGCGTCGATCCGCGCCGCGACGTGCGCCACCACCGACGGATCGGCGTCGCGCAGCAGCGCGGCGGCCGCCTCGACCTGGCGGCCGATCGTGCTCCAGCCCGACAGCGACGCGTCGCCCGCGTCGTTCGCGAGCATCTCGGCGACGCGGGCGACCAGCCGGCGCGCATCGTGGCTGTCGCCCTCGACCAGCAGCTCGCGCAGGTCGGCGTCCATCCGCGCGGTGATCGCGCGCACCTCGCGCTCGCCATCGCCGTCGCTGCCGAGCTCGTCGAGCCGGCGCACCGGGCCCCACAGCACGAGACAGCGCGACCGGAAGTCGTCGCGCGCGTCGAACTCGAGCGCGACCGCCTGGAAGGTCGGCGGCACGCCGCCGCGCTCGGCCGCCGCGACCAGCATGCGCGCCGCGCCGGTGCGCAGCGGCGCGAGGTGCGGCTCGCTGTGGCTCGTGCCCTCGGGAAAGATCAGCACGTTGCCGCCGCCCGCGAGGTGCGCCGCGATCTTGGCGAACATCTCGGCGTTCTGCGACGCGTCCTTGTCGGGCGCGTCCTTGCGCCGCACGATCGGCACGGCGCCCGCGCGATCGAGCAGCCAGCGCAGGCCCGGGATCGACCACAGCGTCGACTTCGCGATCGGCGAGATCTCGCACGCCGCATCGGTGAGCACGAGGATCGGATCGATCAGCGCGTTGTGGTGATTCGACACGAAGACCCGGCCGCGCGTATCGGCCGACGGCGGCTCGCCCACTCGCTCGATCTCGCGGAAGTACAGCCGGATGATCGATCGAAACGCGCGGACCAGCGCCCGCCGGACGGTCAGCGGCGGCGCACCGCCGTCCTCCGCGATGGCTGGCATCGCCTGCACCGATCAACGATGCCAGCGCGCGCTCACCACATCAAGCTGCCGCCCGACCACACCGTGGTGGGCGACACGACGTGCTCGATCCGCTCCGCCGCGGTGTGCTCGGCACAGAACCAGCGCTCGCCCTCGGTGTCCTCGCGCACGGCGGCGCATGCGTTGCAGATCTGCGAGCTCTGCTGAGCCGGCGGCATGCCGACCACGAGCGTCGCGCACGGTGCGGCGCGCAGCACGCGGCCGGGCACGGTCTTGAACGAGTCGCTCGGGTTGTGCAGCCCGAACTGGCCGATGACGATCAGGTCGGCGTTGAGATCCTGCGCGAGGATCGCGATCTGCTCGTCGGGCTTGCCCGTGCGCACGTGCAGCCGCACGCGCCACGACGAGCCGTGCTCGTTGAACGGCTTGAGCGCGGGATAGACCATGCGCGTCAAGCGCTGCGCGAGCTCCTCGATCGGGCGCTTGCGATGCTGCTTCTCGCGCACGAAGATGCAGTGAACCTCGGGTGCGCGATGCCGCGCGGCCTGGTCGAGCGCGTGCTCGAGCACGATCTCCGCGTACTCGGTGAGGTCGATGCCGACGACGATGCGGTAGTGCCTCATGGCAGGCGAACCGTGCATCCACCGTGCCGCGCGGGACCGGGCGGTGGCGCCACGCCGTGTACAACCGCGCGGGCGCCAGTTGAGCTGCGCGCGCGAGCCGTGCCAGATTGGTCTCGTGGGCCGTAACACGCGAGAGCAGGCCAACGAGTTGCACGCGGTCGCGCCGGTGGTCGCGCTCGGCGGCGGCGCACCGCGGCTGGTCGGCACGTGCACGCTGGTGTCGAACGGCGCCGCGACCGTCGCGTTCTCGAGCGCGGAGCTGCTGCGCTCGGCGCCCGACCAGCTCGCGATCGCGCTCACGCTCGACGGCCGGCGCACGCTGCCGATCGCGTCGTGGGGGCTCGGCCGCGCGATCGGCCTCGGCGTGATCGAGCTCGGCGCGCCGTTCCCGAGCGATGGGCCGAGCGACGTCGCGCCGCTCGCGCTCGCCTCCGTGTGCGCGACGATCGACACGCGCGGCGCGCCGGCGAGCCTGGTCGTGATCGAGCCGGACGAGCGCGGCTTCGCGCGCCGCGTGATCCCGGTGTACGTCGACAAGCTCGACGGCGGCGGCATGGTCGACGAGCCGCTCGGCCGGCTCGCGAGCCCGATCGAGCCCGGCGATGTCGGGGCCGCGGTCGACGGCGCCGCGCTGTTCGCGTGGCTACCGCCGGATCCGGTGCTCGGACGCCCGAGCGAGGTCGTGGCGGTCGCGCTCGCGGTGCCGTATCGCGCGCACGCGTTCCAGCCGCGCCCGCTGCCGGCGCTCGCCGAGCTGGTCGGGCTCGAGGATCTCGGCCGCGTGCTGCCGATCGGCGAGGCGCTGCCCGAGGGCAGCAACGAGCTCGCGCAGGTCGCCGGCGAGATCCGCGAGGCCGAGAGCGGCCCGGTCGCCGGTCTCGATGTGGACGACTGAGCGGCGCGCGGGCGATACTGCACGCGGGGCCACGTGCATCGACCTGCACAGCTGTTCATGTTCCTCGCGCTCGCCGCGACCCGCGCGCGGGCCGACGAGATCCCGATCGTCACGCTGAGCGACGTCGGGCCGAACCAGGAGATCCCGACCGGGCGCTCGTTCTTCGTCGAGGGCGAGATCGCGCCGACCGTCGAGAACGCCCAGGCGATCATCGTGCGCAAGGGCTCGGCCGGTCTGTTCGGCGATGACGGACCGGCCTGTCACCAGGTGATCTCGGACCTCCACGTCGACGTCACCAGCACGTCGGACGACGACGACGACGACGACGACCTCGCGCCGCCCGAATTGCCGGCGCGCTACCCGGCCGGCGTGCACCGGATCTACGAGCTGTTCCCGCGCGCCGCCGGCGAGCTGCGCGACGGCAGCGTGCTGGTCACCGCGCCGTGGCAGCGCCGCGACGATGCCGCGCGCGAGTACCGGCTGCTGGTCCCGCACGACGCCGAGTTCTTCACCGCCGGCCACGGCTACTGCATGCTGGTGGTCGCGACCGATCGCGGGCAGCAGCTCGACGACGCGACGCTCGGCGAGCTGATCGACACGCTCGGCCGAACGATCGTCGGCTGCGGCGACAAGTCGTCGTGCGACGACGACGCGCTCGCGGACTACGAGAGCCGGCTCGCGCGCAGGTTGCGCGCGGCCGACGCCAGCGCGGGCTCGGCCGAGATCGTCGCGCAGAGCCTCAAGGAGGCCGCGCGGGTCGAGCTCGCGTCGACCGCCGGCATCATCGAGGCGCGCGATCACCTGCAGGACCGCTGGAACGACGAGACCCGGGTGATGACGCCGACCGCGCAGGTGGTGTGGGCCGACACCTCGACCGATCCGTTCGCGCACGCGCTCGCCACGCTGCTCGCGCGCTCGGCGGCGCTGCTCCCCCAGGTCCGGCCGAGCGGGCGCGGCACGCAGGTCGCGCTGTTCACCACCGACGGTCGTCTCCAGGTGCGCGCGCTGCAGATCCTCGAGGACGGCCGGTCGATCCGGGTCGCGTCGTCGAGAGCGCCGGCCGGCGACCAGGCGCGCGTGATCACCGCGACCACCGACGCGCTCGCCGTCGCCGACGGCGTGACGCTGTACGATCTCATCGAGCTCGGCGCCAGTCGGATCCGGGTCGACGGCGAGTGGGTGACGCTGCCCGCGCTCGGCGAGCGGCTGAGCGCGCTCGGGCTCGACGGCTGGACCGCCGACGACGCCGCGTTCCTGGTCGCCGCGGCCGCGCAGATGCGGCGGCTGTCGGAGCTGGTCGACAGCGCGACCAACGGCGTGACCTGCCCGAGCCGCGCGTTCGAGCCGAGCGAGGCCGATCAGACGAGCGACGCGGTCCGCCGCCACCTCGGCGAGTGGCTGGTGTGCCAGCACGTCGACGCGAGCGCGCTCGAGGCGCTGACCGAGCAGCTCGACGAGCTGGTCCACGAGGACCACAGCTGGAACGCGGACAAGGACAAGCTGTACGCGCGCAGCCGGCGGATCGTCACGCTCACCACCACCGCGCCGGTCGCGACCCGCGTCGAGTTCTCCGACCCGACCTGGCTGTTCAGCTACGTCACGCCGTTCGCCGGCTACGCGGGCATCGTCGAGCCCGACGAATCGTTCGGCCTGTTCTACCTCGGCGCCCAGCTCCACTTCGCGCCGAACCCGATCGACGAGGTGCTGTGGCGGCACGGCGTGACCGCGCGCGACCTGCGGCGCGCGTTCGCGCTCGAGCTCGGCGTCGCGCCGTACGGCGGCTCGTTCGGCCCGGACCATCGCTACGACGGCGTCGGCAACCTGCCGCCGGTGTTCGTCGGGCTCGCGCTCCACGTCATCCCGTACACCTCGCTCACCGCCGGCGGCACGTTGCTCGATCGCAAGGACTCGACGCTGTCGCAGGAGCTGCCGCACGCGATCTTCGCGCCCTACTTCGGCTTCACCATCCAGCTCAACCTCCCCGATCTGATCCGCACGGTCGCGCGCGGCGGGTCGGACACCACGGCGTTCCGATGAAGCGCTTCCTGCCCGTCCTGCTGTGCGCCTGTCAGGGCCTCACCAGCTCGCCCGAGCCGTCGGTGTCCGTGCTCGTGCGCTCGAAGGATGCCTGCTTCGCGCTGATGAACGTCGATACGCCGGTGTCGCGCGACCTCGGCCGGGCGGACCTGTGCGGCTACGACGCCGGCTACCAGATGCTCGCCGGCATCGATCAGATCATGGTCGTGATCGACTATGGCCCGGACGTCGAGTTCTCGGACACGACCGCCGCGCCGGCCCCGACGCTGTCGGTCGTGATCGACGGCGAGCCGGCGGCGCTCGCCGTCACGATGTCTGATCAGCAGCGGGTCGGCACGCGCGCGTACTTCCTCGCGACGTTCGGCGTGCCCGACACGCCGTCGAACGACGTGCGGATCGGCGCCGGCGTCAACGCCGGGTTCGACACCGAGCTGCCCGACGTGTTCCAGATCGTGCCGCCGACGGTCTCGATCGCGCTGCTCGACTGTGCCGCCGGCATGCCGTGCGAGCTGACCGGCGCGGTCGGCAGCGTGCACGTCTCGGTCAGCGTGTTCGGCGACGTGCCCGAGACCATCGCGATCCACTCCGCGATCGACGGTGCGCCGCAGCCCGACACCGTGCCGCCGGTCGTCACCCAGCCGGGGATGGGCAACACCACCGCGATCGCCGCGATGCCGATGCCGGCCGCGCCCGACGGCGCGACGCTCGCGATCACGGCGCAGCTCGCCGGCGCGCTGCCGGCGACCGCGAGCGCGACCGTGCGCGCGCCGGCGATCGCGTCGGACCTGTCGTGCGGCACGACCTGCAGCCTGTCGGCGGGCGATCCGGTCGGGCTCGAGGTCCGCGCCCCCGCGGCGATCCACCCGCTCCAGGCGCTGGTGACGACCACGCTCGACGGCGTGCCCCAGCTGGTCGCCGTGCCGGTCACGCTCGTGCCGATGGCGGACGGCAGCGCGATCGCCGAGCTCGCGCTCACCGCCCCGTCGGCCGGCACGTGGCAGATCGACAGCTCGGTTGCCGGATATCCAGCGCCGGCTATCGTCACCACGGTCAAGTGAAGGTCGCGACCTGGAACGTCAACGGCATCCGCGCGCGCTCGTCGCAGGTCGTGCACTGGATCGACGGCGAGGAGCCGGACCTGGTGTGCCTGCAGGAGATCAAGGCGAGCGCGGCGCAGGTGCCCGAGCCGCTCGCGTCGATCGCCGGCTATCACGCCTACTGGCACGGCAGCGGCGGCTACTCGGGCGTCGCGCTGCTGGTGCGCGCGCGCGCGTTCGCCGAGCAGCCCGCGTTCGGCCATCCGCCGTTCGATCACGAGTGCCGGATCGTGGTCGCCGAGCTCGGCCGGCTGGTCGTGGCGTCGGTGTACGTGCCGAACGGCGGCAAGGACTTCGCCGCGAAGATCGCGTTCCTGCGCGAGCTCGCGGCGTGGGTCGGCGCGATCACCGCCGCCGGCAAGCTGCTCGTGCTGTGCGGCGATCTCAACGTCGCGCGCGCCCCGATCGACGTGCACCCCATGCTGCGCAAGGACATGGTCGGCCAGTCCGCCGAGGAGCGCGCGCTGCTCGATGGCGTGTTCGCGCACGGCCTGGTCGACGTCGGTCGGCTGGTCGATCCCGACAACGACCGGCTGTTCACGTGGTGGGCGCCGTGGCGCAACTTGCGGCAGCGCAACATCGGGTGGCGACTCGATTACATCGCGGCGAGCCACCCCCTGACCGAAGGGGCAATTACTTGCAAGTCATACCGTCTGGTCGGGACGAGCGATCATGCCCCGGTGATCGCTCACCTCAACCTTCCGGTCGCGGAGTTGCAAAGCGCGGAGCACGGCGATAAAGCAGGCGCATGAAGAATCTCGTCCTGCTCGCGGCGCTCGCCGCCCTGGTTGTCGGTTGCAAGAAGAAGAAACCCGAAGAAGGCGTGATGCCCGCTGGCTCCGGCCAGGCGATGGGGAGCGGCGGCGCGATGGGGAGCGCGATGGGCTCGGGTGGCGCGATGGGCTCCGGCTCGGCCGCGATGGGCTCGGGGTCTGCCGCCGCGCCGATGACCGGCGACGACATCGCCAAGCGCTTCACCCAGTGCTGGGGCTTCTTCAACGACAACA
Organism: Kofleriaceae bacterium; assembly: GCA_035516595.1. Lineage (GTDB taxonomy): Bacteria > Myxococcota_A > Polyangia > Haliangiales > Haliangiaceae > JABFXX01. The sequence goes on along the minus strand of DATJAE010000296.1, from coordinate 3,906 downwards.
AGTGGGACGACTTCAAGGGCTGCTACGCCAGCGACGTCGTCTACGAGATGCCCGGCGGCAGCATGCCGCCGTCCAACGGCGCCGACGCGACGGTCGAGGGCGCGAAGGGCTTCAAGGCGGCGTTCCCCGACGCCAAGGGCGATACCCAGCTCGTGCTGGTGAACGGCCACTCGCTGGTCGGGGTCTCGCTGATCACCGGAACCAACTCCGGCGAGATGAAGATGGGCGCGATGACGATGCCCGCGACCAACAAGAAGATCGGGCTGTACATCGCGCAGGTCCTGGATCTCGCCGATGGCGGCCAGGCCAAGCACGTGTGGGAGTTCATCGACCTCGGCACGATGATGGGCCAGCTCAAGCCGGATCCGAAGCACCCGGTGCGCCCCGTCGTCGACAAGCTGGCGATGCCGATGGAGGTCGTGGTCGCCAAGGACGACGCGACCGAGAAGGCGAACGTCGAGGTCGCCAAGAAGATGATGGACGCGTTCGACAAGCACGACGCGAAGGCGCTCGCCGAGGTCGTCGCCGATGACGTCGTGTGGTCGGAGCAGGCCGCGCCCAAGGACATGACCAAGAAGGAGCTGATCCCGAACGCCAAGGCGTTCTGGAAGGCGTTCAGCGACGCCAAGCTCAGCGTCGCCTCGCAGTGGGCGGCCGGCGACTACGTCGCGACGGTCGGCACGCTCGACGCGACCAACACCGGCGACCTGCCGGAGATGCACCTCAAGAAGACCGGCAAGCACGTCAGCGTGCCGTACCTCGCGATCGACAAGATCGCCGACGGCAAGATCAAGGCGTTCTGGCTGTTCGAGCAGGGCATGGCGTTCGCCGAGCAGCTCGGCCTGATGCCGCCGGCGCCGGCCGGTGGGGGCGCCGGCTCGGGCAGCGCCGCTAAGAAGTGAGCGCCGCGCTCACCGTGGTCAGCTCGTAGCCGCGCGCGCGCAGCTCCGGCACGAGCAGGCGCACCGCCTCGATCGTGACCTCGCCGCCGTCGCGCGCCTCGTGCATCAGCACGATGCTGCCGGGGCGCGCACGGGCGAGCACGCGGCGCGCGATCTCGGGCGCCGGGGCGCCCTTCCAGTCGAAGCTGTTGACGTCCCACAGCACGACGCGCTTGGCGCGCCGCGCGAACGCGCGCACCGTCCACGGCGAGCGACCGCCGTACGGCGGGCGCGCCAGCGTCGGCACGCAGCCGGTGACGCTCGCGATCGCGCGGTCGGTGTCGGCGAGCTCGCGATCGACCTCGCGCGAGCGCACGAGCGGCAGGTAGCGGTGATGGAACGTGTGGTTGCCGATCTCGTGGCCGTCGCGCGCGATCCGCGCGACCAGCTCGGGGTGCTCGGTCGCGGCGGAGCCGAGCAGGAAGAACGTCGCCTTGACGCCGAGCTCGGCGAGCGCGTCGAGCAGCGCCGGCGTGCGGACCGGATCGGGCCCGTCGTCGAACGTCAGCGCGATGCGATGGCCGTCGCGCGACGCGTGGGTGTCCGTTCGCATCGCCCAGTCGACCGGGCCTTCGAGACCGCCGTAGCACACGAGGTACGCGAGCCCGGCCGCGGCGGGAGCGGCGAGCGGGGCGAGCAGCAAGGGCAGCATGCCCTCCGGAGATGCGAGCGCGATGCCTGGTCCGACCACGAGCCAGGACGCGCAGTTGCGCGGCGGGTGGTGAAGGTTCGACGGTGAAACCCGGGCAATCAGCGCGCGGCGAGCACCGTCACGACCAGCGCCGCCGCGGCGGGCAGCGCCTGGACGAACAGGATGCGGCGCGCCGCGGTCGCCGCGCCGAACACGCCGGCGACGATCACGCACGCGAGGAAGAACAACCGCGCGAAGTACGCGACGTCGGGCGCGACGACATACGACGCGACCAGGCCGGCCGCAAGGAACCCGTTGTACAGGCCCTGGTTGGCGGCGAGCGATCTGGACTGCTGCATCTCGGCGAGCGGGCGCTGGAACGTCCTGGCGCCGTACGGCGTCGCCCACAGGAACATCTCGAGCACGAGGAAGTAGACGTGGAGCGCGGCGACCAGGCCGGTGAGCACGTTCGACGCGGCGATCACGATCGCACCCGCGCGTGGATCGCGGCGACCGCGGCCGCGTTCACCCGGTGAAACGTCGCCCGATCGATCGCCATCGTGATGTCGCCTGGCTCGTCGGCGAACTCGCGCGCGGTCGCGCTGTCGTCGAGCGCGTAGCCCATCTTCTCGAACACCCGGCGCGACGCCGCGTTGTGCGGGACGATCGACGCGTAGACGTGGTGGAGGCCGAGCTCGGCGAACGCGAGCGCGTGGATCATCTGCGCGAACCGCGTACCGAGCCCCTTGCCCTGCTGATCGCGCGCCCCGATCATGAACGCGAACTCGGCCGCGCCGCCGTGGAACCGGCGCAGGTCCGCGTCGCCGACCAGCTTGCCGTCGACGAACAGCAGGAACTGGCGCGCGCCCTCGCCGAACATGTCCTCGTAGTGATCGATCACCTCGCTCGGTGCGATCGGCTCGCCGTGCCCCATCAGCGCGGCGTTGGCGGGCTCGTTGTAGCCGGCGGCGAGCGCCTCGGCGTGGGCCGCGACCTCGGCGAGCTCGGGCTCGATCGCGGCGAGCTGCCCGACGTCGCTGGCCCAGTCGATCCGGAACCGTGAGGCGTCCACCAGGCCCCGAGCCTAGCGTAGTCTTGCCGCCATGAGCGACGTGTGGGACCAGATCGAGGCGGAGGCGCGCGGTGCCTACCGCGGAGCCGGGCGGTTTCCGCTGCGGGCGTACTCCGAGGCGATGCCGCCGCCGTACGTCGGCCTCAAGCCGTACCGGCTCGGCCGCGGCGCGGCGACGTTCGGCGTGTCGTCGGGCGACGCGCTCGACATCGACGAGTACGAGCAGGCGCACGACCTCGAGCCCGGGCTCGAGCGGATCGCCGATCACCTGGTGCGCGAGCTCGGCAAGCTGGTGCGCGGCGAGGGCCACGCGATCTCGCACGCGCTGCTCGCCGACAATCCGGCGTGGCCGGCCGAGCTCGCCGCCGCGGCGAAGGCCGGCGCGCTGAAGCACGATCCGCTGGTCGTGATCTGCGCGCTCGCGCTGTCGCGCAGCCAGGACGACAAGGGCAACGATCGCTGGACCCTGTTCGGCGGCAGCCACGACGGGCCGGCCGCCGCGTTCTGGCACGACCTCGACGAGGCCAGGCTCGCCGAGCTGCTCGCGTGGGCCAAGCTCGATCGCGCGTGGCGGATCGTCGGCGATCCCGGCCCGGCGCTGCGCGGCCGCGTGCTGGGCGGCGCGCTCGGCGACACCCGCACGGTCGTGACGTTCGAGCCGTTCGCGCAGCTGCCGGCCGAGGTCCGCGCCGGCTATCTCGCCGGCACGCTCGCGATCGTGCCGACGCCGGCGAGCCTGGTGTTCTACACCTGCCCGCGCTACCGCGCGCTCGCCGACCACCTGCCGCGCGCGACCCAGATCCCGCTGCTCCACCTGTTCCCGCGGGTCGAGGGCAGCTGCACGATCCGGATCCCGCAGTCGGGCTGGCTCGACGAGAAGGATCCGGCGCAGCAGCTGGTGCGCACCCATCGCTGGCAGCGGATCGCGCGCGACGCCGACATCCACGGCGACGGCATGTACACCGACAAGGTATCGACCGCGCTGTTCTCGACCGATCCCGAGGCGATCGACCTCTACGACAAGCCGCTCGCGCGCAACGCGCAGATCTGGACGCGCGAGTTCGCGCTGCTGCTCGACGGCCAGCACACCAACCGCGCGGCGCTCGCGTACGCCGCCGGCGTGGTCGACGCGGGCGGCCGGTTCGGCTATCGCATGTACTACCCGCCGATGCGCGCCGGCATGCGCGAGCTGTTCTGGCACGTGCCGGTGGTCGCGCGACCCGGCGAGCGCTATGCCGCCGCGCCGCGCGGCTACGTCACCG
>DATJAE010000295.1:0-16444 GCA_035516595.1 Kofleriaceae bacterium | reverse complement strand
CTCAAGGGCATGCACGACAACATCGCGTGCGAGCGCTGCCACAAGGACAACCGGCCGCTGGCCGGCTCCGGCAACCTGTGCATCAACTGCCACCGCCAGGACGACATCCACAACAACTCGCTGTCGCCGCGCTGCGGTGAGTGCCACACCCAGTGGTCGTTCGCGCCCGCGCGGTTCGATCACACGCGGGTCGGCTGCAACCTGACCGGCCTGCACCGCACGCTCGCGTGCTTCGACTGCCACCGCAACGGCAACTTCTCGGGGCTGTCGCCGGAGTGCGGCGCGTGCCACCGCGACGACGCCCAACGCCACGGCGGCGCGCACACCACCTACGGGACGTGCGCCAGCTGCCACAGCCCGAACGCCTGGTACCCCGCACCGCTGCCGTACAACCGCGAGTCGGTGTGCCGGTGATCCGCGCCCGGCACGCGCTCGCGCTCGCGCTGACCGCCGCGGCGATCGCGCCGGCCGCGTGGGCCAAGGGCAAGGCCGCCGCGAAGGCCGACAAGGACGACAGCGACGACGACGACAAGGCGAGCAAGTCCGACGACAGCAGCAGCGATGACTCGGACTCCGATGATTCCGATGACGCCGACGACGCCAAGTCCAAGCCCAAGGACAAGGACAAGGACAGCGACAAGGACAAGTCCAGCGACACCAGCGACGAGAGCAGCGAGACCGATCAACCGGCGAACCGCCTGACCGAGAAGCAGGACCTCAACGGTCACGACCTCGGGGGGCTGAAGAAGGCCAACTCGTTCGAGAACAACCGGTTCTTCATCGACAAGGTCGACACCGCGAAGACCGAGAACGGCACGCTGATCCAGGGCGCGATCACCTCCACCAACTTCTTCTACACCGAGGGCGGCGGCAACTATCCGGTGCCGGCCGGGACGGTCTCGGTCGGATCTGATGCCGCGCACTTCTCGCGCGAGTTCACCGACCTCCGGCTGCAGACCGACTTCCGCCACATCGGCGGCAACGACACGTGGGACGCGCGGTTCGACGGCCGGCTGCGCCTGGTCAACTCGGTCTCCGAGGTGACCCCCGACAACGGCTCGGTCGATCCGACCGGACCGACCTCGACGAGCACGCCGATCACCGCGACTCACATCCAGTCCGGGCTCGACGGCCAGAACGAGTACGAGCTGCGCGAGCTGTGGCTGATCCGCAACGGCGAGCGCACCGACGTGATCGTCGGCCGCCAGTTCATCGCCGACATGGCCGCGATCAAGATCGACGGCGTGCGGGTCGACTACGCGTCGTCCAAGCAGCTCACGTTCCTCGGCTTCGCCGGCCTGTATCCGCTGCGCGGCTCGCGCTCGCTCAGCACCGACTACATCGATCTCAAGTACAGCGACGGCTCGGACGCCGGCCGGTTCGTCGGCGCGGCGGGGTTCGGCGGCGCGTATCGCACGCAGAACGCGTACGGCGCGGTCGGTGGCGTCGTGCTGTACCCGCTCGAGAAGGAGACGCCGCGGATCTTCGGCACGTCGAACGGCTACTGGCGCTACGGCTCGACGCTCGACTTCTACCACTTCGCCGTGGTCGATCTGATCGGCAACAACGACGCGCTCGGCGCGGGCAGCGCCGGGCTCACCAACCTGTCGGCGGGCGTCAACTACAAGCCGAACCCGCGGCTGCGCCTGACCGCGAGCTACAACCGGGTCGACACCGAGACGCTCAACGTCCAGGCCTACGCGTTCCTCGAGCAACCCAACGAGGGCATCACCGGCGCGCAGAGCAACGTCGTGCAGAACGAGGTGTTCATCTCGCGGCTGTCGACCAACGAGCTGCGCGGCAGCATCTCGGCCGGGCTCGGCCCGTTGCAGCGCTTCGAGGTCACCGTCGCGTCGGCGTATCGCATCCGGCCGTCGTTCACGCTGTCGCCGCCGCAGACGCCGAACCCGATGGATCCGACGCCCGAGTCGCCGGTCACCACGATCCCGGCGGCGGAGAGCGCCGAGCTCTACGGCAGCGTGACCGATCGCCACTCGATCGCCGACCTGCGGATCGGGGCCGACGCGGTCCGCACGTTCGGCGTCGGCTCGATCGCGTACCAGCGCAGCGACATCCTCGCGCTCCGCGCGTTCGCCGCGCACGACATCAAGAACGGGCAGGGCGAGTGGGAGGCCGAGGTCGCGTACTCGACGAGCGAGGACAAGGGCAACGCGAGCTCGATGGGCATGTGTGCGCTGCCGGGCGACGTGCTCAACTGCTTCGGCGAGACCAACGGCACCGTGCTGTCGATCGGCGGCACCGCGTACTACCGGTTCAACCGCGACTGGATGGGGATCGCGAGCTTCTTCCTGTCGCGCACCGACCTCAAGGAGGCCGGCCAGCCGGCCGATCCGACGATCACCGGCGTCACCGGCCTGGTGCGCCTGGCGTACCGGTTTTGAGCTACTGGAACTTGATCGTCCTGTAGCCGAACAGCCGCACGCGCTTGGCGTAGAGGTCGAGCAGGAAGATCGCGATGACGCCGAGCAGCGCCCACGGCCACAGGTCCTGGGTGTAGCGGACGTGCTCGCCGGCCGCGTCCCACACCTCGGCGGGCTTGGCCTGATCGTGGCCGCCCGAGACCTCGGCGGCGTGGCGCATCGGCGCGAGGTCGGGGGTCGAGCGCAGGTACTCGAGCGGATACGACAGCGCGACCGCGCCGAGCGACTCGGCCACGGTCTTGCCGTCGCGCTTGTGCACCGCCTTGAGCAGATAGCTGCCGTAGTTCTTGATCTTGAAGTCGGCGGTGTAGCGGCCGGCGGCGGTCTGCGGCATCGCCATGGTCTGGGTGACCTTGTTGGTCGCGGGATCGATCACCTGGAGCTCGGTGTCGAGCTCGTTGACGAACTTGTCGCCCGAGTCGATCGCGTCGACCGTGACCTCGGCGCGGCCGTCGGCGACCTTCGCGTAGAGATCGTAGCTGTCGTAGGCCTTGCGGCGCATCGACGAGCGGATCACCTGCGCCCAGAACTTGGGATAGCCGCCCCACCGGATCCAGTCCTTCGACCAGCGGTTCTTGACGTCGCTGGTCCACGCGACGCTGGTGCCGGCGCCGTAGCGCCAGCGCGACAGGATCGGCTCGCCGGTGGTCGCCGAGATCAGGATGGTCTCCGACGTCGGCTTGGGCTTGGTGGTGACGTAGCCGTAGAGCGGCGGCGCGTTCTCGACGTTGGTGCCCTCGATCGCCTCGACCTTCTTGGCGACGATCGGGTGGATGAGATCCTCGACCAGCTGGCTCTTCTGCGCCTCCTGGGTCTCCTTCATGAAGATCTTGGGCAAGGCGCCGATGTCCTCGACCATGTACAGCCGGCCCTCGCCCGCGTCGGCGATCATCGATAACAGATTGCGATCCGCGCCCTGCACGCCGACGCACGACACCGTGATCCGCGAGCCGTGCATGTCCTGCACGAGCTCGGCGATGCCGTCGCTCGGCGCCTCGCCGTCGGTCATCAGGATGACGTGCTTCACCTTGGCGTTGATCGACTGCAGGATGTCGAACGCCTCCTTGAGGCCGGGGAAGATGTTGGTGCCGCCGCCGGCCTGCAGCCGCGAGATCTCGGCCGAGATCCGCGTGCGGTTGGCGGCGCGCTGCGGCCGCACGTAGACGTTGGCCTCGCTGTCGAACGCGACCACCGCGATGTAGTCGTTGGGCGAGAGCACCTCGGCGGTGACCCGCGCCGATTCCTTGGCGGCCTCGAGCTTGGGACCCTGCATCGAGCCGGAGCGGTCGATCACCAGCACGAGCGCGACGTCGGGCTGCTCCTTGATCTTCTCGGAGTCGAACCGCACCGGCATCATGTTCTCGATCGTCGTGCGCTCGTAGCCGCCCGACCCGAACGAGTCCTCGCCGCCCGCCATGATCAGGCCGCCGCCCATCGCCTTGACGTAGGTGTCGAGCGCGGCCATCTGGCCCGCGCCCATCAGGTGCGCCGGCACGTCGCTGACCAGTACGAGGTCGAACTTCTCGAGCTCCTTCGCGGTCGACGGGATGCCGGACGGGCCGCGCACGGTGACGTCGATGTTCTCGTGCTCGAGCGCGCGCTCGAGGTAGCCCGCGCTGCCGGGCTCGCGCAGCGTGCCGCCCTCGACGTACAGCACGTTCGGCCGGCCCTTCACCGGCGCGGTCATCACCGCCATGTTGTTCTGCTTCTCGGTGTCGTGCTCGAACCTGGTGAGCCGCAGCTTGTAGGTGGTGGCGCCGGCGTGCTTGGCCTCGCTCTTGAACTCGATCAGGTTCTTGCCCTCGCGCAGCTCGACCGTCTTCTGCGGCTCGCGGCCGTTGGGGAACTCGTCCTGATCGAGCGCGAGCGTCACGGTCTGCTTCTCGGTCGACCACACCTCGGCGGTCACGACGTAGGGCTGGCCGACCTTGATGTCGTCCGGCACGGTCACGCCGACCACGCGGACCTCGCTGGTCTTGTCCTGATCGAACGTCCGCCACGACACGTGGACGCCGAGCTCCTTGGCACGGTAGGCCTCGACCGCCATGTCGCCCTGGGTCTGGTTGCCGTCGGAGATCACCACGATGCGCGGCAGGTAGCCGTCGGGGAACAGCCCGTAGGCGAGCTGCATCGCGGCCTGGATGTCGGTGCCGGCGCCGGCGCCGGCGTGGCGCGCGATGCTCGCCGAGATCGGCTGGCCATCGTGCTCGCGCACCGCGGTCGGCTTCTCGGCGAACGTGATGACCTGGAGCGCACCGCTGCCGCGCGCCTTGTCGAGCTCGTCGACGTAGTGGCGTGCGGCGTCGAGCTGCTTGTCGGAGATCGAGTCGGAGACGTCGACCAGCACGACGGTCGCGACCTTGTCGGTCTCGGTGACCCACGACGGGCGCGCCAGCGCGATCGCGATGCCGGCGATCACGAGCGAGCGCAGCGTGGCCTGCACGACCTGCTGGAGGATCGACAGGTCGGTCAGCGACAGCACGCGGATCACGAAGAACGCCGGCACGACCGCGACCAGGTGCAGCCAGCTCGGCGCGAGCAGATCGATCGGCCGCGACCCGATGTCGAGCTGGATGCTCGTGCGATCGCCGATCCAGGCCGACACGCCGAGCCAGATCGCGAGCGCGGCGACGATCGCGAGGCCGAGCCGGACCAGCGGCCCGACCGCGAGCAGCGCGCGCAGCGGCGACTTGCTCATACGGTCAGCCTCCGGTGGTAGGTCACCCACTCGGTCACGATCAAGCCGAGCGCGATCAGCACGAGGTAGAGCCACAGCTTCTGGCTGTGCGTGATCGCGAACGCCTCGGGCTGGGCGAGCTTCTTGCCGCCGAGCGTCAGGGTCGACGCCGGCGCGATCTCGGACTCGCTCGGCGACGCGAGGTTCGCCGCGAGCTCGATCTGGGCGATCACCTTGCCGCCGCTGTCCTTGGCGCGCAGGTCGTAGTAGCCGACGTGCGCGCCGTAGAACGTGGCCAGCCCGTCGATCACCGGCGTGTGGGTGATCGTGCCGTCGGGGCCGGTGACCTCGGCCTCGGTCGCACCGACCACGCCGTCGAGCGGCACGCGCTCGCGCTGGCCGGTCGGGTAGGTGGTGAGCAGATCCGCCTGGTCGCCGGCAAACCAGTCGAGCGTGTTGACCAGCAGCATCGGGAACGCGACGCGCAACGGCAGGTCGGTCGCGCTGTCGCGGCCGGTCGACGGCAGCGAGAATCCGAACGCGACGATCTTGCGCCGGCCGTCGCGCTTGGCCGCGATGATCGAGTCGGTCACCGAGAACGCGAGCGTGGACTCGCCGAGCTTGGGATCCGGGGCGAACGTCTCGCTCTTGTCCATGTAGACGTCGCTCATCGTGATCCAGCGCATCACCGGATGGTCCTTGTCGATCTCGGTGATCCGCGGGTTGCCGACCTCGCCGCGCAGCGCGATCGGCGAATGCGGGCCGGTCGGGTGGAAGAACAGCAGGCTGATCGGCGGCGGCGGCAGCACGTCCGGCGTGTAGTCGTCGAAGATCACCGCGTCCATGTCGTCGGCGATCGCCGGCTTGGCCGCGTACTCCTCGGGCGTGACCTTCAGCGGGTCGACGTTCTCGTAGACCAGCAGCGCGCCCTCGAGGAACAGGTTGTCCTTGGTGACCATCAGGACCTTCTGCTTCTTGCGCGCGGGCAGCAGCGCGTACGCGGTGTCATCGAGCGCGAACGGGTCGCTGCCACCGGCGACGTCGAGCGGGCGCAGCGAGGCGCGCAGCTTGTTGTCCTCGCCGCCGGGCAGCTTCGCGTAGATCTGGTGGACGCGCTGGCCGGGCGCGAGGTCGAGCGTCCGGACGTCGACCGCGGTGTCACCGTTGTAGAGCGCGAGCTGGCGGTGCGCCGGCTCCTGCCCGAAGTTCTGGATCTCGATGTAGACCTCGTACGCCGCCTTGTTCGCGATGTAGCGCCGCACGTTGAACGCGATGATTCCGACGTTGTCGCTGCGATGGCCGACGCCGAGGAACCGCACGTCGATCCCGCTGAGGTCGACCGCCGCGAGGTTCTGCGTCGGGCCGGCGGCCCACGACACCTCGCCGAGCTGCGTCTCGGGATAGGCGCCGTCGCTGACGATCACGATCAACGGATTGGGGCGGTCGCGCAGCGCGTCGGCCGCCGCGCCGAGCGCGCGCGGCAGATCGGCCGGCGTGTCGCTCGCGGCGATGCCGTCGATGATCTTGTCGAGCTGCGGGGCGTCGCTGGTGAACCGGCTCATCGGCGTGGCCTGGCCGTCGACCCGCATCACCATCGCGACGTCGCCGCCGCCCATGCCGTCGATCAGCTGCTTGGCGCGGCGGCGCGCCGCGTTCATCCGCGACTCCTTGCCCGCGGTGTCGCCGTCCATCGCCTTCATCGACGCCGACGCGTCGAGCAGCACGACCACGCTGCGCGCCTTGCGATCGACCGCACCGAGCGTGGGATCGAGCGCGGCGAGCAGGATCAGCGCGAGGATCACGAGGATGAACGCGAGCGAGATCAGCCGCTTCAGCTGCTTCCACAGCGAGTTGGCGTCCTTCTGGTCGAGCACGCGCTTCCACAGCTGCGAGAACGGCACCTCGAAGCGGCGCCGCCGCATCTTGATGATGTAGGCGCCGACCGCGAGCGCGGCCGCGCCGACCGCGACGTAGGTCCAGAGGCCGAGCGGGATCGGTCCGAGCAGCCTCACCGCAGGTCCTCCTTTCGGGAGGCCTTCGGTGCAAGCCCACCCGGCCACCAGCACCACGCCTCGCTGCGCTGGGCTGACCTCACCGCAGGAAACCTCCCGACCGGAAGATCTTGAGCACGAGCTCGTCGAACGGGATCGCGGTGTGGGTGCGGAAGAACGGCATCGCGTACTTGGTGCAGTACGCCTCGAGCTCCTTGCAGTAGCCCTCGTGGGCGCGCTCGTACGCCTCGAGCAGCGACTTCGAGACCGTGACCTCCTTGGTGTCGCCGGTCTCGCAATCGACCAGCGCGAGATCGCCGACCAGGTTGGGCGAGGCCTCGCGCAGATCGTAGACCTGGAGCACGAACGGCTCGAACTTGTGGTAGCGCAGCGTGTTGATGCCCTGCTCGAAGCCCTTGGGGTCGTAGAAGTCGGAGATCACGACCGCGAGGCCGCGCCGCTTGTTCTGGTGGACGAAGTCCTTCATGCACTCGGCGAGCTCGGTCTTGCCGCCGATCTCGCACTCGCGCAGGAACTCGAACACGCGGAAGATCCGGTTCTTGCCGCGCGCGAGCGGCAGGCGGCCGAGCAGGCGGTCGCCGAACGGGATGATCGAGACGCGGTCGAGGTTGGCCAGCCCGACGTAGGTCAGCGCGGCGCCGACCTGCATCGCGTAGTGCAGCTTGGGCAGCGGCTGGCCGATCGCCATCGAGTCCGAGCAGTCGATCAGCACGTAGATATGGAGGTCTTCCTCTTCCTCGAACAGCCGCAGCAGCAGGCGATCGAGCCGGCCGTACAGGTTCCAGTCGATGTAGCGGAAGTCGTCGCCGCGCGCGTAGGTCCGGTGATCGGCGAACTCGATGCCGCTGCCGACCTTGCGGGTGCGGCGCTCGGCGCGCAGGTTCCCGGCGAACACCTTGCGCGACACCATGTGGAGGTGCTCGAGCGTCTTCAGGAAGCGCTCGTCGAACAGCGCGCTGCGATCCGCGGCGCGGTTGCCGCGCGGCGCGGAGCTCGGCCTGAGCGCGCGGAAAGCTCCCGAGACAGCCGGCAGGACCACTAGGCTTCCTTCGTCGCCTTCAGGATCTCGGCGATGATCGTGTCGGCCTTGACGCCCTCGGCTTCGCCTTCGAAGTTGAGGATCAGGCGGTGGCGCAGCGCCGGCGCCGCGACGTGGCGGATGTCGTCGATCGACACCGCGTAGCGGCCCTCGAGGAGCGCGCGGATCTTGGCGGCGAGGATGATCGCCTGCAGGCCGCGCGGCGATGCGCCGTAGCGCAGGAACTGCTTGGACAGCGCGGTCGCCTCGGGGTTGAGCGGGTGCGTGGCGAGCACGACGCGCACCGCGTAGTCCTGGATCTGGCGGGCGAGCGGGACCTTGCGGACCAGCTCGCGCATCTCGAGCATCCGCGCCTTGTCGATCACGGCCTGCGGCTGCGGCACGTCGTCGGTGGTCGTGCGATCGAGGATGGTGTGGAGCGAGGCCTTGTCGGGGTACTCGACGATCAGCTTGAAGAAGAAGCGATCGAGCTGGGCCTCGGGCAGGGGGTAGGTACCCTCCATCTCGAGCGGGTTCTGGGTGGCGAGCACGAAGAACGGCTTCTCGAGCGCGTAGGTCTGCTTGGCGACGGTGACCGAGCCCTCGCTCATCGCCTCGAGCAGCGCCGACTGGGTCTTCGGCGTCGCGCGGTTGATCTCGTCGGCGAGCACGATGTTCGCGAAGATCGGGCCCTTCTGGAAGTCGAAGCGCTTGGCGCCGTGGTCCTCGACGATCACGTTGGTGCCGACGATGTCGGCCGGCATGAGGTCGGGCGTGAACTGGATGCGCGAGAACGTCGCGTGGATGGTCTCGGCGAGCGTGCGCACCAGCATGGTCTTGCCCAGGCCGGGCACGCCCTCGAGCAGCGCGTGGCCGCCGCCGAGCACGCACATGATCACGCCCTCGACGATGTTCTCCTGGCCGACGATCATCTTGCCGATCTCGGCGCGCAGCCGACGCAGATCGTCGGTGAAGCTGGTGACGGTGGTCTCGACGTCGATCGCGGCAGCCGCGGTGGTCATGGCGTTCCCTCGGCCGGTGGCGCGGCCATGTTCGGATGGATCTTCGCGAAGTAGCGCTTGACGTAGTACTTGTAGCTCGACGGGAGCTTTTCGGTCTTCATGACCTCTTCGACGATCCGCTCGTAGTCGGCGTAGACCTTCGCGTAGCGGACCGACGCGAAGCCCTTGTGCGCGGCCGCCAGGATGGTCTCGCGGTTGGAGTCGCCCTTGTCGCCCTGCTGGCCCTGGAGGTCCTGGTCCTTCTCGTTGCCCGACTTCGCGGTGGCATCGCCCTCGATGTTGGGATCGTGGCCGACGCCCCACTCGTTGCCTTGCTGCGGCTGACCGCCGTTCTGCATCGAGCCCGAGCCCTGGCCCTGGCCCTGCTGCTGGCCGGGCCGCCACGACTGGCCTTGCCCGGAGTGCTGGCCGCGCGCGCGCTGCGCGAAGTCCTCGTTCTTGCCCTGGCGGTTGAACGGATCCTGCGGGCCCTTGTTGCCCTTCTGCTTGGCGCGGCGCATCGCCTCGCGCAGGTCGTCCATCTGCGACGACATCTTGCGCTGGGTGGCCTGCTTGCGCTGGTCCTTGTCGACCCGCCCGGTCTCGCGCGCGGCCTCCTTGAGCTTCTCCGACGCCTGGCGCTCCTGCTCGTCCTGGTCCTGGCCGGTCTGCGACGGGTCCTTCTGCGGCTTCTGCAGATTCTCCGACGCCTGCTCCATGTCCTTCTCGAGCCGCTTGAGCGCGCGGCGCTGATCGGACCCCTGCTTCTGTTGCTCTTCCTTCTCAAGCTTCGCGAGCTGGCGCTGCTTGTCCTCGAGGCGGTCCTCGATCTCCTGCTTCTGCGCGTCGCTCTTGGCGTCCTTCTTCTGCTGCTCGAGCTTCTCGATCTGATCCTTCAGCTCCTTCTGGCGATCGTCGGCGGTCTTCTGGCGCTGCTGATCCTGCTTCTCCATCTGCTTGGCGACCTGCTCGAGCTTCTTGGCGAGCTCCTGCTTCTGCGCGTCGGACAGCTCCTTCTTGTCGAGCTTGTCGGCGAGCTTCTCGAGCTCCTGCTTGGCCTTGTCGAGATCGTTCTTCTCGAGCGCGTCGCCGAGGTCCTTGGTGAGCTGATCCTTGGCGAGCTCCTTGCCCATGTCGCCCAGCTGCTTCTGGATCTCGGCCTCGTTCGGCTCGGCGTTCTGGTCGAGCGCGTCCTCGGCCTTGGCGAGCGCCTCGAGCAGCTTCTCCTTCGAGATCTCGCCGTTCTCGGCCTGGGCGAGCAGCGCCTCGATCTTCTTCGCGAAGTCGTCGAGCTCGGGGACGTCGTCGCGCTTGGCCACCGCCTTGAGCTCGGCGAGGATCGCCTCGACGTAGGCCTTCTCGTCGGGATCGAGCGCGACGGTGTCGTCCTTGTGGTAGCGGATGTCCCTCTTGTCGACGACCGAGAACCCGACCGCGCCGAGCTCGTGGCCGGCGACGAACACCATCAGCCTGGCGTCGCCGATCGGCGCGTCGTCGGGGATGTGCACCGCGATCCGCGTGTCGCTCCAGCTCGTGATCGCGACCGGCCGCGAGCGCGCCGGCGTGCCGAGGAACACGCTGCCGTCGCTCGGGGCGTGCATGCCGGCGAGCAAGTGCTCGCCCTCGATCGCGACGTCGGCGCCCGCCGGCGCATGATCGGGCGTCGCGCGATCGAGCCGCGCCGGAACCTCGCCGGACGGCAGCGCGAGCCCGGCGGCGAGCGCGGAGATCGCGACGAACACGGCCGCGGTCGGCAGGTCCTTCGGCGAGCTGAACGGCGCCGCGGCGGCGAGGTCGGCCTGCGGCACCGCGCGCACGCCGTCGCGGATCGCGGCGAGCATCAGATCGTGCGTGGTGTCCGGCTCGGTCGCGCCGGTCGCGCCGGTCGCGCCGGTCGCGCCGGTCGCGCCGGTCGCGAGCGTGCGATCGAACGCGATCGCGGTCGACAGCCGATCCGAAAGCCGCGACGCGCGATCGATCCGGCGCGCCACCGCCTCGTCGTCGAGCCGGCGCGCCGCGCCGATCACGGCGCCGAGCACGATCAACCCGCCCGCGCCGATCACGAGCGCGAGCCCGGTCTGCGGTGACACCGCGCCGATCCGCATCGCGAAGATCGCCGCGAGCGCGCCGGCGGCGGCGATGATCGTGGCGGTCGTGGCCCCTTCGAGCGCCCACTGGCTGCGGATCCGCCGACGCGCCCGGGCGACGAGCCGCCGGATTGCCGACGTGTCAGGACTTTGCGCCATGGCTCCTCGCGGGTCCAAGTGCTTCAACGGTTGAGGATAGCATCAACATTCCACGCGCCACCCCGAGCATCGATCTAACTGTTCGACAGTGCTGGTCCGTTCAGGTTTCGCCCTACACCGGCCTACAACGCTTCGTCGCCCATAGATGATAGCGTGCGCGCGTGGCGCGCTACCCGTCTTTGTCGGCCGCGGGCGATCAGGTGCCGGCATCGATCTTTGCGCGGCTGCGCGAGCACCTCGCGCGGTTTCCCGGCGACGTGATCCCGCTTCAGATCGGCGACACGCATCTGGGACCGCCGGTCACGCTCGATGCGGTGTCGTGGCACGAGCCGGCCGATCTCTATGCGTACGGCGCGCCGGGCGGATGGCAACCGTTAATCGACGCGCTCGCCGCGCGACATCACGCGCACGTCCAGATCGCGGTCGGCGCGACCCACGCGCTGTCGTGCGCGGTGCAGGCGGTGTGCGATCCGGGCGACGAGTTGATCCTGCTGTCGCCGCACTGGCCGCTGATCCGCGGCATCGCGCTCGGCCACCGCGTCGTGCCGGTCGAGGTCGAGCTCGCCGCGCTCGAGGCCGCGATCACGCCGCGCACCGCGGCGATCTACCTCGCCTCGCCGAACAACCCCGACGGCGCGATGCTCGCGCACGGCGAGCTGGCCGCGATCGCCGAGCTCGCCGAGCGCCGCGGCCTGTGGATCCTGTCCGACGAGGTCTACGAGCACTACGTCTACGACGCGGCGCACGTCGCGATGCTGTCGATCGCCCGGGCCCGCCCGCGCACGATCACCGTGCACTCGTTCGCCAAGAGCTTCGCGCAGGCCGGGCTGCGCGTCGGCTACGCGATCACCGCCGAGCCGCGGCTCACCGACACGCTGCGCAAGCTGGTCAACCACTCGGTCTACAACGTCCCGGTCGCGATGCAGCGCGCCGCGCTCGCCGCGCTCGCGGCGGGCGATGCGTTCCTGCCCGCGGCGGTCGCGCGCTACCGCGGCGCACGCGATCGCGCGCGCGAGCGGCTGACCGCGCCGGCCGCGCGGCCGCCCGGCGGCGCGTACCTGTGGGTCGACTTCCGGAGGTGGAGCGGCGACGACTGCCTGCCGGTGCTCGAGCGCGTCGCGGCCAGCGGCGTGCTCCTCGCACCGGGCAGCGCGTTCGGCGACGCGTACGGCGGGTTCGCGCGGCTGTGCTTCACCGGGGTCGACGAGGCGCGGCTCGACGAGGGCATCGACCGGATCAACGCGGTGCTCGCGGCATGGCCGTGATCCCGCGCGCCGCGTGCGAGGCCGCGTACGCCGCGGCGGTGCGCGCCTGCGATCCGGCGCTGCGCGTCGCGGCCGAGCTCGCGGGCCGGCGCTTCGATCTCGGGCTCGCGATCGGCAAGGCCGCGCTCGCGATGGCGCGCGGCGCCGGCCCGGTCGCGCGCGGCCTGGTGATCGCGCCGCAGCTCGACGGCGCGCCGCTTCCGCTCGGCTGGACCGCGCGCGACGCCGGCCACCCCGAGCCCGACGCGCGCAGCCTCGCCGCGGGCGACGCGGCGATCGAGCTGGTGGACGGCGCGCGCCCCGGCGACGCCGTGCTCGCGCTGATCTCGGGCGGCGCGTCCGCGCTGTGCGAGCGGCCGCGCCCGGGCGTGACGCTCGATCAGCTGCGCGCCGAGATCCGCGCGGTGATGGCCAGCGGCGCCGACATCCACGCGATCAACGCGCGGCGCGTCCAGCTGTCCGCGATCAAGGGCGGCCAGCTCGCGGCGAGGTGCGCCGCGCCGGTCACGACGCTCGCGCTGAGCGACGTGTTCGACGACGACATCGCGGTGATCGGCAGCGGGCCGACGATCGCGCACCGGCCGGGCGACACCGCGATCGTGATCGCGCCGATCGCGACGTTCGCCCGGGCGGTGTGCCGCGCGCTCGGCGCGCCGCCGCCGGTGGCGGTGCACGGCGACGTCGCGCGGGTCGCGGCCGCGCTCGCGCCCGGGGTGTCGTACGGCGAGCCGACGATCGCGGTGCCGGCCGACCACGGCGAGGGCGGCCGCGCCCAGCAGCTCGCGCTCGAGCTGGCGCGCGCGCTGCGCGGCCGCGAGCGCTCGGCGTTCGTGGCGGGCAGCGACGGCATCGACGGTCCGCCGCCGCGCGGCCGGCCGGCACCCGCCGGCGCCTACGTCGACGGCGCGACCTGGGACGCGATCGCGGCGTGCGGGATCGATCCGGGGCGCGCGCTCGCCCGCTGCGACGCCGGCCCGGCGCTGGCCGCGGTCGGTGCGCTGTTCGTGCCCGGGCCGACCGGAGTCAACCACGCCGACCTCATGATCGTCGGGTAGGTGGGGTATACGAGCGTGTGGCCTGGACCGCGCTCGGCGTGCTCGACTGGACGACCCGCCGCTTCACCGAAGCGGGGATCGCATCGGCGCGGCTCGAGGCCCAGCTGCTGCTCGCACACGTGCTCGGCTGCACCCGCGTCCAGCTCTACACCGGGTTCGACAAGCCGCTGGGCGAGGACGAGCTCGCGAGCTATCGCGCGCTGATCAAGCGGCGGCTCGGCGGTGAGCCGGTCGCATACCTGCTCGGCGAGCAGGAGTTCTGGGCGCTGCCGTTCTACGTCGATCGCTCGGTGCTCGTGCCGCGCCCCGACACCGAGACGGTGATCGAGGTCGCGCGCGCGCGGCGCGGCGATCGCGGCGCGCCGTGCCGCATCCTCGATCTCTGCACCGGCTCGGGCGCGATCGCGGTCAGCCTCGCGCGCGAGCTGCCGGCCGCGCAGGTGATCGCGACCGACATCTCGCCCGACGCGGTGGCGCTGGCGCGGCGCAACGCCGAGCGCAACGGCGTCGCCGATCGGGTCGACGTGCGAGTGGGCGATCTGTGGGCGCCGGTCGCAGGCGAGCGCTTCGAGCTGATCACCGCGAACCCGCCGTACATCGCGACCGCGGTGATCGCGACGCTGGCGGCCGAGGTCCGGCGCGAGCCGGTGGTCGCGCTCGACGGCGGCGGCGACGGCCTCGCGTTCTACGATCGGATCTGTGCTCGGGCGCACGCGCACCTCGCGCCGGGGGGCGCGCTCGTGGTCGAGCATGGCTTCGACCAAGCCGCCGCAGTGTACGATCGCTTCACCGCGGCCGGGTTTTGCCAGATCACGCTGGTTCACGATCTCGGCAAGAACCCGCGGGTCACCTGGGGCATCGCGCCGTGAGGTTTTGTGTACAGTCGACTGGTGCGTTGTCTCGCGTTCGTGTGCTGCGCGCTCGGCGCGCCAGCGATCGCGTTCGCACAGCCCGCCGAGCTCGCGCGCAAGGCCGCCGCCGAACGCTGCGCGGCGCGCGGCCCTGACTGCGACTGGCTGGCCACGTTCGCGCCGCTCGAGCGCGCGAGCGTTCGGCGCGCGCTGGCCGCGCGCGGCTACGTGATCGAGCCATCGCCCTGGGGCAAGACGATCGGCGCGATCCACATCTACAACGAGGACGTGTTCGCCGAGCCCAACTGGCTGCGGTTCTTCAACTTCATTCACTACACGACGCGCGAGGTCGCGGTGCGCGACGAGCTGACGATCGGCCCGGGCCACGTATGGGACGACGCGCTCGTGCTCGAGAGCGCGCGCCGCCTGCGCGATCCGCTGTACAGCTCGGTGGTCGCGCTCCTGCCGGTCAAGTCGAGCGAGCCCGGCAAGGTCGACCTGCTGGTCGTCACGCGCGACGTGTGGAGCCTCCGGCTGAACTCGCAGTACACGGTCCAGTCGGGCTCGCTGACCAATCTGCAGATCTCGCTGTCGGAGAACAACTTCCTCGGCAACCGCGACGTGTTCGCCGCGGCGCTGATCATGGATCAGGGCTCGATCGCGGTCGGGCCGGTGTTCATCGACAAGAACCTGCTCGGCTCCCACCTCTATCTCTCGCTCAGCGC
The DNA here is from genome assembly GCA_035516595.1 of Kofleriaceae bacterium. Classification (GTDB taxonomy): domain Bacteria; phylum Myxococcota_A; class Polyangia; order Haliangiales; family Haliangiaceae; genus JABFXX01. Next base: position 1,153 of record DATJAE010000295.1, on the reverse strand, counting down.
GCACGAGATCGTGACGCGCCGCTCGCTCGACGTGATCACGCCCGACAACGTACACCTCCCGACCCCCGATCCGCGCGGCATCGAGGACGGGGGCGGGCTCAACCGCGAGGGCGCCGACGCCTCGGCGTCGCTGTCGCTGCCGCTGTGGGCGCTCGCGAGCGAGTGGGGCTACGGCGTGTCGTACAACTACCGCAACGCGATCTCGCGCAACTTCTTCGGCACCGGGCTCTACGGCTACGACGATCCGGACACGCCGACCGTCGAGGAGGAGCCGTGGGAGTACCGGCTGAGGACCTGGTCGGTCAACGCCAACGCCGTGCGCCAGTGGGGCACCGATCTCAAGCAGCAGCTGTCGATCGGCTACACCGTGAGCTCGCAGCGGCCGTCGTTCCTGCCCGGCTTCACCGATGATCCGGTGATCCGCGCCGCGTTCGAGCGCGACGTGTTCCCGGTGTCGGAGCTCGACTCGGCGCCGTACGTCGAGTACTCGTTCTTCGAGCCGCGCTACACCACGGTGCGCAACACGCAGACCTACGAGCTCGCCGAGGACCTCAGGCTCGGCGCCAACCTCGACGTCTCGGTGTCGCAGGGCCTGAAGTTCCTCGGCTCGGACTATCACTTCACGCGGCCGTCGCTGGCGATCGGCTACACGTTCCCGTGGTGCAGCGACGGCTTCATCAACCCGTCGGCGAGCGGCTCGATCCGGATCCAGGACGGCGTGTCGCAGGGCCGCGACGTGTCGACCATCGACGACTACGCGGTCGCGGGCGTGCACTTCGCGACGCCCGAGCTGTTCGACTGGTTCCGCATCGTCGGCAACACGTACATCGAGACCCGCTGGCACGACACCCAGAACGCGTTCTACGCGTCGGGTGGCGATCCCGAGCTGCGCGGCTACCTCGTCAACCAGCAGATCGGCGAGCGCAAGATCGCCGGCCAGTACGAGCTGCGCACGCGCTCGGTCACGTGGTGGCTGCTGCGCATCGGCGCGGTCGCGTTCTACGAGTACGGCGGCGCGGCCAACGCGCTATCGCAGCTTCACATGCTGAACGACATCGGCATCGGCCTGCGCGTGCTGGTGCCGCAGACCTCGCGCGACGTGTTCCGCTTCGACCTCGCGTTCCCGCTGCAGGCCGCGCCCGCCAACGGCGGC
>DATJAE010000294.1:0-6235 GCA_035516595.1 Kofleriaceae bacterium | reverse complement strand
GACGCGTGGAACGAAGCAAAGCCGACGACCAAGGTCGACGCGCTCGACGTGGCGTGGATCGGCAAGCTCGCCGCGCCGGAGCTGCGTAAGCGGCTCGCCGAGCTGATCGCGGCCGACGCCGCGCTCGCCGACGAGTACACGCAGATCAGCGCGGTCAGCAAAGCCGTGCGCGCGCAGCGCGATTTCGGCCGCATCCTGCGCAACTTCGTCAACTACTCCGACTTCTACTCGAAGCAGGACGGCGTGTTCCAGGTCGGCACGCTCTACCTCGACGCGCGCGCGCTGCACCTGTGCGTGCCGGTCAGCGACGCGGCCAAGCACGGCGCGCTCGCGGGCGCCTCCGACGCGTGCCTGTTGTATTGCGACATCACGCGCGCCGGCGAGACGAAGCAGATCGCGGCGGCGCTCACCAACGGCGACCTCGACAACGTGTTCGCCGGCCGCAACGGCATCTTCTACGACCGCGAAGGCCGCGACTGGGACGCGGTCGTGACGAAGGTCGTGAACAATCCGATCAGCATTCGTGCCGCGTTCTGGTCGCCGTACAAGAAGCTCGTCAAGACGATCGAGGACACGGTCTCGAAGCGCGCGCAGGCCGCCGAGGCCAAGTCGACGGCTGCGATGGAGGCCGCGGGCGTCGACGTCGGCACCGCCGACACCAAGGCGATCGCCGACGCCGAGGCACGGCCGCCGGCGGCGGTCGCCCCCGCGCCCGACACGGCGATCAAGCCGTCGAAGATCGATCTCGGAACGATCGCGGCGATCGGTGTCGCGATCGGGGGCATCGGCACGCTGGTCGGCGCGTTGCTCGCGAACCTGTTCGGGCTCGGCGTGTGGCTGCCCGCCGGGATCATCGCGCTCATGCTGATGATCTCCGGGCCGTCGATGCTGCTCGCGTGGCTCAAGCTGCGCCGCCGCAACCTCGGGCCGATGCTCGACGCCAACGGTTGGGCGATCAACGGCCGCGCGCGGATCAACGTCGCGTTCGGCGCGGCGATGACCGAGCTGCCGCGCCTGCCCGCCGGAGCGCGGCGCTCGCTCGACGATCCGTTCGCCGATCGCCGCACGCCGTGGCGGCGCTGGGTCGTGCTGGTCGCGATCATCGGACTCGCCGGCGGCTGGTACCTCGGCAAGTTCGACGACTACCTGCCCGATTCGATGACGTCGCTCGGCGTGCTCGGCGCGAGCGCGCCGGCGGCCAAGCGCGCGCAGAAGCAGCTGCTCGAGCAGCAGCAGAAGGACAAGAAGAAGTAGACGCGCGCTTGTCACCTGGGCGTCGCACGGCCGATACTTCCGCGACGGACGGTCCGGACAGGATGGCAAGCAGCGCGTTCGAGAAGCTCGACGAGAAGCCGTTCTCGCGGTTTCACGTGCTCGCGATGTTCACGACCGGCATGGGCGTGTTCACCGATGGCTACGACCTGGCGTCGATCGGCCTGGTGCTGGCACCGGTGCTCGGCTCGTTCGGCGTCGGTCACGACGCGGACTTCGTGAAGGGGCTGCTCACCGGCGCCGCGCTGGTCGGCTCGGCGGTCGGCGCGGTGCTGTTCGGCGCGCTCGCGCAGAAGGGCCGCAAGCGCTACTACGGGATCGACGTCGGCGTGATGGCCGCGGCCGCGGCGTTGCAGGCGTTCGCACCCAACGTGTGGGTGCTGATCGCGATCCGCTTCGTGCTCGGCATCGGCGTGGGCGCCGACTACGTGCTGTCGCCGACCATCATGGCCGAGCACGCCAACCGCAAGGATCGCGGCAAGAAGCTCGGCTTCGGGTTCGCCGCGATGTGGGGCATCGGCGCGATGACCTCGGCGATCGTGCTGTGGATCCTGACCGAGGCCGGCGTGTCGCCCGATCTGCAGTGGCGGATCGTGCTGGGGTTCGGCATGGTGCCGGCGCTGTCGGTGCTGACGCTGCGCCGCCGCATGCCCGAGACCGCGCGGTTCCTCGCGCGGGTCGGCGGCGACGACGCCAAGGCGCGCGCGGTGATCGAGGAGATCACCGGCAAGCCGGCCGAGACCGCGGCGCTCACCGATCGCCGGGCCTGGCACGAGGTGTTCTCGCAGCACGCGCGCGCGGTGTTCGGCGCCGCGCTGCTCTGGCTGATCTACGACATCGTGCTGTACTCCGGCGTGCTGTTCGGCCCGTCGGACATCGCCAAGGCGATGGACTACAGCAGCATCAAGTTCCAGCTCTACAGCTACGGCCTGTTCAACGTGTGCGGCACGCTGCTCGGCTGCGCGCTGATCGACAAGATCGGCCGCAAGTGGCTGATGGCCGGCGGCTTCGTGCTGAGCGCGATCGCGCTGTTCGCGTTCGCGCCGCTGCTCGGCAAGGCCGCGCCGATCGTGACGTTCTGGATCTTCGGCGGCTACACGTTCTGGAGCAGCGTCGGGCCGGGTGCGGTCGCGGGCAGCGGCCTGCTCGGCGTCGAGCTGTCGCCGACCCGGATCCGCAGCATCGCGCAGGCGGTGACCGTGGTCGGCGGGCGGATCGGCGCGTCGATCGCGGCGTTCGCGTTCCCGCTGATCCTCGATCACACGTCGGTCGCGTTCATGATGATCGCGCTCGCCGTGACCTCGTTGGTCGGCGCCGCGCTCACCTTCGTGCTCGTGCCGGAGACCGCGAACCGCTCGCTCGAGGACATCAACGCCGACACCGACGCGGCGATCGCGAGCTACAGCAGCTCGCGCGCGTAGCCGCGAAACGCCGGCTCGGGCACCGCCGCGGTGCGCACCCGCACCAGCGAGCCGGGGTTGTCGCGATCGCCGTACACCGCGATCCAGCCGGGCGGCACGTCGGGGGACGACCAGCGGTACAACAGGCGCGCGTCGCGCGGCGCGAGGTTGATGCAGCCGTGGCTGCGCGGGCTGCCGAAGCCGTCGTGCCAGTACGACGTGTGCAGCGCGAAGTCGCGGTCGTAGTACATCGTCCACGGCACGTCGGCGACCGAGTAGATCGACTCCTTGTCCGACGACATCACCGCGGTCTCGAGCTTGGCGAACACGCGCGCGACGCTGGTCGGGGTCTCGTGCTGGTAGCGGCCGGTCGACACCAGCGTCGCGTAGACCGGGCGCTCGCCCTCGTAGGCGACGAGGATCTGCTGGTCGCGGTCGACGTCGAACCACTTCTCGCCGGGCGCGGTGCCAGGCGGCGGCGGCGCGATCGTCGCGACCCGCAGATCGGCGAGCTCGACCCACGCGGCATCGCCGACCCGCGCCCACGCGCCGTCGTCGGAGCGCTCGGCGATCGCGACCCGCGCGCGCGGCGCGAGCTTGCCGGTCACCGCGGCGCGCGGCGACGGCTCGGCGCGCGTGACCAGCGGCGCGTACGGATCGCGGCGCGACCGCACCCACGCCGGCATCGCGGCGGGATCCGCGATCGCGGTGCCCTTGAACCGCGACGGCGCGAGCTCGACGATCGACGCCTCGTCGATCAGCTCGCCGCGCGTGGTGCGCCAGAACCGCCGGCCGTCGATCGTCACCACGCCGGCGGCGCGCACCGTGTTGTTGCCGATCAGGTCGCGGCCGTTCTCGCCCTCCGCCGCGTCGTCGCGCGTCGCGAACGCGCGCGCGTCGCCGCGCACCATGCCGTAGACCCCCTGCACCGGGCGGCGCACCGCCTCGTCGTCGTCGTCGAACGACACGTCGGGCGCGGGGGTCGGCGGCTCGAGGCTCGCGGCGAGCACGTCCTCGCACGCCCAGCCGCGCGGCGCGATCGCGATCCAGCGCGCGGCCCCGTCGCACGGCCCGCCGGCGCGCTCGGCGGCGGCCCGCGTGCCCCGACGGACGATGCCGACCGGTTCGGCGTCGAGCCGCGGCGCCTTGCGCACCGCGCTGGTCTTGACGAAGCGCACCGAGTGGACCTCGGGCGGGTACGGCGCGACGCTCGCGCTCGCGATCGACGGCGCGGGCGGCGCGGCCGCGATCGGCGGCGCGATCAGGGTCATCTGGACGGGCGGCGCGAGCAGCGGCGGATTCGATCCGCCGCAACTGGCCACCGCGAGGACGACGAGGCGTTTCACGGCCGGGGCGAATTGCAAGCGCGGCGCCCGCCGCAAGCGCCCGTGACCCCACGGGGATCCGTGCCGGCGTCACGCAGGTTCTTGCGCGTTCACGCGGGAAACGCGCCGCGCGCGCGGCGCAGCAGCAGCGCCGACGCGACCACCATGCCGGCGAGCAAGCCCGAGATCAGCTGGACCACGTGCGCGTCGAGATCGCCGCCCCCCCGGCCCAGTCGCTGCGCCATCGCCGCGATGCCCGCGGCGACCACCGCGAGATAGATCGCGCGCGCCGGCCAGTCGGGCGGCGGCGCGGCATGCGGCGGGCGCCGGCGCAGCGCGATCGCGCAGACGATCGCGACCACCGCGAGCCCGACCAGCGAGCTTCCGTACTGCAGCACGCGGAACACGACGGTGTGGCCGAGCAGCGGCGCGGTCACCGGCGCGCCGAGCGACGGGATCACGCGCACGCCCCAGCCCTTGGCGTGGGTGAAGCTGTCCCACACGAGGTGGCTCGCGGCGCCGAGCGCGGCCGAGATCACGTACGACGCGAGCGCGCCGAGCGTCCAGCGCGGCCACGGTCGCAGCGCGACGCGCCGCACGATCGCGCGCGGCGCGACCAGCGCGAGCGGCCGCTTGGCCAGGTGATGCCACGCCAGCGCGAGCACCAGGGTGGCGGGCACGCTCCACAGCGCGATGCCGCGCACGGTGTGGCCGAGCGCGCCGACCTGGTCGCCGCGCACGAAGTATTCGAAGTCAGGCGCCATCGAGCCGATCACGAGGCACGTCGCGTCGAGGCGAAGCGCGCGCCGAGCAGGCAGCAGCGGCAGCACCACCATCGGATGAGCGCCCGTGAACGGCACGGGGTCGATGTATCACGCGGTTAGCTCGGGCGAAATCGAACCGCGCGCTCGCGCGTTGCTACGAGCATGCCGTACCGCAGCGACGTCGAGGCGCTCGAGGCCAGGCTTCGCGCGCTCGACGCCGAGCTCCGCGCGCGGACGCGGGTGCGCGACGAGGCCGCGGGCCTGCTGGCGGATGCCCGCCGCCGCGAGCGCGAGGCTCGCATCGACGAGGACATCGCCCGCGGCGGTCCGATGCGCCGCCGCCGGCTGATCGCGCTGGTCGCGGCGGCCGCGACCGCGCTGTGCATCGTGGCCGCGCTGGTGCTGGGTCGCACGCCGCGCGACCCGGGGGTCGACGACGCGCTCGACCAGCTCGATCGGTTCGGCGACCAGATGTGCGCGTGCCGCAACCAGACGTGCGCCCAGGCGGTCACCGACGAGGTGACCACCTGGGCGACGCTGCTCGCGCAGAAGCAGTCCGACCTGGCCCGGCCGAGCGAGGCGCAGAACAAGCGCGCCCAGGCGATCGCCGACCGCTTCGGAGAGTGCACGACGCGCGCGATGCAGCAGCCGCCCGTGCCGTAAGCTGTAATGGCGGTCGGTCTGGCGACCTGACGAACATGGACGATCGATGCGAGCACGCCTGCTTCGTGGCGTGGGTCACCCGGCTGGTCCGCGCCGAGCGGCCCGCGCTGGTCGCGATCGCCCGCGGCGAAGGCCTGGCCGACGCAGAGGCGCTCGACGCCGTGCAGGACGGCCTGGTCACGTTCCTCGGCCTGCCCGAGGCGAGCGCGCTGGTCGATCGCGACCCCGACGGCGCCCGCCTGCTCGCCGCGGTCGTGCGCAACGCCGCGCGCAACGCGCGCCGCCGCCACCATCGCGCCCGGCCACACGACGGCGATCCCGAGGCGCTGGCGGCGCACGACGACGCCGCGGCGCGGGTCGCGGCCGCCGAGCAGCGGCTGGCGATGAGCGCTTGCGTGGCGCAGCTCGGCGCCGGGGCGCAGCGCGTCGTGATGATGCGGCTGCTCGACGAGCTGTCGGGCGAGGAGGTCGCCGCAGAGCTCGGCACCACGGTGGGCAACGTGGCAGTGATGCTGCACCGCGCGCGCGAGCGGCTGCGCGCCTGCCTCGCCGCGGCCGAGGTCACGCCGCGGTGAACCGCTCGAGCAAGGCGTCGAGCTTGGCCGGCGACAGCGCACCGACCTGCTTGTAGATCAGCGCGCCGTCGCGGAACACGACGAGGGTCGGTTGTGCGCGCACGTCGAGCCGGGCCGCGAGCGCGGGCTCGTCATCGGTGTCGAGCGTGCCGAACACCAGCTCGGGCCGGCGCTGCGCCGCCGCGGCGAACACCGGCGCGAACATCCGGCACGGCGCGCACCAGCGCGCGGAGCAA
>DATJAE010000293.1:0-14878 GCA_035516595.1 Kofleriaceae bacterium | reverse complement strand
CGGCGGCTGCGGGGCGGCCGCCGCGCGCTCGAGGTGCCGCACCGCCTCCTCGCGCGCGCCGCCGTCGGCGACGAGGGCCTCGCCGAGCGCGGCGCGGGCGTCGAGATCGTCGCCGTCCTCGGCGACCGCCTTGCGCAGCTCGCGGATCGCCTTGTCGAGGTCGTCGCGCCGGCGCCACGCGATGCCGAGGCCGCGATAGGCGTCGGCGAGGATCGCGCGATCGCCGCGGGCCTCCGCGACCGCGCGCGACAGCGCCGAGATCGCGGGCTCGTAGCGGCCGAGCCCGACCAGCGCGAGCCCGAGGCCGACCAGCGCGGCCGGATCGCCGGGGCGATGCTTGGCCGCGCGCTCGTAGGCGTCGTGCGCGCGCGCGACGTCGCGTGTCGCGAGCCGGGCATCGCCGAGCACGATCAGCGCCTGGCCGTGATCCGGCTTGACCGAGAGCAGCGCCTCGAGCACGTCGATCGCGGACTGAACGTCGCCCTTTGCAAGGAGTTGACGCGCCTGGCCGAGCTGGTCGCGGTACTCGTCGAGCACGAGCTCGCCGGCGAGATCGCCGAGCCGGCGTTCGAGCCGCGACCACAAGGACATGCGCGCAGCCTACCTTACTCGCGCCGGGGACGAGGCCGGCGTATGATGATCCGATGGGGAGAGCCTGGCTCGTCCTTGCGCTCGTGACCGGCTGCGGTCAGGTCAACAAGGTCCGGCCCGACGCGAGGGCCGGCTCGGACCAGATGGATGCGCGGCCGATCGATGCGCTCGCGTGCACCGGCTCCGACATGATGCTGTGCGATCAGCAATGCATCGATACCTCGAGCGACGACAACCATTGCGGCACGTGCACGACCTCGTGCTCCGCGCAGCAGGGCTGCTTCCAGAGCAGCTGCATCGACGCGACCGCCTCGTGCCAGGCGATCCTCGAGCTCGATCCGGGCGCGCAGAGCGGACCCTACACCCACGTCGCCGACGGCTCGCAGTTCTACTGCGACATGACCAAGGGCTTGAACGGCGGTCCGCCGCCGATCCAGTACGACCGGCTGGCGATGGGCCAGTACAACGCGAGCTATCCTGGCTACTCGATCATCGATGCGAGCGTGCTCGGCGACGCCGGCGCGCAGCAGGCGTTCGTGTTCCTGTTCGATCGCGACGGCGGCATCCCGGCGCTCGCGACCTGGACCGCGACCAACGTGTGCATCACGACGACCGCGGCGGGCGGCACGCGGCTGACCTTCGGCAACAGCTTGCTGTTCCCGGGCCAGGCCGGCATGACGGTGGCGGCGTACACCGCGAACGCGCTGTACACGCCGGCGCTGGTCAACCTCACCCCCGAGCTGTTCCCGGCGCCGCCGTTGCCGGCGACGTTCTTCCAGAGCTATCCGCCGAGCAGCGAGGCCAACTGCGCCGACGGGGCGAACCCGGCGCTGTTCTTCCAGCGCCACTAGCCAGCCCGGTTAGTTATCGGACGGCAGCTCCGCGCTGGTCCAGATGCCCTCGCGCAGCTGGCGGAGGGCGGCGGTGGTGGCCCGGACCTGCGCGATCTGGGCGGTCGTGCTGACCCGCAGCTCGTCGACCTCGCCGGCGCGCTCGCGGCGCTCGGCCATCGTGCGATCGAGGATCTCGCTGATCCCCTTGTACAGCGTGTTGCCCGCGTTCGACACGAACTCGGACAGCCGGCGCGCGAAGTCGTCGATGCACCTGTCGAAGTGCGGCTTCATCGCCTCCGCCGCGCCGAGGATCGCGCCGGGCACCTTCTCCTTGGCCTGGATCCGGATGTCGCCGGCGATCTTCGACTTCAGCACGATCGCGAGGATCGGCGCGGCGAGCGTGAGCAGGCCGCCGGCGAGCGCGTTGACGAACAGCATGACGGTCGTGCCGAGCGCGCCCACCGCGTAGATCCCGACGTCGTACTTGAACGAGTCGACCGTGATCTCGACCTGGGTGTCGCCGGGCCCGAGCCGCTCGGCGAGCGTGGCCGCCGCGGCGGCGACGTTCTCGTTCGTGATCGCGATGACCTCCTCGGCGAGGTGCTCGAGCATCGCGGCGAGCTTGGCGCCCTCGACCTCCGCCCACTCCTTGAACTTGTCCTCGATGAACGCGGTCAGGTAGGTCTTGACGTCGTCGGCGTCGACCGCGTCGATCTGGACCGGCAGCGCCTGGACGAACGCCTTGGCGAACGCCTCCAGATCCAGGCCGATCTGGTTCTTGATCGAGCCGGCGTCGGCCTCGATCCGGACGTGCAGCTCGTCGAGCTTGCGCTTGCTCGACTCGAGCTGGTCGCGCACCGCCGCGATCCGCTTCTCGAGCTCGCCGATATCGAGATCGTAGGCGCGCATCCGCACGCCGAGGTTGTTCTCGAGGTAGCTCGCGGTGCGCGCCGCGTCGGCGGCCGCGTTGTCGAGGATGACCTGCGCGCGATCGCGCGCGAGGAAGCGCTCGAGGTACTCGATCAGCGCGGGCATGCCGCTCGCGGGATCGTGATTGCGCGCCCAGTCCTTGGCCGACAGCGGGAACACCACCGGTTCGGGCGTGATCTGCGCCAGGCCGTGCTTGACGTAGTCGGTCACCGCGGCCTGCTCGTCCTTGGACAGCATGTCCATCTTGCCGAGCACGAAGATCAGGCGATCGCGTGCGTTCTCGAGCACGCGCGAGCGCAGAAACTCGCGCTCGCTGTCCTTGAGCGCCTGCCCGGCATCGAGCAGGAACACCACGGCGTCGGCACGCGGTACGTAGCCGTAGGTGACCTCGGCGCGCTGCTCGTTGAGGTCGTTCACGCCGGGCGTGTCGACCAGCACGACGTTGTTGAGCAGGAGGTCGCTGGGGTAGCCGAGCTCGACGTACGCGACCTCGCCGGCGTGGCCGCCCGCGACGGTCACCCACTCCTTGAGCTGGCCGGGATCGAGGTAGCGGCTCTCGCCCGACAGCAGCACGACGCGCGCGGTCGGGCTCGCGGCATGGACGACGTGGTTGATCGACGCGGTGGTCGGCGTGATCCCGGTCGGCAGCACGTCCTGACCGAGCAGCGCGTTGACGAACGTCGACTTGCCGTGGTTGAACTCGCCGAGCACGACCAGGTGAAACCGCTCGGCCTCGATCTTCGGGATGCGGGTGGTGCGGATGTCGCGCGCGAGCGTCACCATGCCGACCGAGTCGGCGACCTCGGCGAGCTGCTGGAACCGCGCCACGATCTCGCGCTTGGCTTGCTTGTGATGTTCGAGGAGGATCATCAGAACACGCTGATCAGGTCGGCGACCTGCTTGTCGACCTCGGTGAGGCTCGGCTTGCCGGTCGGATCCTTCCCGAGGATGTGGGTGTACAGCGCGGAGTCGGCGAACAGGCGCAGCGCCTGCACCCGCTTGGGCACGTACGGGTGCGAGCGGAACAGCTCGGCGTAGCGCCCGATCCCCTTCTTCACGTCGGGCAGGCTCTTCAGGTATTCCTCGGCGTTGAACGCCGAGCCCTTGTCGAGGCCGAGCTCGAGCTTGACCATCGCGCCGAGCGTCTTGTCGAGATCGCGCACCGCGAGCAGCGCCGCGCGATCGCAGGTCACCTCGGCGCGCCGCGACCACGCCTGCAGCGTCATGATCGCGGGCTGCACGATCCAGCGCACGAAGAACGCGGCCGAGAACGTCAGGTAGTGCAGCGCGGTCGCGAACAGGATGTGACCGTTCTGGATGTGGGCGAGCTCGTGCGCGATCGCCGCGACCAGCTCGTAATCCTCGAGCGTCTCGGCGAGCGCGAGGTTGACGATCAGGTGGGGCGCGTCGTCGGTGCCGAGCACCTTGACCTTCAGCGAGTCGGTCGGCGCGGCGAAGATCACCGGCACGCGCACGCGCAGCGCGTGGCCTGCGGCCTTGGCGGCCTCGTAGACCCGCGGGTACTGCTGGTCGGTGACCTTGACCGCGGTGCCGAGCAGCTCGGCGCGCGCGACGTCGCGCCACAGCCGGGTCGTGGCCTCGAGCGCGATCGTCACCGGCCGCATCATCGCGAGCGTGCGGCGGAACTTGCGCTCGCCGGTGAACGCGTACGCCGCCCCCTCGCGCTGCTGCTGCTCCATCGAGCCGCGGCGAGCGGCGAGCCACCGCGTGAAGTCGAAGTCGACGCCTACCGACATGGATGACCGGGGTATATCACCGCGCGGCGGCGACGGCACCTCGCGCACGCCGGGCGATCCGGCCGCGCGCGATCGCGAGCAGGATCACGCCGAGCGCGACCGCGAACCACAGCGTCGCGAGCCGGGTGACCAGGGTCGCGGCGACCGCGGTCGCGCGATCGACGTGCGCCGCGCCGTCGACCAGCGCGATCGTCATCGCGCCCTCGGTGACACCTAGCCCTCCGGGCAGGAACGACAGCGCGCCGGCGATCGTGGTGCCGGCGTAGATCACGGTCGCCAGGCCGACCTCGACGTGCGCGCCGGGGAACGCGTTGCAGATCACGGCAAAGCCGAGGCACTCGCAGCTCCACGCCGGGATCGCGATCGCGGTGCCGACCACCAGCCGCGCCGGCCGGCACAGCGCCGCGAGGTGGCCGAGTGACTCGTGCAGCGGCTCGCGCAGCCGGCGGAGCCGGGCCGGACGCGTGACCAGATCGATCAGCGCGCGGGTCGGGCGCGGCCACGCCAGCAGCACCAGCCCGATCGCGACCAGCGCGCCGGCGGCGCCGACCAGGCGCGGATCGACGCCGTAGGCCGCGACGCCGATCAGCGACAGCACGATCAGCGCGATCAGGTCGGTGACGCGCTCGGCGATCACGATCGGCGCGGTGCGCGGCGCCGGGACGTCGTGGAGCTCGCGCAGCAGGTAGCTCTTGACCAGCTCGCCGAGCTTGCCCGGGGTGATCGACAGCGACAGCCCGGCGCCGAACACCAGCGCGCTCGACCCGACCGGCACGCGCACGTCCTGGCACGCCAGGTAGTACTGCCAGCGCCCGAAGCGCAGCACGTAGTTGCCGAGCGCCAGGCCGAGCGCCGCGGCGAACGCCGACCAGCCGAAGCCGGCGAGCCGGTCGCCGAGGTGGCGCACGTCGCCGAACATCGACAGCGCGGCGAGCCCGATCACGACGGCGATCGCGAGCCAGATCCAGTGGCGGCGGGAGGGCGACAGGAGCTGAAGATACTCGACTTGACCCTGGCTCGCCGCGCGCCGTAGCCTGCGGCCATGGCCAAGCAGCTCAGCATCCTGGTGGTGGACGACGATCCCGAGATCGTGACGATGCTCAGCACCCGGCTCGGCAAGCGCGGTTACAAGATCACGACCGCCGGCGACGGTCATCGCGCGCTCGAGCTGGCCAAGCGCGACAAGCCGGACCTGGTGCTGCTCGATGTCATGATGCCCGGCAAGTCGGGCTGGGAGGTCGCGCGCGCGCTCAAGCAGGACCCGGTGACCCAGGCTTGCAAGATCGTGATGGTGAGCGCGATCGGCGAGAAGACCAACGCGATCACCGCGCCGATCTACGGTGCCGACGCGCACGTCGACAAGCCGTTCGAGTTCGAGAAGCTCGAGCGCGTGATCGGCGAGCTGCTCGCCGCGGTCAGCTAGGCGCAGCGAGTCGCGCCTAGCTCCCGCCCAGCGTCCCGAGCTGCTTCTCGGCCTTCTTGTACCAGGTGCTGCTCTTGTCGACCATGCGCTCGACCTGGCGCAGCTTGGCCTTCGCCGCGTCGGGCTCCGACGACATCGCCTGGTTGTACAGCTCGCCGGCGCGCTGCTCGAGGTAGGACCGCACGAGCTTGGTGCTGTCGTTGGCAGCGCCCAGGTTCTCGGCCTTGAGCACGGCGAGCCGCGCGTGGTCGTAGTCGCGCTCGGCCATGTACTGCACCGCCGCCCGCGGCGCGATCGCGGCGAGCTTGTTCGTGACGTCGCCGTCGAGCAGGTTGCCGAGCGCGTGGTCGTAGCCCTGGGCCTCCTGCAGCTTCTCGTAGGCCTCGGTGGCCTTGGTGCTCGGGGTGGTCGCGGTCGAGTAGGCGCGGCCGAACAGCGTGCATAGCTCGGCGCGGTGGCGCAGCAGCTTGGCCTGGCTCTCCGAGGCCGAGTGCGCCGCCGCGTTGAGGATGCTCGCCGCCTCGGAGAACCGCTTCTCGCGGTAGGCCGCGTCGGCGCGGGCCTGCGCGTCGGAGCTGCCCGACGAGCCGCCGCTCGGCGGGGTCGCGACGGCGACCGAGGTCGGGTGCGAGGTCTTGGGCGTGCGCGTCGGACGATGCGCCTCGGCATGCGGCGGCGGCGGCGGCGGATCGCGGTGCACGGTCTCGGCCGGCCGGGTCGGCGTGTGGGACGCGACGACGGGCGGCGTCGGCGCCGGGGCGACGTGCGGTGCGGGTGTCGGCGCCGGGGCGACGTGCGGTGCGGGCGTCGGCGCCGGGGCGACGTGCGGTGCAGGCGTCGGCGCCGGGGCGGGCGCCGGTGCGGGCGCCGGGGCGACGCGCGGTGCGGGCGCGGGGGCCGGCGTCGGCTGGAGGATCGCCTGGACGTTCGGCTTCGGCGTCGGGCTCGGCGCGGTCGGCGCGGTCTTCGCGGTCGCGGGCGGCCTCGGCTTGCCGGCCTTGAGGATCGCGAGCGTGAGGATGGCGGCGAACAGCGCGAGCCCGGTGGCCGCGATGATGTACTTCGTGCGCTTGCTGAGCTGAGGCTGGACGTAGCTCCGCGACGGCATGCCGAACGGCATCGCGTTGGCGTACGGCGTGGGCGGGACCAGCGCGGTCGACGGATCGGTGCGGCCGGCGTTGGCGGCGATCACCAGCATCTGAGCGTGCACCGAGTGCGGCGGGATCTCCTGCGCCTGCGGATAGCTCGCGAGCATCACGCGCGGCGTGCCCTGCACGCCCTGGCCGGGCAGGGTGGACGCCGGCATCAGCCCCTGCATCGAGTCCGCGCCGAGCAGCGTGGGCGCGCCGGGCGGCGCGACCGGCGGCCGGTTGGCCATCTGCGGCAGCGGCATGGTCGACGCCGGTGCGAGTTGCGGCTGCTGCTGGAGATACACGATCGGCTGGTTCGCGGTCGGCGGGCGGAGCGGCACCGGCGGGGGCAGCGTCTTGGGCCGCGCGCGCGACGGCTGCTCGAGCGCCGGCTCGCGCCGCGACTCGAGCGGGGTCTCGACATCGCCGAAGTCGGTGCGCAGCGGCTTGCCGGCGACGGTCGACAGCTCCTCCTCGTCGAGATCGATCTCGAAGCTCGACGCGCGCGGTGCGCCGTTGGCCTGCTCGAAGCGGAACGTGGTGTTGCCGATCTCGATCGTGTCGCCGTTCGCGAGCATGAACGGCGCGTCCTCGAGGTTGCCGTTGACCAGGGTGCCGTTGCCCGAGCCGCGATCGACGAGCACCCACGCGCCGTTATCCTGGCGCAGGTCGAAGTGCTTGCGCGACACCGCGATGTCGCTGAGCACGAGGTCGTTATCGATCGCGCGGCCGATCGTGTACTGCTTGTCCGATTGGATCTCGAGCATCTGGCCGCTGTCGTTACCGACGGTGACGACCAGACGCGCGAGCGCGGGATCCGGCGGCATCATCGCGACGATCGCGGGATCGGCGTGCTGGTCGTCGACCGTGGACTCCTCGAGCGACTGCGAGCCGGTCGAGGTGACGTTGGTGATCGTGCGCCGCACCGGCTCGGCCGCGTTGCCGAGCGCGCGGAGCTTTTCGGCGACCTCGCCTTGCTCGACCGTGGTCGAGCCCTCCTCCTCCCACTGAGACTCGATCGTCGTGCGTTCGTCCTCTTCCGAAAAGGGCTTCGCCTTCGGCACAACGTGTGCGGACACGCGTTGTGGCCCTCCTGGTTGAGGAGCCCGGCCCATCTTGGGAATTGTACGGGGCGTGACGCTATGGATCAATGACACGGGTCTCTGGGTGTCCTACCTTTCCGTTCATGGCCAACCCCACCAAGGTCATCGGAATCGGCGTCAACTACCGGGCGCACGCCGTCGAGATGGGTAAAGGACTTCCGGAGCAGCCCCTCATGTTCCTCAAGCCGCCGTCGGCGATCATCGCGAATGGCGACGCGATCGAGCGCCCGGCCGGCTACGAGCGGGTCGACTTCGAGGGCGAGCTCGGCGTCGTGATCGGCCAGCGCGCGCGCCGCGTGGCGAAGCAGCGGGCGCTGTCGGTCGTCGCCGGCTTCGTGTGCGTCAACGACGTGACCGTGCGCGATCTGCAGAAGAAGGACGGCCAGTGGGCGCGCGCGAAGGGCTTCGACACGTTCTGCCCGATCGGCCCGCGCGTCGTGCCCGGGCTCGATCCCTCGAACCTGCGCCTGGTGACGCGGGTCAACGGCATCGTGCGCCAGGACTCGTCGACCTCGGATCTGATCTTCGACGTGCCGACCCTGATCGCGTTCTGCAGCGAGCACATGACGCTCGAGCCGGGCGACGTGATCTCGACCGGCACGCCGTCGGGCGTCGGCAACCTGGACCCGGGAGATGTCGTCGAGGTCGAGATCGAGGGCATCGGCATCCTGCGCAATCCGGTGGTCGCGCGGCCGTGATCGAGCTGCCCGCCGACGCGCTCGTGATCGGGCTCGGCGGCAACGTCGGCGGCGAGCCGGCGGTGATCGAGCGCTTCCGCCGCGCGCGGGACGCGCTGGCAGCGCTCGGCGAGGTGCGCGCCGCGCCGCTGTATCGCACCGCCGCGATCGGCCCGGTGCAGCCCGCGTTCGTCAACTCGGCGCTGCGCGTGCGCTGCGGCGATGCCACGCCGGGCGAGCTGATCGCGACCGTGCTCGAGCTCGAGCGCCTGCTCGGCCGCGATCGCCGCGGCGAGGTGCGCAACGGGCCGCGCGCGATCGATCTCGACGTGCTGCTGTGGGGCCTGCGCGCGATCCGCACGCCCGAGCTCGAGATTCCGCACCCTCGCATGCTCGAGCGCCGGTTCGCGCTCGAGCCGGTGGTCGCGCTGTTCGGCGAGGACCTCGCGATCCCGGGCAGCGCGCTGACCGCCGGCGCGGCGCTGCGCCGGGTCGCCGCGCAAGCGTGCGCGCCGCTCGCCGCTACGTGGTGAACCAGCGCCGCACCTGCTCGAGCGTCGACGTGCGCGGCAGGTCGGACGGCAGCGTCGCGAAGAACGTGCGGCCGTAGCCGCGCGTCACGATCCGGCTGTCGAGGATCGCGACGATGCCGCGGTCGTCGCGCCGGCGGATCAACCGGCCGAAGCCCTGCTTGAGCGCGAGCGCGGCCGCGGGCAGCTGCAGGGTCGCGAACGGATCGCGCCCGGCCTCGGCGGCGGCCTGCATGCGCGCGGCGAGCAGCGGATCGGTGTGGGGCTGGAACGGCAGGCGATCGATCACGACCAGGCTGAGCGCGTCGCCCGGGACGTCGACCCCTTCCCAGAACGAGCCGGTGCCGAGCAGGATCGCGCCGGGGGTCGCGCGGAAGCGCTCGATCAGCGTCTGCCGCGGCGCCTCGCCCTGCACGAGCCGGGGATACGGCGCGCCGGCCAGCCGGGTCGCGGCGTCGCGCAGCGCGCGGTGCGAGGTGAACAGCAGGAACGCGCGGCCGGCGGTGATCGCGAGCAGCTCGAGCGTGCGCTCGGCGGCCGCGGCGGAGAACGCGTCGTCGGCCGGCGCGGGCAGATCGCGCGGCACGTAGAGCAGCGCCTGGCGCGCGTAGTCGAACGGCGACGGCACGAGCAGCTCGTCGCACTCGTCGAGGCCGAGCCGGGCGCGGACGTACGAGAACTCGCTCGACGTGGCGAGCGTCGCGGACGTGAACACCGCGGTCGGCCCGGCCGCGATCACGTGGCGGCGCATCAGCGCGGCGATGTCGATCGGCGCGGCCGAAAGCTCGGTGCCCGACCCGCGCGCCTCGCCCCAGTAGACGTGGCTGGCCTGGCGCTGCTCGGCGATCAGCGCGAGGGCGTCGCGCATCGCGCGCGCGCGCCGGGCCAGGCCGGTGAGGCTCGCGCGCGCGCCGGCGTCGTCCTCCGGCTCGCCGTCCGGCGGCGGCTCGGCCTCGCTCTCGGCGACGCGCGCGAGCTCCTCGAGCGCGCTGTCGAGCGCGAACCACGCGGCCTGGCGCTCCGGCGCATCGAACAGCTCGCGCGGCAGCGGCACGCGCGCCTCGGCGCCGACCAGCGCGGTCCGCACGCGGGCGAACAGCGCGAGGCCCCGGCGCTCGACGTCCTCGATCACGCCCAGCGCCGAGCGCCCGGTCCACAGCGGCATGCGGGCGAGCGCGAGATGCGCGTCGCGCACCAGCATGCCGAGCCCGCGGGTCGACACGCGCGCGCCGAAGTGATCGGTCGCGACGTCCTCGAGCTGGTGCGCCTCGTCGAAGATCACCGCATCGTGATCGGGCAGGACGCGCGCGCCCGGGCTCGCGGCGCGCAGCGCGCGATCGGCGAGGTAGAGGTGGTGGTTGACCAGGATCAGGTCGGCCTGCTCGGCGAGCCGCCGCGCCTGCGTGATGAAGCAGCGCTCGAAGTACGGGCAGCGCGGGCCGATCCGCGCGTCCGGCGTGGTCGTGACCTCGCTCCACACCGGCGCCGCCTCGGGCAGCCACTCGACCTCGGCACGATCGCCGGTCTCGCTGTGCTCGCTCCATTCCACCAGCTCACCGACGTCCTCGCCGCGCGCCGCGGCCTCGGCGAGCCGGCGCCGGCACACGTAGTTCGCGACGCCCTTGAGCACCACCGCGGCGAACGGCCGCGCGAGGATCGTGCGGAGCAGCGGCAGGTCGTGGCGCGCGATCTGGTCCTGCAGCGTGCGCGTGCCGGTCGACACCACGACGCGCTTGCCCGACTGCAGCGCCGGCACGAGGTAGGCGAGCGTCTTGCCCGTGCCGGTGCCGGCCTCGACGATCAGCGGCCGCGCGTCGGCGAGCGCGCGCGCCACCGCCACCGACATCGCGCGCTGCTCGGCGCGATCTTCGTAGTACGGGATCGCGCGCTCGAGCCCGCCGCCCGGGCTCAGCAGGTCGATCATGTGCGCGACGCCTTCTCGACGTGACCGCTCGTGCCGGCGCGGCGCGCCAGCTCGGCATAGATCTTCGCGATCGGGATCCCGCGCGCGGTGAGGCCGACCATGACGTGGAACAGCAGATCCGCGGTCTCGTGGATCACCTTGGCGTCGTCACCGTCGGGCAGCTCGGCGGCCAGCTCGGCGCTCTCCTCGGCGATCTTCGCGAGGATCGCGGGCATGCCGGCGTCGAGCAGCGACCTGGTGTAGCTGCGCTCGGCGGTCGCGCCGTCGCGGCGCGCCGCGAGGGTCGCGTCGAGCTCGTCGAGGATCGCCGCCGCGGGCTCGCGATCCTGGTAGAAGCAGCTGGTCGCGCCGGTGTGGCACGCGGGGCCGGCCGGCCGGACGCGCGCGAGCAGGGTGTCGCCGTCGCAGTCGATCCGCAGCTCGACCAGCGCGAGCGTGTGGCCGGAGGTCTCGCCCTTCTTCCACAGCCGCTCGCGCGAGCGCGACCAGAAGTGCACGACGCCGGTCGTGCGGGTCAGCTCCAGCGCCTCGGCGTTCATCCACGCCATCATCAGCACGGCACCGCTGGTCGCATCCTGGACGATGCACGGGACCAGGCCGCGATCGTCGAAGCTCGGCTCGAGCACGCCTAACGTTCGCCATGCGCGAGCGCCGTGTCAACGTTCCCACGCGAGCGTCACGACGCCGCCCACCGCGGTCGGGCCGATCACGGAGACGTCGGCCTCGATCTCCGGCCGCAGGTGGAGCGCGCCGAGCCGGATGTCGAAGCCGAGGTGCGGCGACAGCACCGGCCAGCCACCGAGCGCGCCCAGGTCGCCGCCGAGCGTGACGGCGAACGCGTCGGTGCCGAGCCGGTCCTCGAGCCCGGCGCGGCCATAGGCGACGCCGCCGACATCGCCGACCAGGGCATGCAGCCAGAGGTTGCTGGCGCCGAGCGCGTGGCCGAGCTCGATCACCGGGCCGCCGATGCCGATCGATGCGGCGCCGCCTCCCACGCCGATCAGGAAGGTCGGCCGGGGCGCCGCGGCGGGGGCGGCGGCGATCTGCGGCGCGGCGGGGGCGGCGGCGATCTGCGGCGCGGCGGGATCCGCGCCGTCGGGCGCGGCGGTCGCGACCGTGACCGCGGGGTCGGCGTGGGCGATACCGGCGAGTAACAGGACGATGACGACGAGCGAGCTGCGCATGGCTCGCGATTCAGCAAGGCGTGGACCACCTCGCGACCAGCCGCGATCTCGGGCGCTTGTCGTGGTGGAGGTGTCAGCGCAGCGTCCGCGACTCGTCACGTTCGAACGGCGATGCCACGGGCCGCGAGGAAGGCCTTGGCCTCGCCGATCGTGTGGCGGCCGAAATGGAAGATCGACGCGGCGAGCACGGCATCGGCGCCGGCCTCGAGCCCGGCCGCGAGATGATCGAGCACGCCGACCCCGCCGGAGGCGATCACCGGCACGGTCACCGCGCGCGCGATCGCCGCGATCAGCTCGGTGTCGTAGCCCAGGCCGGTGCCGTCGCGATCCATGCTGGTCACCAGCAGCTCGCCCGCGCCGAGCTCGGCGACCCGCGCGCACCACGCGAGCGCGTCGAGCCCCTCGGGCGTGCGCCCGCCGTGCGAGTACACCTCCCAGCCCCCCGCGTCCCCGCCGCGCCGCTTGGCGTCGACCGCGACCACGATCGCCTGGTTGCCGAAGCGCGCCGCGATCTCGGCGACCAGCTCGGGCGAGCGGATCGCGGCGGTGTTGATCGCGATCTTGTCGGCGCCGGCGTAAAGGAGCCGCTCGGCGTCGTCGACCGAGCGCACGCCGCCGCCGACCGTGAGCGGCGCGAACACCTGGTCCGCGGTGCGCGCCACCACGTCGATCAGGGTCGAGCGGCCCTCGGGCGCGGCGGAGATGTCGAGAAAGCACACCTCGTCGGCGCCCTGCGCGTCGTACGCGGCTGCCTGCTCGACCGGATCGCCGGCGTCGCGCAGCTGCAGGAAGTGGATGCCCTTGACCACGCGGCCATCCTTGACGTCCAGGCACGGGATGATCCTACGAGCCAGCACGTACGACCTGCGCCGCTTCGGGGATGGTGAACGTGCCGTCGTAGAACGCGCGGCCGATCACGACCGACGCGACGCCGGCGTCGCGCAGCCGCGCGAGATCGTCGAGCGAGCCGACCCCGCCCGACGCGATGACCTCGCATGCGACCGCGCGCTGGAGCGCGACCGTCGCGTCGATCGCCGGCCCGACGCGCAGGCCGTCGCGCGCGATGTCGGTGTAGAGCAGCGCGGCCGCGCCCCAGCCCGCGGCGCGCGCGCCGAGCTCGAGCGCGGTCACGCCGGCGCTCGCGGTCCAGCCCTCGACCGCGACGACGCCGTCGCGCGCGTCGACCGCGACGATGATCTTGCCGGGATACGCGCGGCACGCGCCCTCGACCAGCGCCGGCGAGCGGACCGCGGCGGTGCCGAGCACGACGAACGCCGCGCCGAGCCCGAGCGCGTCGTCGATCGCCGCGCGGTCGCGGATCCCGCCGCCGACCTGGACCGGGACGTGCGCGCCGCGGACCAGCGCCGCGACCAGCTCGCGCTGGCGCGGCTCGCCGAACGCCGCGTCGAGGTCGACGACGTGCAGGCGATCGACGCCATGGCGATTCGCCGCGGCCAGCGCGGTCGCCGGATCCGGCAGATACACCTTCGCGGTGTCGCGTCGGCCGCCCTCGAGGCGCACCGCCTTGCCGCCGAGCAGGTCGACCGCGACGTAGAGCTTCACGACCGCACCAGCTCCTCGAGCATGCGCAACCCCACCGCCTGGCTCTTCTCCGGGTGGAACTGACACGCGAACAGGTTGTCGCGCTGGATCGCGGCGCAGAACGTCACGCCGTGCTCGGTCTCGAGCGCGACGATCGATCGATCCTCGGGCTCGACGCGATACGAGTGGACGAAGTAGACATGCGCGCCGTCGGCGATGCCGCGCGCGCGGCCGTGGACCTGGTTCCAGCCGATGTGCGGGATCTTGAGCCGCGGATCGCCCGGGCGCAGCCGGGTGACCCTGCCGCGCAGGATGCCGAGCCCGGCGCAGTCGCCCTCCTCGCTGTGCTCGAACAGGACTTGTAGCCCGAGACAGATGCCGAGGTACGGCGTGCCGCGCGCGATCGCCTCGCGCAGCGCCTCGCCCAGGCCGCGCTCGCCCAGGCCGCGCATGAACACGCCGAACGCGCCCTGCCCCGGCACGACCAGCTTGTCGGCGCGCCGGACGGTCTCGGGATCGCGCGTGACCACGACGTCGCCGCCGACCCGGGCGATCGCGCGCTCGACCGAGCGCAGGTTGCCCGCGCACACGTCGAGGATCGCGATCAGAGCGACCCCTTGGTCGAGGGCACCGCACCGCCGAGCCGCGGATCGATCCGGGTCGCGGCATCGCACGCGCGCGCGAACGCCTTGAACATGCACTCGATCGTGTGGTGCGCGTTGCCGCCGTAGTGCAGCACGACGTGCAGGTTGCACAGCGCCTTCTGGGCGAACGCGGCGAAGAACTCGCGCACGAGCTCGCAGTCGAAGTCGCCCAGCCACTTGCCGTCGAGGCCCTGCACGCGCCACACGAACGCCGGCCGGCCGCCGAAGTCGATCGCGACGGTGACCAGCACCTCGTCCATCGGCAGGGTCGCCGAGCCGTAGCGCGCGATGCCGGCGCGATCGCCGAGCGCCTGCTCGAACGCGCCGCCGAGCACGAGCCCGATGTCCTCGACCGTGTGGTGCGCGTCGATCTCGACGTCGCCGGCCGCGCGCAGCGCGAGGTCGAACATGCCGTGCCGCGCGAACGCGTCGAGCATGTGCGACAGGAACGGCACCGGCGTGTCGATCGTCCGCTGCCCGGTCCCGTCGAGCTCGAGCTCGAGGCTGATCTGGGTTTCTTTCGTGTTGCGCTCGAGCCTCGTCCGCCGCGCCACGACTCCTTGTATCAGCTCCCCTCCGATCGTACAACGATCGCATGGGGAGCCATCGC
>DATJAE010000292.1:0-37207 GCA_035516595.1 Kofleriaceae bacterium | reverse complement strand
GATCGCGCCGCCGATCGCGCCGACCACCAGGTGCGCGAGCCACAGCGCGAGCGACGCGGCCAGCGCATCGCCGCGCGGCATCGCGAACAGGCTCGCGCCGAGCGTGACGTACACCGCCTCGCGCGCCCCGGCGCCGCCGACCGTGATCGGCACGAACGCGGTCGCGGCCGCGAGCGGCACGATCAGCAGCGCCGCGCCGAGCCCGACCGATGGATCGATCGCGCGCAGCAGGATCCATCCGGCGAGCGCGACGCACAGCTGGGTCGCGACCGACCACGCCGCGGCGGCGACGAACCCGCCGGGGTTGCTCAGCGCCGGCACGCGCTCGGCGATCGCGCGCAGCCGGCGGGGCAGGCGCGGCGCGATCCGGCGGGCGACCGGCAGCGCGAGCACGATCGCGAGCGAGCCCGGCACGCCGAGCGCGGCCCACCACCACAGCGCGCCGGGGTCGATCGCGCCCGCGGTCGCGGCGAGCCCGCCGGCGAGCAGCGCGAACACCGCCGCGAGCCCGAGCGCGCGCTCGACCAGCACGACCGCGAGCCCGGCGGTCGCGCCGCGGGCGCCGAACACCTCGCGGGTGACCACCCCGCGCACCACGTCGCCCGCGACCGCGCCCGGCAGGTAGTTGTTGTAGAAGAACGAGCCGAAATACAGCGCGGTCGCGCGCGCGACGTTCGGCCGCGACTCGGCGCCGTACGCCGCGAGCAGCGCGCGCCAGCGCAGCGCGCCGCAGACCACGTTGAGCGCGACCAGCCCGATCGCCGCGGCGATCGCGGCGAGCGAGATCCGCGCCGCCGCGCGCCGCACGTCCTCGGGATCGATCAGCCGCGCGACGTAGGCGATGCCGAGCGCGGTGCCGCCCCAGCGCACGACCCAGCCCCAGCGCTGCCACGTCGTGCGCGTCATCGCCAGCGGATCCGGCGCACCGCGAACCGGGTGCGGACGCTGTCGAGCTCGCGGTCGGGCCCGAACGCGAAGAACGCGACCTGCAGCCCGCGCGGCAGCGCCGGCGCCGCGAAGCGCAGCCGCACGCCGTCGCCCGGCAGCGACGCGAGCGAGACCAGGCGCAGGTGGGTGCGGCCGATCGCGACCTGGACGTCGTGCGCCCAGTCGGCGGGCTGGCCGTCGAGCGTGCGCAGGTCGAGCTCGACGAACGCCGGGTCCTCGACCCACGCGAACGTCGCCGACGGCACCTGGCCGGTCGCGAGGTCCCAGCGGAACAGGTTCAGGTACAGGCACGGCTCGGGCAGCGGCAGCGCGACCGGCTCGCCCGCGGTCGCGGCGGTCGGCGCGGGCTCGCACACGCCGCGCGCCAGCTCGCAGCGCTCGGCCGGCACGTCGTCGGGCGTGACCTGCGATGCCCACAGCAGCCAGTGCTCGCCGTCGGCGGCGCGCACGCCGTGCAGGCAGCGCTCGCCGCCGAGCGGCGTCGCGTCCGGATCGGTCCGCGCGCCGGCCTCGTCGACGCATGCGTCGAGCTGGTCGGCGACGTCGGTCTCGACCGCGAGCCATGGATCGTCCAGGTCGTACGACGTGCCGAGCGCGTGCGGGTGCGGCTCGGCGAACTCGATCGCGGCGGTCGCGGCGTCGGCCGCAGCGCGATCGACCGCGTCGGGCCCGATCCGCGGCGCGACGTTCGACGTGACGACGCTCGCGAGCCACGCCGCGCCGAGCAGCGCACACGCCCAGCCGGCGCGCAGCCGCCGCGCCAGCGCGCGCCACGCGATCACGATCAGCGCGGCGAACGCCGGCGCGAGATCGAGCTGGTAGCGCGACGACACGCTCGGCGCGTGCAGGTAGAACACGAACAGCGGCCCGCCGCCGATCACCGCCCACGCGACCAGCCAGCGCGCGATCGCATCTGGCCCGTCGCGCCGCCGCCACGCGAGCGCGCCGAGCACCAGCCCGGCGACGATCACCGGCAGGTAGCCCCACGAGAACGTCGTGAAGTAGTACTCGCGCCAGCGCGCGATCGGCGCCTGGCCGACGTGCAGGTGCCGGCCGTAGAACGTCGTGTGGTGGTGGCGATCCGGGCGATCGAACAGGCTGCCCAGCTCCTCGCCGAGCGCGGTGGCGAGCGGGGCGCGCTCGAACGGATAGCTGAACCGCGTCGCGTACAGGTTGCCGGGCAACGACTCGAGGTTCAGGCGATGGCCGAACTCCATGCCGTCGCCGAAGCGCCGCGCGTTGGTCGCGTAGAGCGCCGCGCCGCCCGCGACGAACAGCACGCACGCCAGCGCGACGTCGAGCGCGCCGCGCCGCCCGCGCGCGCGCAGGTACATCGCCGAGCCGACGATCAGCGTCGCGAGGCCGTAGAACCACACGGTCGGGCGGATGAAGCCGGTGAGCCCCGCCGCGCCCGCGAGCACGAGCAGGCGCGCCCGCCCCGGTGCATCGCCGAGCCGCGCGGTCCCGCCGAGCAGGAGGATCGCGGCGGCGTAGGCGTAGATCGCGGCCTCCTCGTAGGGCCCGACGCGGCCGCGCAGCAGCGTGACGAACCCCGGCAACAGGCCGACGATCAGCGCGCTGCCCCAGCCGATCCACCACGGCTCGTCGGGCCGGCGCCACGCGCGCAGCGTCACCGCGAGCGCGAGCGCGACGAACCCCAGCAGCGCGAGCCGATCCGGAAACGGCGCGCAGCCCACCGCGCGCGCGGCGAGCTCGAACGGCGCCTGCCACATCGGCACGCCGAGCCCCCACACCTGCTGCACGCCATCGTCGGTCCACGCCAGGTCGTGCTGCATCGCCTCGGGCGCGCGCGATAGCCCGAGCCGCCCGGCGAGCAGCGCGTCGACCTGCGCGCGGTACGCGCCGCTGGCCGCGTACCACCGCCCCGGCCCGATCTGGCCGCCCGCGACGAGCAGCGCGAGCGCGACCACCGCGGCGATACCTGCCGCGCGCAGCCGTGACGGGGGACGGTCCGCCATCGCCCTTGCTTACCATTCGGGCTAGACTCCGCCGCGATGTCGCGAGCCGAAACCACGTGCCGGATCTGCGGCGGCGAGCTCGCGGTCGCGGTCGCCCAGCCGCGGTCGAGCTACGCGCGCGCGGGCGACTACCGGATCGACGCCTGCGCGAGCTGCGGGGCCGGGACGACGATCCCCTGGCCGAGCGACGCCGAGCTGGCGCGCTGCTACGAGTCGACCTACGGCTACGGCGCGCACGATCTGATCGAGGACGAGAAGCGCCGGCGCTCGGCGTGGCTGCTCGCGTGGTCGGGCGTGCGCTCGGGCCGCGTGCTCGACGTCGGCTGCATGTTCGGGTTCCTGCTCGACGAGGCGGCGCGCGCCGGGCTCGCGACCCACGGCATCGAGCTGTCGCCCGGGCCGGCGGCGGCCGCGGCCGAGCGAGGCCACGACGTGTTCGTCGGGACGATCGAGGCGTTCGCGGCGGCGCACCGCGAGCTGCGGTTCGACGCGATCTTCGCGCAGCACGTGCTCGAGCACATCGCCGATCCGCGCGCGTTCCTCGCGACCGCGCGCGCGTTGCTCCAGCCGCACGGCAAGCTCGTGGTGTGCGTGCCCAACTTCGAGGCGCGGCTGCGCCGGCTCGCGCCGAGCGCGTGGGGCTGGTACCAGGTGCCGGTCCACCTCCATCACTATTCGAGCCGCGCGCTCGCCCGCCTGCTCGGTGACGCCGGGTTCGCGGTCGGCGAGCACCGCACGCGCGGCGGCGATAGCCTGTTCCTCGTGCTGTCGGCGCTGCAGTCGATCGGCATGTCCCCGGGCGGCGCCGCCGGCAACGCGCAGCCCGGGCTCGCGCGCACCGCGCTGCGCTGGTTCGGCGCGATGACCCGGCCGTATCACGCGCTCGGCGACGACGAGCTCGCGGTGATCGCGTCGCCGGCTCACTCGTAGATCTGCTGGATCTCGATGTTGCGGTAGTAGATCTCGTTGCCCTCGTTCTGGATCACGAGGCGGCCCTTGGTCAGCGGGATGTCCATCGTCGGATCGTCGGGCGCGTCGGGCGAGGGCTGGCGGCGGTGCGTGCTGCGAAACGTGACGTTGCCGTTGACGATGTACACCGCGGAGTCGCCGTCGACGTCGATCTCGACCTGGTTCCAGTCGTCGGGCGTGTCGAACTGTGCGTCCTTGGCGATGTAGGCGTAGTACGGGTTCGGGTTGCGCGGCGCGCTGTACGGGACGCCGCCGTCGAGGTAGGTCGGCGCCTGGATCGTCGGATCGATCGTGGTCTCGATCGTGGCGTAGTCGAACAGGTACATGCTGCCGGTGTCGCCGCGATAGACCTGGCACTCCTGCGAGCGCGGCCAGATCATGTCGGGGCCGACCGCGGTCACGAAGAAGCCGCTGTCGGGCCCGAACCCGCTGAAGTTGCGCGGGCCCCACTGGTACTCGAAGCGCACGCGGATGTCCTCGTAGTCGCGCGTGGTCGCGAGGTAGCCGTACTCGAACTGGCCGGGCGCGAGATCGACGCCGAGGATGTGGATCGCGCCGTCCTCGACCTGGAAGATGCCGTTGGGATCGTTGTCGCGACCGCTGACCGCGAGGTACGAGTACCAGCCGTCGAGCGTCTTGCCGTCGAAGATCGGCGTCCAGCCCGACTGGTTATCGCCGCACGCGGCGACGAGCAGGACCAACGCGACGCGCACCCTGCGAGCTTACCGCTGGTCGAACACGAACAGGCCGTTCTTGTTCGAGATGACGATGTCGTTGCGGCCGTCGCCGTCGAGATCGGTGACCGTGAAGCCGCGGCCGACTCCCGAGTCGTCGTCGATCACGTGGCGCTCGAGGCTCGGCAGCTCGTAGTAGACCAGCAGCGACGGATCGTCGGCGCCGGGATCGTAGGTGTGGGCGAACTTGGTCTTGCCGCTCACCAGCTCGGGCACACCGTCGCCGTCGAGATCGGCGAGCACCGCGCTGTGCATCTGCGAGATCGAGTCGTCGATCTGGTGATCGACGAACGAGCCGTCGGGCTGCTGCTGCCACCAGTCGATGCCGTAGTCGTGCGGATGCGGGCAGATCACGTCGGTCAGGCCGTCGCCGTCGAGGTCGCGCGCGAACATGCTGCTGCACTCGAGCGCGCCGAACGAGAACGCGTGCGGGATCCACACCTCGCGATCGTCGGTCTGCTGGAACCAGCCGGCGCTGGTGAGCACGTCGAGCTTGCCGTCGCCGTCGACGTCGCCCGCGCCGAGCCCGTGGTTGAAGTGGCCGGCCGCCGCGAAGCCCGGCGCGCTGATCGGATGGAGGTCCCACAGCTGCGTCGGATCCGGGCCCGGCGTGAAGTACGCGAGCTCGAACTGCGGCTCGACGCCCATCACCAGCTCGCGGTGGCCGTCGCCGAACAGATCGACGTAGATCTGGGTCTCCATCCCCGCCGACAAGATCGGCGCGATCATGTACGGCGTCCAGTGCTCGTCGTCGCCGGGGTTGCGGTACCAGTACGCCGCGTCGGTCGGAAACGGCGCGACGACCAGGTCGGTCCAGCCGTCGCCGTCGAGATCGTCGCCCCACGCCGAGTCGCACATGCTGTAGCGCGCCACGGGGTCGTAGACCTCGGGCGTGCGGATCTCGTGCGGCGTGAAGTCCGCGCCGCTGTACCAGAACTGGTCGGTCACGACGTCGAGCCGGCCATCGCGATCGACGTCGAACACCGCGACGCCCTCGGACCGAAACGCGGTGTCGAGCACGTGCTTGGTGAAGCTCGGCGGCCGGCCGGCGGAGCAGGCGGCGAGCGCGACGAAAGCCACACGGCCGGCCATGGCCACCATGTTACGCTGATCGCATGCGCCGGCTCGCCGCGATCGCGCTCGTCGGGCTTTTCGGCTGCGGCGACAATCGCAAGCTGCCGGCCGACGCGGCGGCGATCGGCGACGGCCCCGCCGCGCCGGCGTCGTGTCCGGTGCGCGGCGACGACGTCGTGCTCCAGCCGATCGTGATGGCGTGCACCGCGATGGGCGCGCCGCCGCCGCCGGCGTGCATCGACGGCGTGATCACGCTGGTGACGTCGCCGCCGGGCGACACGCGCTCGTTCGTGGTCGAGCTGCACGGCCGGATCCGCGTGCTCGAGAACGATCAGCTGGTCGCCGCGCCGTTCCTCGACATCACGAAGGAGAACGGTGGCCCGGTCGACGGCGTCGGCGTGAGCGAGCTCGGCCTGCTCGGGCTCGCGTTCCACCCGATGTACGCGATCAACCACCAGTTCTACGTGTTCTACACGATGGACAACCCCGATCCGATGGACACGGATCATCCCTACCTCGACGTGCTCGCGCGGTTCACCACGAGCGCGAGCGATCCCGACCTCGCCGATCCGACGAGCGGCGTCGAGCTGATCGCGATCCCCGATCCGTTTCCGAACCACAACGCGGGCATGATCGAGTTCGGTCCCGACGGCTACCTCTACATCAGCACCGGCGACGGCGGCGCGAGCTCGACCAGCGGATCGGATCCATTCCGCAACGCGCAGAACCCGAGCGCGCTGCTCGGCAAGATCCTGCGGATCGACGTCGATCATCAGGATCCGGGCAAGCTGTACGCGAGCCCGCCCGACAACCCGTTCTACGCCGGCGGCGGCGCGCCTGAGGTCTACATCCTCGGCCTGCGCAACCCGTGGCGGTGGTCGTTCGACCAGGCGACCGGCGACATGTGGATCGCGGATGTCGGGCTCGCGACCTGGGAGGAGCTCGACGTCCTGCCCGCCGGTCACCAGGCCGGCGCCAACCTCGGCTGGAGCAAGTACGAGGGCAACGACTGCTTCGAGCCGCCGTGCGACCCGACCGGGATGACGTTCCCGGTCGAGATCCGCAATCATTCGACCGGCTGGTGGGCGATCATCGGCGGCGAGGTGTATCGCGGCAGCTGCTATCCCGATCTGGTCGGCACGTACTTCTACACCGACTGCGGCGCGAGCACGCTGATGCAGGGCCGGCTGCGCATCGACGACTCGTTCGACGGCGCGCCGGTCGAGGGTTCGGTGCGGGTCAACCCGGCGAGCCTGCACGCCGGTGCGGGCGGCGAGCTGTACGAGACCGACATCTACGGGAACATCTGGCGGATCGAAGTCGCGCCGCGCAAGCCGTAGCTTGAAAAACCCGTCATCGCGTGGGTAGATGCCGTCGAGCCGATGGCCGACGCCTCTCGATTCGCCGCACGGGCTCGCGCGTTCGCGCATCACGTGCCGGTCGATGTCGCGGGCTTCGTGGTGATCGCGCTCGCGATCGTGGTCACTCACGTGCGGTTCATCCGCCACGGCATGTGCTGGAACGATCCGAGCTGGTTCTTCCACTTCGGTCACCGCGCGCTGCACGGCGACGTGCCGTATCGCGACTACGTGTTCCAGGTCGGCCCGCTGCCGATCTACGTGGACGCCGGCTTCCAGGAGCTGTTCGGCGCGAAGTACATCGCGAGCGTCTACGCCGGCGTCGCGATCAAGATCCTGCGCGTGTTCGTCGCGTGGGCGATCGTGCGGCGCCTGGTGTCGGGCCGCGCCGCCGCCGCGTTCGCGGTGTGGTGCGCGCTCGATCCGCTGTTCGCGTTCGTCCACCACTGGAGCACCGCGTACTCGCAGCTGTTCATCACGCTCGCCGGGTTGTGCCTGCTGCTCGCGTCGCGCGCGCACGGCCGCCGCGAGCTCGTGCTGCTCGCGCTCGCCGGCCTGTCCGCCGGGGCGGTCGTGTCGGCGCGTCAGAGCTCGGCGGTGATGATCGGCGTCGTGCTGTTCGCGTCGACCGCGGTGATGGCGGTGCGCCGCCACTACTTCACGGCGAAGAAGTTCGCCGCGCTGTGGGGCGGGTTCGCGGCGGCGCTCGTGCTGGTGTTCGGCGCGCTCGCGCTCGCGGGCGCGCTCGGCCCGGCGATCCAGCAGATGTTCCTCGACGCGCCGCAGAAGAAGGCGGTCACCGGGCTCGACGCGATCCTCGACGCGATCTCGGGCGGCGCGCTGGTGACCTGGGACTTCAGCTGGTGGGGCGGCTTCCTGTTCTTCCTCGGCCTGCCGATCGCGATCGTGGCCGGCGCGGTGCTCCTGGTGCGGCGCGACCGCCCGATCTCGACCGCGACGATCGGCCTGGTCGCGTTGCCGATCGGCCTCGTGCTCGCCACGCTCGTGCGCGACGCGTCGTTCAACGTGTTCAACGACGCGCCGCGGATCTTCTTCACGGTCACGACCGTGCTCGCCGTGCTGTGGCCGGATCGGCTGCGCGCGTGGTTCGGCATGGAGCCGATCGTCGCGATCGGGCTCGGCGCGCTACCGCTCGCGTCGGACTGGGCGCTCGAGATGTCGTTCCCGGGGCGCGGCTGGGGCGACGGCCCGTCGCTCGTGGTCGGCGTGCTGCTGTTCACCTGCGCGTCGTCGCGGCTGTCGCGCGCTGCCAAGTCCGGGATGTGCTGGGCCCTGGCCGCGATGGGCGTGCTGTCGTTCGTGCTGCTCGTGCGCGCCGGGTTCAGCCCGTTCGCCAAGGCCGAGGCCACCGACGGCACGCTGCACGAGAGCCGGCTGCGCGTGCAGAATCCGATCATGCGCGGGCTCGCGGTGAACCTGCCGCGCAAGACCACGCTCGACTGGCTGAGCTCGTACGTCCACCCGCACAGCACGTGCTTCATCTACGCGAACCTGCCGGTGCTCTACGACCTCCTGCGCTGCACCAACCCGACGCGGATCGACACCACCGCCGCCGACTTCATCACGGCCGACGACGCGAACGCCGCGATCGAAGCGCTGCGCCGCGCACCGCCGGACTTCATCATCGCGCAGGACAAGCAGTGGATGAGCCCGCCGCTCGACACCGACCTCGGCGGCGATCTCACCAGGTACGACGGCCTCAACCCCAGGGCGAGCATGGCGATCCACGTCGGGCTGCGCTCGCTGCTCGACCAGTACGAGTCGGTGGGCCGCGCCGCCGACGTGCTCGGGCCCGACCTCGCCAAGCAGGCGTCCGAGCACTGGGACGTGATCGACGGGCTGCGGCTGTACCGGAGAAAGCCGTGACCTGGTGGCGCAAGATCCCGGTCGACGCGGCCGCGTTCGCGGCGATCGCGATCGTCGTGATCGCGAGCCACGTGCCGCTCCTGCACTACGGCATGTGCGTCAACGATCCGGCGTGGTACTTCCACTTCGGCCGCAAGGTGCTGCACGGCGCGGTGCCGTATCGCGACTTCGTGTGGCAGGTCGGTCCGGTGCCGCTCTATGTCGACGCGGCGGCGCAGGCGGTGTTCGGCCAGAAGTACATCGCCAGCCTGTACGCGGCGCTCGCGATCGTGATCCTGCGCGTGTTCGTGGTGTGGCTGATCGCGCGGCGGATCGCCGGCTGGCGCGCCGCGATCGGGCTGTGCGTGTTCTGCGCGTTCGATCCGCTGTTCGCGTTCGCCCATCACTGGAGCACGCCGTACGCCGAGCTGTCGTTCGCGGCCAGCGGGCTCGGCTTCGTGCTCGCGGTCAAGAGCGAGGGCCGGCGCGCGCTGGTCCACTACGCGCTCGCCGGCTTCTTCGCGGGCACGGTGCTGTGGTCGCGCCAGAGCTCGGCGGTGACGATCGCGATGATCCTCGCGGTCACCACGATCGCGCTCTACGCGCGCCGCGACACGCTGACCCGCCCGCGGTTCGCGGCGCTGTGGGGCGGGTTCGCGGCGGCCGTCGTCGTGCTCGCGATCGCGCTGGCGGCCGCCGGCGCGCTCGGCCCGGCGATCCAGCAGATGTTCCTCGACGCGCCGCAGAAGAAGGGCATCCACGGGCTCGACGCCGTGCTCGACGGCATCTCGGGCGGCGCGCTCGCCGACGGCCGCTACTCGCGGCTCGGCGGCTTCCTGTTCTTCCTCGGCATCCCGACCGCGATCGTGATCGCGAGCATCTACCTCGCGGCGCGGGCGCGCGACGTGCCTGCCGCCGCGATCGGCATGCTGCTCCTGCCGTGCGCGATCATCCTGTCGCTCGCGACGCGCTACGCCTCGCTCGAGTACGCGACCGATCTGCCGCGCACCCTGCTCACCGCGCTCGCGATCCTCGTCGTGGTCGCGCCGTCGCGGCTGCGCGCCTGGCTCGGCATCGAGCCGATCGTCGCGATCGGCCTGGGCGCGCTGCCGCTCGCGTCGGATGCCGCGCTCGAGCTGTCGTTCCCCGGGCGCGGCTGGGGCGACATCTGGGCGCTGGTCACCGGCGGGATCCTGATCTCGCTCGCGAGCACCCGGCTGGCGCAGCGAGTCAAGACCTACGCGTGCGCCGCGCTCGCCGCCGGCGCGCTGATCCACACCGCGGTCTCGCTCTATCACGACTTCGATCCGTTCGCGAAACCGGAGGCTGCCGACGGCACGCTCGCGGAGAATAGCTTCACGCCCGAGATGCGCGGCGCCAAGCTGATGGGCGACGTGCACGTCCCCGAGTGGCGGGCGCGCGCGCTCGAGTGGCTCGCGCAGCAGGTCCCGCCCCACCGCACGTGCTTCGTCTACGCCAACGCGCCGGCGCTGTACGACCTGCTCGGCTGCACCAACCCGACCAAGCTCGACGACACGATCGCGGACTATCCGAGCGCGCAGGACGCGGCCGATGCGGTCGCCGCGCTGCGCGCGCATCCCCCGGATTTCATCCTGGCGCACGATCGGATGTGGATGAGCCCGCCGATCTCGCTCGACCTCGGCGACGACATCACGCGCTACGACTCGTGGAACCCGCGGGCGAGCTTCGCGCTGCATGTCGGGCTGCGCTCGATCATCGACCAGTACGAGTCGCTCGGCACGGTCGGCGAGGCGATCGGTCCCGTGTTCGCGAAGCAAGCCTCGAACCACTGGGACACGCTCGACGCGATCCACGTGTACCGCCGCAAGGGGCCGTGAGCGTGCGTCGGCGCGTGCCGATCGACGCCGTCGCGCTCGCGGTGATCGCGATCGTGATCGTCGTGTCGCGCTGGTCGCTGGTGCACCGCGGCATGACCTGGAACGATCCGAGCTGGTACTTCCACTTCGGGCGGCGCTTGCTGCACGGCGACGTGCCGTATCGCGACTACGTGTTCCAGGTCGGGCCGCTGCCGATCTTCGTCGACGCCGCGTTCCAGAAGCTGTTCGGCTCGACCTACGCGTCGAGCGTCGATGCCGCGCTGCTGCTCGAGGTGCTGCGGGTGTGGGTCGCGTGGCTGATCATCCGCCGGCTCGTGCCGTGGTGGTGCGCGGCGCTCGCGTGCACGTTCTGCGCGTTCGACCTCGCGTTCGGCCAGTGGGCCCACCACTGGAGCTGGGGCTACGCGCAGCTGTTCATCGCGCTCGCCGGGCTGTGCTTCCTGCTCGCGTCGCGCGCCGCGGGCCGCCGCGCGCTGGTCTACCTCGCGCTCGCCGGGCTGTGCGCCGGGCTGGTCGTGGCGTCGCGCCAGGCGACGGTCGTGATGATCGCGCTCCTGCTCGCGGTGGCGAGCGTCGCGCTGCTCGTCCGCCGCGAGTACCTCACGCGCTCGCGGCTGGTCGCGCTGTGGGCCGGCTTCGCGGCGGCGTTCGTGCTGGTGTTCGGCGCGCTCGCGCTGGTCGGCGCCGCGCGCGCCGGCTTCCAGCAGATGTTCCTCGACGCGCCGCAGAAGAAGGACATCTCCGGAGTCACCGCCGTGCTCGAGGCGGTGACCGGCGGTGCGACCACGATCTGGAACCTGCCGTGGTGGGTCGGCCTGCTGCGCCTGCTCGCCTGGCCGAGCGTGCTGGTCGCGATCGCGCTATGGCTGACCACGCGGGACCGCACGATCTCGTCGCGCACGCTCGCGCTGCTGGTCGTGCCGATCGCGATGCTGGTCGGGCTGTGCACGCGCTACGCCGGGCTCGATCTCGATAACGCGACCCTGCGCACGATGCTGACCGCGACCACCGCGCTCGCGATCGTGTTTCCCGAGCGCACGCGGCGCTGGCTCGGCATCGAGCCGATCGTCGCGATCGGGTTCGGCGGGCTCGCGCTGATGTCGGACTACGCGCTCGGCATGTCGTATCCCGGCCCGGGCTGGGACGACGAGGCCGCGATGATCCTCGCGCTGCTCGTGATGACGCTGGCCTCGACCCGGGTCGGCGTGCGCGCCAAGGCCGCGCTGTGCGCGCTGCTCGCGGTGGCGGGGCTGTGGTTCGTCGTCGGCTGGCTGCAGGCCGACATGGATCCGTTCGCCAAGCCGGAGGCCTCGGACGGCCTGCTCCACGAGACCACGTTCGAGTCGGGCAACCCGCTGCTCGCCGGCACGGCGATGAGCGAGCCGCGCGTGCGCGCCCTGGCGTGGCTCGAGCGCGTCGTGCCGCGCGGCAGCACGTGCTTCGTCTACGGCACGCAGGCCGTGCTCTACGACCTGCTCGACTGCACGAACCCGACGCTGATCGACGTGACGATCCCGGACTTCCTGACCGCCGCGGATGCCGAGCGCGCGATCGCGGCGCTCCAGGCGCATCCGCCCGAGTTCCTGCTCGCGCACGAGCATAGCTTCATGAACCCGTCGATCAGCGTCGACTACGAGGGCAAGATCGCGAGCTACAGCGAGCTCAACTCGAAGGCGAGCTACGTGCTGTGGCGCGGCCTGCACGCGATGCTGCCGCAGTACGAGTCGCTCGGCACGGTCGGCGAGGCGATCGGCCCAAAGCTCGCGGCGCTGTCGGTGACCTGGATGCACTGGGACGCGATCGCGGAGATGCGCGTGTACAGGCGGAAGCGATGAAGCGGCACGCGCTGGTCGACGGCGTGGCGTTCGTCGTGATCGCGGTCGCGATGGTCGTCAGCCATCGCTCGTCGCTGGTACGCGGCGCGGCGTTCGACGTGCACAGCTGGGCGTTTCACTATGGCGTGCAGCGCCACGCGCCGCCGGGCGGGCCGCTGCCGATGTACGTCGCGGCGGTGGTCGAGCGCGTGTTCGGCGCGCGCTACCTCGTCGTGCTGTGGGCCGATCTGCTGGTCGACGTGCTGCGCGTGCTCGCGATGTGGATGCTGGTGCGCCGGCTGGTCGACGCACGCGCCGCGGCGCTGGTCGCGGTGTTCTGCGTGCTCGATCCGGTGCTCGACGCGCAGCCGGCGTGGGGCGCGCACTTCGTCGAGCTCGCGGTCGCGCTCGCCGGCCTGCTCGTGGTGTGCGCCGGCCGCGCGACCGGCCGCACGGCGCGGATCTACCTCGGGTGCGCCGGCGCGAGCCTGGCGCTCGCCGCGACCGCGGTGCCGGCGCTTGGCGCGGTCGGCGCGATCGCCATCGCGATCGCGACCGCGCGGTTCCCGCGCCGCGAGCTCGCGCCGTGGTGGCTGGGCTATGGCGGCGGCTTCGCGGTCGCGCTCGCGGTCGCGCCCGGCGGCGTGCTCGACTCGCTCGGCGGCCTGGTCACGTTGCGCGGCTGGGTCGACGCGGCGACCGGCGGCGCGCTGGCTGCCGGAGGCGATCGCAGCTGGCTCGGCGCGCTGATCGTCGGCGCGGCGCTGCCGGCGGCGCTGGTCGGCCTCGTCGCCTGGCTGGCCGCGCGCGACCGCGAGATCTCGCTCGGCGCGCTCGGCGTGCTCGCGGTGCCGGTCGCGTTCGCGATCAACCTGGTGATGCGCGATGCGCGGCTCGACGATCTGTCGAACGTGCCGCGCGCGCTCGCGACCCTCGTCGTCGCGGTCGCGCTGGCGCGGCCGGCCCGGCTCGGCGAGTGGCTCGGGCTCGATCGCGCCGCGGTGCTCGCGCTCGCCGCGATCCCGCTCGCCGCCGACTGGGCGCTCCAGCTCGCCGGCGACGGCGGCGACGCGCCGGCGCTCGTGCTCGGTGCGATCGCGATCGCGCTCGCGTCGGCTCACCTGTCGCCGCGGATCAAGACGACCGGCTGCGCCGCGCTCGCCGCGGTCGGCCTCGTGCGCGTCGCGGTGTGCTGGCACACCGGCGAGAGCCTGCTCGATCGTCCCGGGCTGCGCCGCGACGCCGCGTTCTCGCTGCACAACCGCCACCTGCGCGGCCTCAAGCTCGATCGCGCGCACAAGACCGCGCTCGACTGGCTCGCCGGGGTCGTGCCGCCGCACGCGACCTGCTCGGTCGATCCGACCGTGCGCGCGCTCGCGACCGTGCTCGACTGCCGCCCGCCGGGCGCTGACGAGCCGCCGGCCGAGTACGTGATCGCGCGCGACGACGCGTGGGTCGCGCCGGGCTATGCGCGGATCGGCGCGTGCGCCGACGTGCTCGGCCCGCAGCTCGCCGACCAGGCCTCGCACGCGCCCGATCAGCTGCAGCGGCTCGTCGTGTACCGCTACGGCACGCCGAGCTCGGTGCCGAGCTCGGCGGTGAAGTGATCGACGTACGAGTCGCCCGGCGCGAGGTAGGTCTCGAACAGGTCGAGCACGTAGATGTCGATGTCCAGAAACTCGGCGCGCCACTCCGCGGTGTGCGGCTCGATCGGGGTCTGGTCGTCCTCGCGATCGTGGATCAGCGTCCTGTCGTAGTAGGCCATCCGCGATCGGCCGAACCGGCGCGAGTGCCGTGCATCGTGAAGCAACGACCAGCAGAAGCTGGTGCCGACGAACATCACGCTCGGCTTCGGGGCGTCGGGTGGCGGCGTGCTGTGGGTCGCGGTCGTGACCAGGTGCTCGTGCGGCACCCACAGCGTGTTGAGCAGTCGCAGCAGATCGTAGTCCTCGTGGCTGGCGATCCCCGGCACGGTGAGCGCGGTGCAGTCGTAGTCGAGCGCGACGCCGGTGAGCTCTCGGTAGCGCGCCGCGACCTGCTCGAGCGCGCGACACGCCGAGTACTCCGACCAGTGCCGCGCGCTCTTGCCCCACAGCTCGTCGCGCGGCGCGTGCAGCCCGGCGAGCAGCTCCCGGCCATCGACGTAGACCACGTGGTGCGCGTCGAGCGCGCGCTTCATCTCCAGGTAGAGGCGAAGATCGCTGACGCGCGGCTCGCCGAGGTCGCGCGACCACCGCGCGGCAACGGCGTCGCGATAGACCGTGGTCTTGCTCGGGATGATCAGCGGGATGAACGCGCGATGGCGCGCGGCCAGCGCACGCTGGATCGCGGCGATCCGGGTCGCCAGCGCCTCGAGCTTGGCGGGATCGAACAGCAGCGTATCGCGGTTGAAGTAGTTGAGGTCCTCGTCGATGAACAGCACGCCGTCGCGGCCGAGCCGCACGGGAGAGCCGGACTTGGTGTCGTGGAACGCGTGGTAGAGCAGCGTGTTGTCGGCGACCACCGCGTAGCCGCGCAGGCCGAGCGTGGCCTCGAACCACGCCTTGAACCCCTGCTGGAACGACTCGTCGCGCACGCTCGCGGCGCTCGGGGTCGGAAGCGCGACCGGCGTGAACGCGCCGTTCAGCGCGTGGTCGCGCACGCGGGCGAGCCTGGCCGCGACCGGCGCCGCCGCGAGCGCGACGAACAGGCAGACCGCGAGCTTGTCGTAGAGGCGCGCCATCAGAACTTGAAGTAGATGAGCGGCGTGATCCGCATGTTGGTGAGGTGGATCGCCGAGCCGGCGAACGCGAGCAGCCCCGCGGCGGTCACGACCGCGAGCGGCAGGCGCGGCCGCCACGCGCGGTACTTGGTCGCGATCGGCGCGAGCACGATCACCGCGCCCGCGACGAACGCGAATTGCGCGAAGTGCGGCGCGTAGTCGGCGGTCGGCGGCCCGATCGCATCGCCGACCCGGCCGAACATCGCGGCGAGCACGTCGAACGCGTGGCCGGCGGTGCCGGCGCGGAAGAACACCCAGCCGATCACGACGATCACCAGCGTCGCGATGTGCTGGATCACGCGCGGGACGGCGTCGCGGCGCTTGCCGAGCAGGCGCTCGCACATCACGAACGCGCCGTGGAACGCACCCCACAGCACGAACGTCCACGCCGCGCCGTGCCACAACCCCGACAGCGTGAAGACGATCATCAGGTTCAGCAGCGCGCGCCGGCGGCCGCGGCGGTTGCCGCCGAGCGGGATGTACAGGTAGTCGCGCAGCCAGGTCGACAGGCTGATGTGCCAGCGCGTCCAGAACTCGGTGATGCTCGCCGAGATGTACGGCCGGTCGAAGTTCTCCTTGAACCGGAACCCGATCATCTTGCCCAGGCCGATCGCCATGTCGGAGTAGCCGGAGAAGTCGAAGTAGATCTGCAGCGCGTACGCGCACGCGCCGGCCCACGCCAGCCCGGGCGTGAGCTGATCGGCGGGCATGCCGAACACGCCGTCGGCGATCAGCGCGACCGAATCGGCGACCAGCACCTTCTTCGCGAGCCCGACCGCGAAGCGCTCGAAGCCTTCGCGCGCGAGCTGCCACGAATGCACGCGCTCGGCGAGCTGCGCCTCGAGATCCTTCCAGCGGAAGATCGGACCGGCGATCGAGTGCGGGAACAAGGTCAGGAACAGCAGGTAGTGCGACAGCTTGCGGGCCGGGCGGGCGTCGCCGCGGTAGACGTCGGTCAGGTACGAGATCTCCTCGAACGTGATGAACGAGACGCCGATCGGCAGCACGACCGGCGTCCAGGTGAGCGGCGAGATGCCGCCGTGCGCGAGCAGCGCGTCGAGCTCGCCGACGAAGAAGTTCGAGTACTTGAAGTAGACGAGGACCGACAGGTGCATCGTCACGCCGGCGGCGAGCAGGAGCTTGCGGCGCGTCCGAGCCAGCTGATGGCTGATCACGAAGTCGATGACGCCGAGCGCGACCACGACCGGCAGGAAGCGCGGCGCACCCCACGCGTAGAACACCAGGCTCGCGCCGATCGCGACGTAGTTCTTCGCGGCGCGCGGGCTCGCGTAGTACGCGACGAGGAACGCCGGCAGGAACAGGTGGATGAACAGCAGCGAGCTGAACGGCATCGTCGCGGCCGCGGCAGTGTAACGTAGCCGCCGTGCGATGGCTGCGGCGGATCCCCGAGGATGTGATCGCGCTCGCCGCGATCGCGCTCGTGGTCGGAACGAGCCACGCGCCCCTCATCCGCCACGCGGTCGGCCTGCACGATCCGAGCACGCTGTTCGCGCTCGGCCACCGCGTGCTCGGCGGCGCCGCGCTGTACCGCGACGTCGCGTTCCCGCACGGCCCGCTGCCCGTGTACGTCGATGCCGGCTTCCAGGGGCTGCTCGGCGGCAAGCTGATCGCGAGCCTGTACGCCGCGCTCGCGGTGAAGGTGCTGCGCGTGTGGGCGGTGTGGCTGGTCGTGCGCGGGCTCGCCGATCGCCGCACCGCCGCGCTGGTCGCGGTGTTCGCCGCGTTCGATCCGCTGTTCGGCGGCGCGGCACACGTCGAGGCGGCGTATGCCGAGCTGTTCGCGGCGCTCGCCGCGCTGTGGGTCGTGCGCGGCCGGCTCGCGCTCGCCAGCGCGTGCGCCGCCGCGATCGCGTGGGCGCTGCCGGGCGCGGGCGTGGTCGCCGCGATCGCGTTCGCGGTCGGCGTGCGGCGCGGCGCGGTCGCGGCCGGCGCGAGCCTCGGCGCGGCGATCGTCGCGATCGCGCTGCTCGGCGGCGGCGTCGCGTGGCTTCCCGCGCTGCCCAGCGGCTGGGCGCTCGCGCTGCCGGTCGCCGCGGTCGCGGTCGCGCTCGCCGTGGCGCGCTGCGAGCGCGTCGAGCTCGGCGCGGTCGCGATGCTCGCGGTGCCGATCGGCTCGCTGGTCGCGCTGTTCAGCGGCTCGCTCGCGCTCGATCCGCTCGACCTGTTGCCGCGCGTGCTCGGCGTCGCGGTCACCGTGGCGGCCGCGGTGGCGCCCGAGCGCGTGCGCGGCTGGCTCGGGGTCGAGCCGGTGGTGGCGGTCGCGCTGGTCGGCGTGCCGATCGCGTGCGGCGCGCCCGCGGCCGTGCTCGGCGCGCTGGTCTTGGCGCTGTCGTCGGCGCGCCTGGCGCCGCGCGCCAAGCACGTGCTCGCCGCCGCGCTCGCGCTGTCCGGCGCCGGCGCGTTCGCGCTGGCGCTGCACGCCGGCCGCGATCCGCTCGCCGGTCCCGACGTGGCGGCGCTGCGCGACACCCGGGTGAGCTCGCCGCACCCGATGCTGCGCGGGCTGCGCGTCACACGGCCCGATCGCGACGCGCTCGCGGCGCTGCGCGAGATGGTGCCGCGCGGCGCGACCTGCTTCGTCGACGCGGATCTGCCGGCGCTGTACGCGCTGCTCGGCTGCACCAACCCGACGCGCTACGACCAGGATGCGCTCGTCACCGAGCCGCTGCTCGTGATCGCCGCGCTGCCCGACGTGCTGATCGTGCGCGGCGACGGCGCGATCGCCCGCCCGCTGCTCGACGCCTACGACCGGATCGGCGGCGCCGAGGATCTCGCCGTGTACCGGAGGCGGCGATGAGGCGCATCCCGGTCGACGTGCTGGCGCTGGTCGCGATCGCCTGCGTGCTCGTCGCGAGCCACCTCGCGGTGATCGGCCACGGCATGTGCTTCAACGATCCGGCGTGGTACTTCCACTTCGGGCGGCGCGTGCTGCACGGCGACACGCCGTATCGCGACTTCGTGTTCCAGGTCGGGCCGCTGCCGATCTACGTCGACGCCGCGTTCCAGCGCGTGTTCGGCGAGGGCTACCTCGCCAGCCTGTACGCCGGCCTGTTCATCAAGATCCTGCGGGTGTTCGCGATGTGGCTGGTCGCGCGGCGCCTCGCGGGGCGCGCCGCGGCGGCGCTCGCGTGCCTCTACTGCGGCTTCGATCTGTCGTTCACCTGGAGCCACCACTGGAGCATCCCGTACGCCCAGCTACTGCTCGCGCTCGCCGGGCTCGGCTTCGTGATCGCCGCGCGGGCGCCCGACGAGCGCCGCGCCTGCCGCGCGCTCGCCGCCGCGGGACTGTGCGCCGGGCTCGTGTTCGCCGCGCGGCAATCGACCTGCGTGATGACAGGTGTGGTGCTCGTGCCGATCACGGCCTACCTCGCGTATCGCGGCGAGTCGTTCACGCGCGCGCGGCTGGTCGCGCTGTGGGCCGGGTTCGCGGCGGGCATCGCGATCGTGCTGGTCGCGCTGGCCGCGCTCGGCGCGCTCGGCCCGGCGCTGCACCAGATGCTGCTCGACGCGCCGCAGAAGAAGAGCGTGCACGGCCTGGCCACGTTCTTCGACCCGATCTCGGGCGGCGCGCTGACCATCTACGGCATCCCGTGGTGGCGCGGCTTCCTGTTCTACCTCGCGCTGCCGTGCGGCTTCGTCGCGGCCGTCGTCCACGCCGCATCGCGGCGCGCCGAGGTCGCCGGCGGCACGGTCGCGGTCCTCGCGATCCCGGCGGCGATCGTCGTCGCGCTGTACGCGCGGTTCGCGTCGTTCGACTTCTTCTTCGACGTGCCGCGCACGCTGCTCACCACGCTCACCGCGTTCGCGGTGCTCGCACCCGACCGGCTGCGCGCGTGGTTCGGCCTCGAGCCGCTCGCCGCGCTCGGCCTGGGCACGCTCGCGGTCGCCTCGGACTGGGCGAGCGAGCTGTCGTTCCCCGGGCGCGGCTGGGGCCAGCTCGACGCGCTCGTCCCGGGCGTGCTGCTGGTCGCGCTCGCGTCGTCGCGCGTCGCGCCGCGCGGCAAGCGCGCGCTGTGCGCCGGGTTCGCCGCGCTCGCGCTCGTTCACGTCGCGATGTCGGCGCTCGCCGATGTCGATCCGTTCGCCCGCGACATCGCGCGCGATGGCCAGCTCGCCGACAACCACGTCGCGCCGCCCGACCCGCTGCTGCGCGGCATGCAGCTCGACGAGGCGCGCGCGCGCGGGCTGGCCTGGCTCGAGGCCCAGGTCCCGCGGGGCAGCACGTGCTTCGTCTACGGCAACGACCTCGCGCTCTACGATCTGCTCGGCTGCGCGAACCCGACGCGGATCGACACGACGATCGCGGACTTCCTCACCGCCGACGATGCCGCCGACGCGATCGCGGCCTTGCGCGCGCACCCGCCCGACTTCCTGATCGCGCAGGAGCGCAGCTACACCAACCCGTCGCTCGAGCTCGCGATGGGCGGCGAGCTCGGCAGCTACAGCCCGCTCAACCCCGAGGCCAGCCGCGTGCTCCACACCGGGCTGCGCGAGCTGTTGCCGCGCTACGAGTCGGTCGGTGTGATCTCCGACATCATCGGCCCCGATCTCGACAAGCAGATCTACTTCGCCTGGGATACGTTCTCGTCGACCCGGCTGTACCGGCGAACGCGATGACGGACAGGTTCTGCGACTGGCTGTACCGGCGGCGCTGGCTCCTGCTCGCGGGCTGGGTCGTGCACGCGTTCGTGCTCCACCTGTTCGTGCTCGGCTTCACGTCGTGGGACGGCCTCGGCTATCGCACCGCGCCGATCGTCGAGCTGGTCCAGCACGGCGCGCTCGGCACCGACAAGTACTTCGACTACGCGTTCGCCGGGTACGTGCCGTTCGTCGAGCTCGCTCACACCCCGTTCGCGTTCGTGTTCGGGCTGCCGGGCTTCCTCGTCGGGTTTCCGCTCGTCGTGTTCCCGCTGTGCGTGTGCGCGGTCTACGGCTTCGCGCGCGAGCTGACCGGCACCACGCGCGGCGCCGTGATCGGTGCGCTCGCGTACGCCGCGCTGCCGATGTACAACGCCGAGCCGTTCGGCGGCTACGTCGACTTCGCGATCTGCGGCGCGCTCGCGTTCTACCTGTTCGCGGTGCTGCGGCTGCGCAGCTCGCCCGGCGGCTGGCGATCGTTCGCGGTCGTAGTGCTCGCGAGCTTCGCGTTCACGATGTCGCGCGCGCAGGCGCTCTACGTCGTCGTGTTGCTCGCGCCGGTCGCGTGCTACGCGGCGTTCTGCGAGCGCACGGGCTGGCGGATCCGGTTCGCGCGGCGGCGCGCCCTCGCGATCACCGCGGCCGGCACGCTGGTCGGCGCGATCCCGACGATCGCGATCCAGCTGGTCAAGCTCGCGCGCTACGGCTCGCCGACCTTCCCGCTGCAGTTCCAGGTGCTCGGCTGGAAGCTCGGCACCGGCCTCACGCTCGCCGACTACATGCACTACGCCGGTCTGCCCGACGACAGCTGGGCGTCGCAGGGTCACGCGTTCGTGCAGGGCTGGCTGTTGCATCGCGGCTGGCCGTGCGGCTTCTTCGACTCGCGGTTCATGGGCGCGGGGCTGGTGTCGTGGCTCGCGATCGCGCTCGCCGCCGTGTTCGTGCGGCGCGCGTCGCGGGTCGAGCGCTGGCTGGTGCCGGCGTTCCTCGCGGTGTCGCTGCTCGCCCACGACTTCGTGCATCCGCGCTGGGCGTACACGCTGGCGCTCGCGCTGGTCGCGGTGGTCGCGCGCGGCCTGCCCGCGCTGGCGAGCGGCGGTCGCGCCGCGCGGATCGCGTTCTGGATCGGCGCGAGCGTGCTCGTGCTGCACATGGCGCGCCCCGAGTTCGACATCGTGCAGGTCCGCGCCGGCGCGTTCATGCCGCGGCTCAACGTGATGCGCAGCCGGTACTTCCTCAAGGACGGCCTCGCGATCCAGCCGATGCCCGACCTCGACGCGCACTTCGTGATCGTGCAGCGCCCGGGCAACGGCTATCTGCTGCCGCTGTACGGCAAGCACCTCACCAACGACGTGATCGGCACGCGCTTCCAGTGGGAGCTCGGGCCGCACTGCGAGGGCCTCGTGCCGCTCGTCCACATCTGGCCGAACACGCTCTACATCGACGACGACGACCTGACCAAGGCGTGCGCGCGCGAGTGCGTGGTCCCGACCCGCGGCGGCTGCCGCGCGTATCGGCTGCTGCCGTGACCGGGCGTGGCGCGTTCGCGCGCAGCCACGCGGTCGACGCGATCGCGTTGCTTGTCATCGCGGCCGTGATGACCGCGACGCGCGCGCCGTTGGCGCACTACGGCATGCCGCTCAACGACGCGAGCTGGTTCTTCCACTTCGGCCGGCGCGCGCTGCACGGCGACGTGCCGTTTCGCGACTACGTGTTCCAGGTCGGTCCGCTGCCGATCTACGTCGACGCCGCGTTTCAGAAGATCTTCGGCTCGACCTACACGTCGAGCCTGTACGCCGGGATGTTCGTCGCGATCGCGCGCGTGTGCGTGATGTGGCTCGTCGCGCGGCGGCTCGCCGGCTGGCGGTGCGCCGCGCTGGTCTGCACGTTCTTCGCGTTCCACGAGAGCTTCGGGTTCGCGCATCACTGGAGCTGGGGCTACGCCGAGCTGTTCATCGCGCTCGCCGCGCTGTTCGTGATCGCCGCACGCGATGCCGCCCCGCGCCGCGCCCTCGTGTACCTCGCGCTCGCCGGGTTCAGCGCCGGGCTCGTGGTCTCCGCCCGGCAGGCCACCGTCGTGGTCGTCGCGCTCGTGCTGGCCGCCACGTCGTTCGCGCGACGCGACCTGTTCGCGCGCCGCCAGCTGGTCGTGCTGTGGCTCGGCTTCGCCGGCGCGTTTGTCGTCGTGTTCGGCGCGCTCGCGGTCGCCGGCGCCGCAGGTCCCGCGATCCAGCAGATGTTCCTCGACGCGCCGCAGAAGAAGGACGTCGCCGGGCTGGCCGCGGTGCTCGACGCGTTCACCGGCGGTGCGATCTACCAGGCGCCGCTCGCGTGGTGGCAGGGCCTGTTGCGGTCGTTCGCGCTGCCGTGCCTGGCCGGGGGCGCGGTGACCTGGGTCGCGGCGCGCGATGCGCGGCTCTCGGCGCGCGCGATCGCGGTGCTCGCCGTGCCGCTGGCGATCGCGGTCGCGCTGATCACGCGCGACGCCGGCCTCGACCTCTACGTGGACGCGCCGCGCATGCTGTTCACGATCACGACCGGGCTCGCGCTGGTCGCGCCGGACC
Organism: Kofleriaceae bacterium; assembly: GCA_035516595.1. Taxonomy (GTDB): domain Bacteria; phylum Myxococcota_A; class Polyangia; order Haliangiales; family Haliangiaceae; genus JABFXX01. The sequence goes on along the minus strand of DATJAE010000292.1, from coordinate 14,622 downwards.
GGCTCCGCCGCTGGTTCGGCGTCGAGCCGCTGATCGCGATCGCGCTCGGTGGCCTGCCGCTGGCGTCGGAGTGGGCCCTCGAGATGTCGTACATCGGGCCCGGCTGGGACGACATCCCCGCGCTGATCGCCGGCCTGCTGCTGTTCGTGCTGGCGTCGTCGCGCGCGAGCCCGCGGCTCAAGCTCGCGCTGTGCGCGGCGTTCGCGGTGGTCGGGCTGCTGCATGCCGGCCTCACGCTGGCCAGCGGCTACAGCCCGTTCGAGAACCTCGAGGCGTCGGACGGCCCGCTCGCCGCGCAGCGCTTCGAGCTCGACGACCCGGTGCTGGCGGATCACGAGATCCCGGAGGGGCGGTATCGCGCGCTCGCGTGGCTGCGCCGCGAGGTGCCGCCCGGCAGCACGTGCTTCCAGTACGGCACGATGGCCGCGCTCTACGACGTCCTCGACTGCCGCAATCCGACGCGGCTCGACGTCACCATCCCCGACTTCATGACCGCGCGCGACGCGGCCGACGCGGTCGCGGCGCTGCGCGCGCATCCGCCCGACTTCATCCTGGCGCACGACACCGCATGGATGAATCCACCGGTGGACCTCGATCTGCAAGGCAAGCTCGAGAGCTACGGTGGTCTCAATCCGCGCGCGGCCCGGGAGCTCCACGTCGGCCTGCACGACCTGCTCGATCGATACGAGTCGCTGGGCCGGGTATCCGACACGATCGGCCCCGAGCTCGCGGCGGAGGCGTCGTCGTGGGTGCACTGGGACAATCTCCCCGCGCTTCATCTCTACCGGCGGAAGCGGTGATGGCTCGCCGGCTGCGCGTTCCGATCGACGTCGTCGCGCTCGCCGCGATCGCGGTCGTCGTGATGGCGACGCATCGCCACGCGCTGCGGGTCGGCCTCGACTTCGGCGAGCCGAGCTGGCTGTTCGAGCTCGGCCGGCGCGCCCGGACCGGCGCGCTGCCGGCGTCTCCGTACGGCCCGCTGCCGATCTATATCGAGGCGGCGATCCAGAGCGTGCGGTCGAGCTACATGGCCACGGTCTACGCGGCGCTGCTCGTGCAGATCGCGCGCGTCCAGATCGCGTGGATGCTGGTACGACGGATCGCCGGGCTCCGCGCGGCGGCGGCGATCGCGGCGTTCTGTGCGATCGATCCGATCGCGAGCGCCACGCATCATGCCGCCGGAACCTACCTGCAGCTCGCGGTCGGGCTGGTCGCGCTGGGCTTCGTGATCGGCTCGCGCGCCGGCGAGCGGATCGCGGGCGTGTCTGCGGCGCTCATCGGTGCGGTCCTCCCGGTCGCCGGCATCGTGTTCGCGCTCGCCGTCGCGGCCACGCGCAGCCGGCGGGCGATCCTCGGATGCGCGATCACGCAGGTGGCGATCGTCGCGGCGCTCGCGGCGACCGGCACGCTCGCGCTGCCCGCGGTGGCGCCGCACGACCTGTTGCGCGCGGTCTCGGGCGGTGCGATCGACGCGCACCACGGCTGGATGCCGGCGCCGCTGCCCTGGGACGGGCTGGTGTTCTTCCTCGCGCTTCCGATCGCGATCGTCGCGGTGCTCGCGTGGCTCGCGCGCCGCGACGTCGAGGTCGATGCCCCGGAGCTGGCGATCGCCGCGCTGCCGCTCGGCCTGCTCGTCACGCTCGTCGCGGAGCACGCCGCGCTCGGTACGCTCGACGCACTGCCGCGCATGCTGCTCGCCGCGGTCGCGATCGCGGCGGCGTGCTCGCCGGCGCGCGCACGCAGCTGGCTCGGCATCGAGCCCCGGCTCGCCGTCGTGCTCGCGGCGATGCCCCTGGCGTCGGACTGGTCGCTCGCGCTCGGCGTGCGCGGTCACGACGCCGGCTCGCTGATCGTCGGCGCGGTCCTGCTCGCCCTCGCGTCGGCGCACGTGCCGGGCCGGATCAAGCTCGCGCTGTCGTGCACGCTGGCGCTCACCGCGGCGATCCACCTCGCGGTGGCGGCCTTCACCGGCGTGAACCTCTACGGCGCCGGCTCGCCCGACGACGCGCGCGTCCACGATCCTCGCGCCGTGCTGCGCGGCGTCCGGCTCGATCCGGCGCACGAGGCAGTGCTCGCGTGGCTGGCGACCACGGTGCGACCCGGCAGCACGTGCTTCGTCGCCGGCGATCTGCCGCTGCTCTACGCCTTGCTCGACTGCGAGAACCCGACCCGGCTCGATTCGACCGCCGCCGGGTTCGCCCACCGCGACGAGCTCGCGCACGCGATCGAGGTCCTCGAGGCGCACCCGCCCGAGGTCATCATCGTCGCCGAGCCGATCGACGACGCGCTGCGGCCGCTGCTCGACCGCTATCACCCGATCGGCGCGTCGCGCGACATCCTGGACAAGCCGCTCCTCCAGCAAGCCGCCGGGCGCCGGACCGGCTCGACACGCTGTCGGTGTATCGATACGAGCGCTGAGGCATCAGCGCTGAGCGCGTCACAGCTTGCAGAACCCGATGCTGCGGATCTCGTCCGGATCGCAGACCGGATTCGGCGCGCCGGGACCAGCGCGGTCGACATTCGACCCGTCGAGAGTGACATACAACCGATCGCGCTGATGCTCGGGCTCAGGTTCCCGACGAACGCCGCCCAGTACAGCGCATCGCCGTGGACGAACATCTTCGAGATCGCCATGTCGCTGTGGAACGGATCGAGCGGGATGGTCGTGGCAGAGCCCGCTTCGAAGGATTCGAGCGGGCCGCCATCGGTCACCGCGGCGACCACGAGCGGCGAAGTGGCCGAACACCCCGGTGGTGCCTTGCACCGGAACCGGTGTTCCGCCGTTCAGCGGGACACTCGCGACGAAGACATCGGGGTAGCCCGGCTGGCTCGGCGCGGCAGGACATCCCGCGCCGCTGCTCGGGATACCGGCCTGGAAATACGCGTTGCTCGCGTCGACCGCGAGATACCCGATGAACGAGCAGTCCTGAGCGGGCGATCCGGCGAGCAGCTGGTTGGGGTCACCGTTGCAGGGGATCGCAAACACCTCCCACCGATCGGCGACGATCACGTCGTCCTTGGTCATCGCGAGCGCGAGGTAGTTGAGGTCGCTAGCGACAGTGAGCGCTACCGTTCTAGGCGCGGATGCTCGGCAACACGCTCAATCCGACCGACACGGCGCGCAGCACGCCCTGCTTGACCGGCGAGCGGTGGTGGCTGGCGTGGTGGCGGCCGAGCACCTCGGCGCGATGCGCGACGTACCAGTCGTAGGACTCGGCGAACATCTCGGCGTTGGAGAACCGCGGCGCCCAGCCGAGCTCGCGCTTGGTGCGGGTGAGGTCGAAGTACATCTCGCGGCCGTACATCAGCGAGTGATAGGCGCCGAGCGGCGAGACGCCGAGCTTGCTGGTGACGTTCATCATCGCGACCGCGGGCGCGGCGGGCACCGAGACGATGCGCGAGCCGGTGCCGGCGTGCGCGATCAGGCTCTCGAGGGTCTCGCGCATCGTGCCGAACTTCTCGGCGCCGACGTTGTAGACCGCGGCGCCGGCGCGCTCGCCCGCGCGGATCGCGGCGTCGGCGAGATCGTCGGCGTGGACGAACTGGTAGAGGTTGTCGCCGCGGCCGAACACCGGGACGTTCTTGCCCTCGCGGATCCACTCGAACAGGATCTGCATGATGCCGAGCCGGCCGTGGCCCATGATCGTGCGCGGCCGGATGATCGTCACGTCGAGCCCGCGCGCGACGTAGTCGTGGACCAGCGCCTCGGCGGCGAGCTTGGCGCGACCGTACTCCTCCTGCGGGCGCGGCTCGACGGTGTCGTCGACCGGGTTGCGGGCCGGCACGCCGAACACCGCGCTCGACGACATGTGCACGACCTTGGCGACCCGCTCGCGCAGCGCGGCCTCGAGCAGGTTCTTGGTGCCGCCCTCGTTGACGCTCCAGAACGCGCCGGCGTCCTTGGCGAGCGGCACCATCGCGACGTTGTGATGGACCACCGCGACACCCTCGCACGCGCGCGCGACCGCCTCGGGGTCGCGGATGTCGCCGCGGAACATCTCGACGCCGGCCGGCCTCTCGTCGGCGTCGTGGATGTCGAAGATCCGCACGCCGTGGCCCTGATCGTGCAGTCGCTGGACGAGCACGGTCCCGAAGTAGCCGGCGCCGCCGGTGACGAGGTGGAGCTTGGTCATGTCATCCTCACGATGCCGGCAGCGGGCCGCGCTCGAGCACCCACGCGAGCGAGCGCCGCATGCCCTCCTCGAGCGCGACCTTGGGGTCGTAGCCGAGCTCGCGCTCGGCCTTCTCGATCGTGCACGCGATCGTCTTGTTCATCTCGGACAGCACGTGGATCTTCTGCGCGTAGACCCCGATCGACTGCAGGAAGCCATCGACCCCGTAGGCGACGCTCGACGCGATGCCGGGCAGCTTCATGCGCTTGTGCTTGCACGCGATCTGGAAGTCGGTCTCGAGGACCTTCTCGATCGTGCCGACGATGTCGTTCATGGTGTAGGGCGTGCGATCGGCGATCCAGTAGATGTTGCCGGCCGCGCCGGCGACGCGATCGCACAGCACGAGGCCCTGGCAGATGTTGTCGACGTAGGCCATCGAGCGCCGGTTGTCGCCGCTGCCGACGATCGGCGCCTTGCCGTCGCGCACCATCGAGAAGAACACGCTCTGGCGCGGCGGCTGGCCGGGGCCGTAGAACCACGGTGGGCGGATGATCACCCACTCGAACTCGCTGACCGCGCGCACCGCCTGCTCGCCCAGCATCTTGGTCTTGCCGTAGCGCATGTAGGGGTGGTACGGCGCGCTCTCGTCGAACACGTGCTCCTTGGACGGGTTCGTGCCGAGCGGCGAGTTCGACGACACGTGGATGAACCGCCGGATCCTGGCGGTCTTCGCGGCCTCGAGCATGTTGCGCGTGCCGGTCGCGTTGACGTCGCGGAACTGGCGCATGCCCTTGGTCGGGTGGACCACGCCGGCCGAGTGGAACACGGTCGCGCCGTCGGCGCCGTCGAACAGCTTGGCGAGGGTCGCCGGGTCGGTGACGTCGCCGCGCACGATCTCGGCGCCGAGCGCCTCGAGCTCGCTCGCGTCGGCGTCGGGCAGGACGAGGCAGCGGGTCGTGCGTGCGGTCGGTCCGAGCGCCGGACAATCGGCGACGCCGTGGACCAGCGAGTGAACGATGCGCGTGCCGAGCCAGCCCGGCGCGCCGGTGACGATCGAGTAGGTCATGATGCTCTGCTATCGATGAAGTGGAGCGCGTTGCGGCGCGCGAACGCCATCACGCTGCCCTGCGGGTTCACGCCCGGCGAGTCCGGCAGGATGCTCGCGTCGTTGACGTGCAGGTTGTCCCAGTGGCGCACGCGGCCGTAGGAGTCGGCCGCGCAGCGATCGCTGCGCTCGCCGATCGGGCACGACGAGAACGCGTGGACGGTGGTGAGCCCGATCGCCTTCCTCGGCAGGCGCTCGTCGAGCCAGCGGATCGCCTCGCGCTGGGTGCGGATCGGCGCCATGCCCTGCACGCTGGGCATGACCTCGGTCGCGCCGGCGGCGAGCAGCATAGTGGCGAGCCGCGCCAGGCCGTTGGACAGGTTGACCACGTCCTCGTTATCGAGCTCGTAGCGGATCGAGGTCGACGCGTCGCCGAGCATCGACGGCCGGACCTGGCCGCGGCCGCGGCCGCGCACCGCGACGTAGTAGCCCGCCATGTTGCGCACGTCGGCCATGCGCTCGGGCTCCCAGTTGTCGCTCAGCATCAGCGCGGCGTGGCCCGGCGTGTAGAACGCGCCGCCCATCCCGACCTCGGGATAGAACTCGCGCACCTGCATCAGCGGCAGGACCGAGTCCTGCGCGTCGATCCGCTCGGGGAACTTCGCGATCATCTTGAGCATCGGGTGGATGCGCAGGGTGTCGCCGACGTGGAACTTGATGCCGCTGCGGCGGAGCAGCGCGGGCGTCTCGGTCGGGCCGGCGCACACGAACACGTGATCGGCGTCGATCCGCACCAGCTTGCGAGCGCCGTCGTCGAGCTCGAGCTCGACCAGGACGCCGGTGATCCGGCGGTGCGCGCGGCGCTTGACCAGCATCTTGACGTGCGCGCGATCGAGCAGCTTCACGCCGGCGGTCTCGGCCTTGGGGACCAGCGTCGTGCTCATGCCCTGCTTGGCGCCGGTCGGGCAGCCGACCGCGCACGAGTTGCTGTTCTGGCAGCCGGTCGCCGCGCGCGGCACCTCCTGCGCCGCCCACCCCATCTTCTGCGCGCCGCGCGCGAAGATCTCGGTCGAGCGCGGCCACGGCTTGCCCGACAGCGACACCGACAGCTGCTCCTCGGCCCACGCGAAGTGCGGCGCGAGCTCGTCGACGCTCGCGCCGTCGAGATCGAACTGGGTCTGCCAGCGCAGCAGCACCTCGGCCGGCGTGCGGTGCCAGAACCCGCTGTTGATCTCGGTCGAGCCGCCGACGCACATGCCCTCGACGTAGCCGATCGGCACCGAGCCGACGATCGGCGTCATGCCGCGCCGCCGGTACAGCTGCTTCATGCCCTCGGTCGAGCCGGTGCCGTAGGTCACCGCGCGATCGTGGCGCTTGCCCTGCTCGAGCACGATCACGTCCAGCCCGGCGCGCGCGAGCTCGAGCGCGGTGACCGCGCCGCCCGCGCCCGAGCCGATCACCACGACCTGGGTCTTCATGCCAGCTCCGCGCTCGCCGGCAGGTCGCGCACCAGGCTCGCGGCCGGCACGACGACCGAGCCGAGCAGCTCGCGCCGGACGTCCTCGTGATCGTAGTAGGCGAGCAGCGCGGTCGCGCGCACCGGCTTGAACAGCTGGCGGAGCAGCGCGATCCGGCTCTCGGCCCAGCGCCGGGTCCACGCGCGGCGGCGCTCGAGCGGCACGTCGCAGTAGCCGCGCAGGAAGCGCAGCCGGGTGACGAACCGGAAGAACGTCATGCCCGCGCCGAACATGCCCTGCAGCTTGGGCGGCAGCGCCGCGATCTGACCGTCGACGAACTTCGCGGCGTACGCCACCGCGGCGGGCTTCGGCGTGCCCCCGACCATCGCCTCGACCATGCCGATCGTGAACGCGGAGGCCTCGGGCTCGGCGGGCAGCGGCGCGGCCGGCGCGATCTCGACGAACGGCACGCCGCGCACGGTGGTGAGCTTGTTGCCGCGCCGCGCCTCGCGCGCGATCGCCGCGGTCGAGCCGACCTCGACGCCGTACCACAGCATCGCGCTCGCGCCCCAGATCGTGACCGGCACGTAGAACGCGAGGTGGACGAGCGTCGCGTAGGCGATCGCGGTGGTCTCGTCGACGCCGTGGGCCATCAGCGCGCGCGAGCAGAAGTAGTGGAACGGCCCGATGAAGCCCGGGCTCGATGGCACGAGCAGGCCGAGGTTGGTCACGCTCATCGCGACCACCCCGCTCGCGAGGTCGTGCGGCAGCCCGAAGATCGGCAGCAGCGCGACGAACAGCCCGGCCTCGAGCGTCCACACCACGAGGCTGTAGAACACCAGCAGCGCGGCGTCGCGCGGATCGCGCAGGCACGCTCCCGCGTTGGTGATGCTCGACGCGAGCGAGACCAGCCGGTCGTGCGCGCGCGGCCCCAGCTTCTGGCCGAGCCGCGACGCGACCGCGACGATCAGCCCGGGCGAGTACGCGCCGGCGACGATCGCGGCGGTCGCGATGCCGAACACGACGAGCGCGACCCGCACGAGCTCGTGGATCCAGCCGGGCGCATCGCCGGTCATCGTGCCGAGCACGAGCAGCAGCAGGATCGCGAGGCCGTCGAGCACGCGCTCGATGAACGTGATCGCGAGCGACTGCACCATCGGCATGCCGGTGCGCTCGGCGAGCATGCCGGCGCGCACCAGCTCGCCGAGCCGCGCGGGCAGGACGTTGTTCGACGCGTAGCCGACCACGACGATGTTGCTCGCGGTGACCAGGCCGATCGTGGCCTCGCGCTTGACCAGCAGCCGGCAGCGCACGCCGCGCACGAGGTGGCCGAGCAGGTACGACGCGATGCCGATCGGCAGCCACGGCAAGACGCGCGCGTCCTGCCACACCTTCTCGAGCGCCTTGATGTCGAGGTGGCGCACCGCGAGAAAGATGAACACCGCGCTCGCGAGGAGCCCGACGGCGATCACGGTGTAGCGGTGCTTTCCCACGGACCGGGCGACCTTACTTTCCCGTCGACGACGGTGCAAGTACGCGATCGCGGCGGGCCCACAGGTGCCAGCAGCCGAACACGCCGACCTCGGTGTAGGCCGGAGGCGCGACGTACGCCAGCTCCGGACAGATCGCGCGTGCGTCGTCGAGCCCAGGCCCGCCGCTCCAGTCGGCGCGATCGCACACCACGACCGCGGCCGGCGGATCGCGCAGCCGCGGGCACGAGCGATGCGCGATCCGCTTCTGCACGTCCTCGAGCATCGCGCGCTGATCCGGCGACAGCTCGATGATCGCGGCGGCGCGCAGGTTGAGGAAGAAGTTCGCGAACGGCGGCACCGCGGTCATCCGCTTGGCCTCGTAGAGCAGGCGCGCCGCCGGGCCGTACGCGAACACGCGATCGTCGGGCCGGGTGATCGCGGCGAGCCTGGCGGCGGCCGCGCCGAGATCGCCGTGGTTCACGTGCGGCGCGCCGAGCTGCGAGGTCGCGGTCGGCGGATCCGGATCGATCCACGAGCTGCGCGCGAGCTCGCGCGACGCGTCCGCGACCATGACGAGCAGCAGCGCGCCGCCGGCGAGCGCGTGGCGGCCGCGGCGGCGCAGCAGCTGGATCGCGAGGATCGCGCCGAACAGGTAGGTGCCCGAGGTGATCGGGTGCGACTGGTAGATGTGGCCCTTGCGCTGCAGCACCATCGCGAGCAGGAACAGCGCCGGCGCCAGCGCGAAGCCGAGGTAGCGCCGCGGCAGTGCGCGCCGCCACACCGCGATCGCGCCGGCGATCGCGCACAGCCCCGCCGGCACCGTGATGTGGCGATCGATCGCGGCGAGCAGCGGCCAGAAGTCGGCCGAGCCCATGATGTAGCGATACGGCCGCGGCACGACGGTGTACCAGAACCAGAAGCCCGCGATGCTGCCGGTCGCCGCGAGCAGCGCGAGGCACGCCGCGATGCCGAGCGCCACGCCGGCCGCCATCCAGCCGAGCAGCCGCCACTGCCGGGTCGCGATCAGCGGGACCGCGCCGAGTGCGACGAAGATCACACCGATCTGCTTGCCGAACAGCTGGGTCGCGACCAGCGCGCCGCCGCACGCCGCGAGCGCGATCGCCCTGCGCCCGCGCCGCCGGCTCGCGACGACGATCACCGCCATCCCGAGGTAGCCGACCAGCGCGTAGTAGGCCTCGCGCTGCGCGGTCCAGTGCCAGTCGTAGCGGAAGTACTGCGCGAGCCACAGCGCGGCGATCGCGGCGGCCCAGGCGAGCCGCGCCCGGTACGGCGCGATCACCGCACCGATCGCGAGCGCGCCGGTGGTCTGGATCACGAGGTCGGCCCAGCGGAACGCGCGATCGGACTCGCCGGCGATCGCCTGGATCGCGGCGTGGAGCCAGGTGATGAACGGCCCGTCGGGCACCGCGACGTCGGCGTACAGCCGAGCGCCGTGCCGGATGCACCACCCGGTGTACTGGTACATCGACTGGTCGAAGTACAGCGCGTGGTCGGGGTAAGTCCGCGCGCAGTACGCGATCCACGGCACGAGCGCGAGCGCCGCGATCGCCGGGACCATGACATGCGTGCGGTTAGGCACCGTCGAGGGTCTATCATTGTGGTAAGGCTGACCGGATGCCCGAGGCCGCCGAAAAGCTCGAGTCCGAGCCGCCGCTGTACGTCGACCTCGACGGCACGCTGGTGAAGACGGACCTCCTGCTCGAGTCGCTGCTCGTGCTGATCAAGGCGCAACCGTGGACGATCCTGCTGCTTCCGGTGTGGCTGGCCCGCGGCCGGGCGCACCTCAAGGCGCAGATCGCGCTGCGCGCCGAGGTCGCGGCCGACACCCTGGTCTACGACGAGCGCATCGTCGAGCGGCTGCGCGCCGACCGCGCGCGCGGCCGCCAGCTCGTGCTCGCGACCGCGTCGAACGCGAAGTATGCCGATGCGGTGGCCGCACACCTCGGGGTGTTCGACGCGGTGCTCGCGAGCGACGACGCGCGCAACCTCAAGGGCGCGCGCAAGCTCGAGGCGATCGTCGCCCACGCCGAGGGCGGCGTGTTCGATTACGCCGGCAACGAGGCCGCCGACCTGCCGATCTGGCGCAAGGCGCGCAAGGTGATCTGCGTCGACACGCCCGGCCCGGTCGTCCGAAAAGTCCGCACGTTCGCCGAGCCCGACGAGCTCGCGCGGCCGCGCCGCTCGTTCCTCAAGCTGTTCGTCAAGGCGATCCGCGTCCACCAGTGGGCCAAGAACGGCCTGCTGTTCGTGCCGATCATCGCGGCGCACAAGGTCAACGTGATCGCCGACGATATCCGCGCGGTCGCGGGGTTCGTCGCGTTCAGCCTGTGCGCGTCGAGCGTCTACGTGCTGAACGACCTCACCGATCTGCGCGCGGATCGGTTGCACCCGCGCAAGCGCAAGCGCCCGTTCGCCTCGGGCGACCTCCCGCTGACCTATGGCCTGGCGCTGTCGCCGCTGCTGCTCGCGGCGAGCGCGACGATCTCCGCGCTCATGCTGCCGCAGCGGTTCTGGATCGTGCTCGCCGCATACTACGTGGCGTTCATGGCGTACAACTTCGCGGCCAAGGAGCGGGTGGTGTGGGACGTGATCCTGCTCGCCGGGCTCTACGTCGTGCGCGTCGTCGCCGGTGCGGCGGCGGTGCCGGTCACGCTGTCGTTCTGGCTGCTCGCGTTCTCGATGTTCTTCTTCCTGTCGCTCGCGCTGGCCAAGCGATATTCGGAGATGCACACCCTGCACAAGCTCGGCCGCACCACCGCGCACGGCCGCGGCTATCTCACCGACGACATGCCGGTCTTGCAGTCGATGGGCGTGTCGAGCGGCTACCTCGCCGTGCTGGTCATGGCGCTCTACATCAACAGCCCCGAGATCCACGCGCTGTACGCCCGGCCCTACGCGCTGTGGGCGATCTGTCCGCTCATGCTGTTCTGGATCAGCCGGATCTGGGTGAAGACCCATCGCGGCCAGATGCACGACGATCCCGTGGTGTTCGCGCTGCGCGATCGCGTGAGCCTGCTGGTCGGTGCCGCGACGATCGCGTTCGCCGCGGTTGGCACGCTGTAGCCGGCGTGGTTAGAGTCGATCGGGTGTCATCGGAGGTGAAGCCGCGGCGTGCGCTCGCGATCGAGCTGGCGGTGTGTACGCTGCTGATCGGCCTGCTGTCGCTCAACGCGATGCGCCGGATGGACTACCTCGGCGCCGACACCGCGCAGCACATCCGCATGACCGACGAGTCGCGCAGCGCGTACGTCGCGAAGAACATCGCCGATGGCAACGGCTACACGACCAACGATCTGCCCGCGGCGCTGGTCGACTTCTACGACCAGCGCGGCAAGCTCCACGACGCGCACTGGGTCAACGCCGATCGCTTCCCGTTCGCCGCGTACGCCACCGCGCTGGTCTACAAGCTCACCGGGTCGACCAGCTGGAAGGTCGGCATCCTCGGCTACAACATCGTCGCGTTCGTCGCGTTCTTCGTGCTGCTGTACGGGCTGACCCGAGGCGTGTGGCGCGATCGCTACGCCGCGCTCGCCGCGCTCGGGCTCGCGATGGTGCACGCCTACACCTACCAGTTCCTGTACTGGAAGGACGGCGACATGCTGCTGCTGTCGACCGCGACGATCTGGGCGCTGTATCGCTACTTCGCGCGCCCCGACGAGATGTCGTGGAAGCTCGCGCTCGGGCTCGGCACGCTGCTCGCGTTCGTGTTCCTCGCGCGGCCGAACCTCGGCGCGCCGCTGATCCTCGCGTTCGGCTTCGTCACGCTGCGGCGGATCTGGCGCATCCGTCGCGACGGCGCGCGCGCGGTCGCCCGCCAGCTCGGCCCGCGCGAGGGCCTCGCGCTCGCGGTCGGCTTCGTGTGGTGCGTGCCGTTCATCATCCACACGCTCTCGGAGTGGGGCACGCCGCTGTTCTCGGCGAACAACCTCTATCAGCTGCCGCTCGGCACGCGGTTCGGGATGGGCACGGACACCTGGTGGAAGTACACCGAGCCGGGCCACATCCCGACGCTCGGCGCGCTCGCGCACGCCGCGGGCGGCGAGCTCGCGAGCAAGTTCACGTCGTCGTGGGCGAGCACGCTCAAGAGCTTGCTCGCGTCGTATCCGGTCGAGCTCGCGCTCGCGATCGGTGCGTTCCGGTGGTCGCGCCGCAGCTCCGATCGCGAGCGGGTCGAGGCGACGCGGCCGTTGCGCCAGGTCACCGCGGTGTTCGGCTTCGCGTTCGCGACCAACCTCGCGCTGCTGCCGCTCTACGGCTACCAGGACTACAACTATCGCCACTACCTCGGGTTCGCGCTGCCGCTGCTGTGGCTGTACGCGGGCCGCGCGCTCGTGCTGGTGGTCGCCGGCGTCCGGCCCGCGATCCCGGCGATCCGCGACCACGTGCGCCGTCACCGCGCGATCTACGGCCTGCTCGTGATCGTCGGGCTGATCGGCTGGAACCTCGGCGCCGCGAGCTGGGACACGAGCCGGCTGTTCACGCGCACGTCGCAGCTGATCGAGAAGCACTGGTTGATCCCGGCGTGCGCGGTCGTGGCGGCGGTCGCGTGGCGGTGGCTGGTCCGGCCGCCGTGGTTCCCGCGCCTCGCGATCGGCGCGGCGCTGCTCGCCTGGCTGTTCTACAAGCCCAACCTCGAGGTCAAGCGCGCCGACTTCGCGTGGTTCCCGGCGAGCGACAAGGTGTGGACCGCCTTGCGCGGCCACGACGGCATCGTGTCGTCGTTCGCGCTCCAGGGCGAGGTCGCGTGGAACACCGGGCGCAGGAACATCCCGGCGCCCGAGTGGCCGATGCACGTCTACAGCCTGTGGTTCGATCATCAGGTCGAGATCGAGGACCTGTACATCGAGAGCGCCGACGCGCTGCTCGCGGGTCCGTTCGGGCCGGCGGCCGCGGGCTTCGAGGGCTACGCGCGGCTCCAGCACTACCGCACGCTGCCCGGCTACCAGGTCGCCTATCACGACGCGACCAGGCGCGCGTATCCGAAGTTTCGCATCCACCCGCAGCCCAAGGCGTCGACCGTGTTCCACCTGGTCGATCGCGAAGCGTTCCGCGCGATCGCGCACAGCCCCGATCGCATCGATCTCGGCGACCCGAACAACGTGATCTACACGCCGCACGGCTGGACCGATTACTACGAGCTCGACGGCAAGCACGCGCTGGCCGGCACCGACGTGACGCGCTCGCGCTATCCGAGCGGTGCGCCGGCGCCGTACGAGGACGCGAGCGTGACGTTCTTCCTCGACCAGCGCCGGCCGACCTCGTTCGACCTCGAGCTCTACGCGCCGGTCGCGACCAGCTACGAGCTCTACTGGAACCTGGATCTCTACGCGTGGGATCGGCCGGGCGATCGCGCCGCGCACCTGATCGGGACCTACACGGCGAGCGCACCGGGCTGGCAGCGCGCGCACTTCGACGTGCCGGCGGGCGTGACGCGCGCCGGGCTCAACAAGCTCGGCTTCCGCGCCGCGATGATGCAATCGACCGTGATGTGCCCGGCGGGCCTGAGCGACGACACCTGCCGCGCGGCGGTGCCCGCGCATCGCCCCGACGAGGAGGGCGGATACTCGACCGGGCCGATCGTGCTGCGGCCGACCGGTCAGCCGGGCGTCGAGGTGATGTGGCTCACGCTGCTCGCCGGCACGCTCGAGCTGCACTACTGAAGGTCGTAGAGCGTGACGCCATCTCGTGCGGCGATCACGTGATGCGCGCTCGCGAGCTCGGCGAGCGCGTCGCCGCAACCGGCCGGGCACAGCGCGCGGACCACGACGTTGTCGAACCCGCGCGCGCGCGCGTGGTCGTCGGCCTCGACGAGCAAGTAGCGCGCGCCGGTGGCGGCGATCAGCGCGGCGAGGCGAGCCGGCGGCGCGTCGCGCAGCGCGGCGGTGCGCGGCGTGCGCAGGTCGATGATCGACAGCGCCGCCGGATCGAGCAGCTCGGGGTGCACGACCCACGCCGCGACCGTCGCGCCGCGCGGCAACGAGCCGAGCACGTCGGCGTAGCGCGGGTCGGTGGTCGGCGCGCGGTGCCGCAGGTACTCGATGCCGGCGCACAGCTCGTCGTAGCGGCGCTGCCAGCCGGCGGGCCCGGTCGCGATCCGGCCGTCGTAGATCAAGACGACCGCGACGAGCGAGGTGATCAGCGCACCGGCCGCGAGCTTGCGCGCGGTGCCCGACGCGACGATCAGCCCGAACGCGATCGCGAGCGGCCACGCGAAGCGCGTCGCGTACGGACGCTCGCCGGCGAGCTGCGACACGATGCCGGCGAACCCGGCGGCGGTGGCGAGCGCGGGCCAGCGCGCGCCGGGCAGCGCGGCGGCGAGCACCGGGAACAGCGCCGCGGCGAGCGCGACGCAGGCGACCAGCGCGAGCGCGTGGTGCGGCGGCGCGATCAGGCCGCGCGCGGCGCCCAGCGAGCTCCACGCCGCGGCGCGCGCGACCGCGAGCGGGGCGATCGCCGCGGCCGCCCCGAGCACGACCACCGCGATCCGGCGCGGCGCGCGCGCGTCCCACGTGGCG
>DATJAE010000291.1:0-6941 GCA_035516595.1 Kofleriaceae bacterium | reverse complement strand
CCTGTGTGGCGAGGTGCTAGTGGCTCGCGCGCAGCTGCCACTGCCGAGGCGCGCGGTTGTCCTTCTTCGCGCGCAGCCGAGCGATGCGTCGCTCGATGGGCGGGTGCGTCGACAGCAGGCTGCTGAACGCGCCGTGCAGCGGGTTGACGATGAACAGGTGCGCGGTGGCCGGTGCGGCTCGCTCGTACGGCCGGTGCGCGGACCACGCCTCGAGCTTGCCGAGCGCGCTCGCCAGGCCCTCGGGATCGCCGGTGAGCTGCGCGCCCGAGTCATCGGCGCCGTACTCGCGCGCCCGGCTGATCGCGAGCTGGAGCAGCAGCGCGATCACGGGCGCGACCACCGCCCACGCGAGCGTGGCGACCGACGAGCCCCGATCGTCGCGGCGATCGCCGCCGAGCAACAACCCCCACTGCAGCACGTGGCCGAGCGTCGCGATGACCCCGGCGATGCCGGCGGCGATCGTCGCGACCAGCACGTCGCGGTTCTCGACGTGCGAAAGCTCGTGCGCGAGCACGCCGCGCAGCTCGCGTTCGTCCATCAGCTCGAGCAGCCCACGCGTCACCGCGACGACCGCGTGTCCCGGCCCGCGGCCGGTGGCGAACGCGTTCGGGCTGTCCGACGGGATGAGGTAGATCGGCGGAGCCGGGATGCGCGCCTGTGCGGCGAGCTCGGCAACGATGCGATGGACCGCCGGCGCGTCGCGCTCGGGCAGCGGCACGGCGCGGTGCGCGGCGAGCGCGATCCGATCGGAGAACCAGTACGCCCCGACGTTGATCGCGACGCCGATCAGCGCGAACCCTACGAGGCCGGTCTGACCGGCGAGACCCCAGCCCGCCACTCCGAGGAGCGCGATCAGAAATGACATCAGCAGCGTGGTCCGGATCGTCGTGCTTGCCATGACGCGAGCGATTGCATCGCCCGCGCCAGGCATTCCCGCACGGTCACCGGTGGATCCGGCCCGCCAGCACCTCGACCGGGATCGGTGGCTCGAGCTCGATGCGGTACCCGAGCGAGTCGATCTTCAAGGGAAACGCGCCGCCGTGGCGCACGACGCGCCGGTAGTACGTGGGCTGGTCGCCGCGCGCGACATGATCGCGATGCGCGAGCACGAAGTCGGCGAGCCGCACGACATGCAGTCCGAGCAGGCGATGACAGCCATGGCTGACGCCGTGGGCGAGCGAAGGCAGATTGCCGGTCCCGTGGGTGCGGATGCCCTGGTCGTCGAGCTCGCCGCGCTCGTCCTGCCGCAGATGCACGAACGCGACGAAGCCGAACGCCGCGCGGTAACTCGGCCCGAATTGCTCGCGGGCGAGCACGTAGCCGCGATCGGTCCAGCGCACGAGCTCGCGATCCGGCGTCGCATCGGGCGGCAGCCAGCTCGGGCCGACCAGCAGGTCTCGCCAGATCCGTGGCCCGACCGGCGACTCCTTCCACTCCTTGACGATGTCGCCGTCCGTCTTCTCGTTCTGCCAGCCGCCGATCGTCGTCGGCCAGCGCGCGAGCGGGACGCGGCGGTCGCCGACGCGCGCGTACAGGATCAGCGCGGGCCGGCGCGCGGCGTCGCGCCAGCGCGGCACCGGATCGTGCCAGACGTCGCCGCGGTCGATCTCCACCTCGAGCTGCATCGCGGGCGAGTAGTACGCGGGCGGAGGCGGCAGCGGCAGCGCCACGACCGGCGTGCGCGCGAGCGCCTCGAGCGACGCCAGCGCGGTCGCGGGATCCTTCCAGCCCAGCGCCCGCGCCGCGGCCTCGGTCGCCGGCGCGATCAGATCTGGCGCGGCGCCGTCGAGCGGATCGTAGCCGCGCACCCGCCAGGTCGCCTCGGGCTCGAGCGCGCGGCCGAGCACGGTGGCTTCGCCCGGGCCAGCCGTGCCGTCCTCGATCAGGCCGGTCGCCGCGACCACACGCGCGCGCAGCACGCGAAGCGCGGTCGCGAAGTCGCGCTCGCGGCTCGACCGCGCGAGCTCCTCGCGGGTCTGGTCGTCGAGCACGCCGCTCGGCAGGATCATCGTCCCGCGCTGGAAGCGCTCCACGGCGTTGCTGGTCTGCCAGGTGTAGGCGCCTGGCACCGCGGGCGCCTCGAACAGGTCGTCGCACGCGAGGTGCGCCTGGACCGCGCGCACGGCGTCGACGTAGCCTTCGAGCGCGCGGAGCCGCGCGACCTGGCGCGCGAAGTAGCGGTCGCTCGCCGCGAGCGCGTCGAGATCGGCGAGCTTCGCACGAACGCGATCGTGCTCGAGCTCGGCGCGCAGCGCTCGCGCGCTCGCGATCCGGGCGAGCCCGACGCTCCTCGGTTCCTCGCCGATCCGCGGCGGCGCTCCGGCGAGCACCGAGTCATCGATCGCGTCGTGACAGCGGTGGCGCGCGTCGTCCGCGAGGCGCTCGCGCACCACGCCCGGCGCCGGTTCGATGCCGTACAGCTCGAGGTAGCGGTCGCCGCGCGCGAGCTCGCCGTCGAGCCCGGCGTCGCCGAAGCGCTCCTGCGCGAGCGCGAGGTAGGTCGCACGGTATCCGGGCCCGGTCCCATCCGGCTCGGGGGCGAGCACCGGCGGCACCCAGTCGTCTCCGAGGTCGATCACGACGAGCCCCGCGGCCTCGGCATCGCCGCGGCAGATCGTCCCGTCGAGCCGGCCGTCGCGCCACACCGGAACGCGCGCGCACTCGTCGCCGGCATGCGCGGTCGTCGCCGCGACGAGCACGAGCAGCGCGGCCGATCCGATCACGCCTCGTGATGGAGCCGCGCGCGTCGACCCGCCGGTGGGCGTCCGCGCGCGCATCGCTTGCGGTGACCCGCACGAGGCGCGCGCGCTGCACGCGTTCGAGCTAGCGGCGGCCAACGTGGCCGCCTGCCGGGCGCGGCGCGGGACGCATCGCGAAGCCGGGTCCCGGCCGGTAGTGCGAGTAGGTCCACGGATGCGCGATCCCGTGGATCCCGCCGGGAACGACCGGCGCGTAGAGCCATCCGCGATCCCAGTACGGCGATCGGTACCAGTAGCCGCCATACCAGCGCCAGTAGAAGCCATCGACGAAGAAGATCGGATAGTCGTAATCCGTGACGACCTCCACGCCGGGACCGACGTACGCGAGGTTGACGCCCGGGTACGCGACCTCGGTCTCGCCGTAGCAAGCCGAGGAAGCGATCACGACCGCCAGAAGCAGGTTGCGCAGCATGCGGCGATGTCGTGCACGCGTCGTGCCGCGGCACATCGCATGCACCGCGCGTCGAGCATGACGATCCGGTTGCCCTTGATCCTCGCACTCGCTGCGTGCGTTTCAGCGACGCCCGCGACTCCGACCTGGGTCAGCTCGGGTCCTCCGCGGCCGGGTACGGTCGAGTCCGTCCAGCTCGTGGTGCACCGGGTCGAGGGCCAGCCCGGCGTCGGTGCGCTCGCAGGCGCGCTGATCGGCGGCTTCCTGTTTCACGGACGCGGCCCCGCGACCTTGTTCGGCATGGCCGGCGGCGCCGCGATCGGCGCGGCGGCGAGCTCGGGCTCGTCGGAGACCCACACGTATCAGGTGCTGGTGCGGTTCGACGACGGCGAGCGCGGCTTGTTCCTGTACCGCGACGCCACGCCGTTCCAGCCCGGGCAGCGCGTCACGCTGACGCCGCAAGGCCTGGCCTCGGGCGGGTGACGCAAGGACTGCGGCTCGCCGCGGCGTTCGTGCACGCGCTGCGCGGGATCGCGCTCGGCCGCTGGAACGCGGGCTGCAGCTCGCGTCGGGCATGACGGCGGCGATCCAGACGCGCGAGCTGACGCGAGTATTCGACGAGCTCGTCGCGGTCGATCGCGTCGACCTCGTCGCGTCGACCGGCACGATCTTCGGATTGCTCGGATCGAACGGCGCGGGCAAATCGACCCTCATCAAGATGCTGACGACGCTCCTGCCGCCGACCTCCGGCGGCGCCCAGGTCGCCGGCTACGACGTCGTCCGCCAGGCCCAGCTGGTGCGCGCGCGCACCGGCTACGTGCCGCAGCTGGTCTCGGCCGACGGCCAGCTCACCGGGCGCGAAAATCTGCGGATGTCGGCGCGGCTATACGGCGTGCCCCGCCGCGAGCGCGCGCAACGCATCGCCGACGCGCTCGCGTTCATGGAGCTCGGCGATGCGGCCGATCGCCTGGTGCGCGGCTACTCGGGCGGCATGATCCGCAGGCTCGAGATCGCGCAGGCGCTGCTGCACGGCCCCGAGGTGCTGTTCCTCGACGAGCCGACCGTCGGCCTCGATCCGGTCGCGCGCCAGACCGTGTGGACGCGGCTGCGCGAGCTGCGCGCGCGGGGCGATACGACCATCCTGCTCACCACCCACGACATGGAGGAGGCCGAGCTGCTGTGCGATCGCATCGCGATCCTGCATAGCGGCCGCATCCAGACCGAGGGCACGCTGGCCGAGCTGCGCGCGCGGTTCGCCGCCACGCGCCTCGAGGACATCTTCATCCGCGCCGCCTCCACCGAGATCGATAACCGAGGAGACTTCCGTGCCGTCGCCCGCGAACGCCGCACCGCTCACCGCCTGGGCTGATCGCACGCGATCGCCGGCCGCGTTCGCCGAGCAGGTGCTCGCGATCGCCGCCGTCGAGGTACGCAAGCTCGCGCGCGATCCGACCGAGATGTTCACGCGCTCGGTACAACCCGCGCTGTGGCTGCTCGTGTTCGGCCAGGTGTTCACCCGCACGCGCGCGATCCCGACCGGCTCGCTCAGCTACTCGGCGTTCATGGCGCCCGGCATCCTCGCGCAGAGCGTGCTGTTCATGGCGATCTTCTACGGCATCGCGGTGATCTGGGAGCGCGATCTCGGCACGCTCCACAAGCTGCTGGTCAGCCCCGCGCGCCGCACCGCGCTGGTCGCCGGCAAGGCGCTCTCGGCCGGCGTGCGCGGCCTGGTCCAGGCGACGATCGTCTACGTCATCGCCGCGGCGCTCGGCAGCGGGCCGCGCTTCGATCCGATCGCGCTGCTCGGGGTCGCGGTCATGGTGGTGCTCGCCTCGGCGCTGTTCTCGACGTTCTCGCTGTGCATCGCCTGCCTGGTCAAGACGCGCGAGCGCTTCATGGGCATCGGCCAGGTGCTGACCATGCCGCTGTTCTTCGCGTCGAACGCGATCTATCCGCTCGCGATGATGCCGCACTGGCTGCAGGTCGTCGCGCGCGGCAACCCGCTGACCTACGTGGTCGACGCGTTGCGCGCGTTCATGGTGAACGGCGGCGCGCTCGGCCTGCCGCTCGACTTCGCCGTCGTGGTGACCGTGCTGGTCGCGCTCGTGGCGATCGCGGCGCGGATGTTTCCCACGCTGGTGCGGTGACATGGCGAGCCTAGCTCGGCACGAGGTCGGCGATCCGGCGCGGCCGCGCACCGCACCGGAAGCGCGCGAGCGGCTTGCCGAGCGCGTGGAGCGCGTCGCCGTCCCACCGCGCGGCGCCGTGCGACGGGATGCCGTAGACCACGCGCTCGCCGCGCACCCTGCGCGCGAGCTCGACGAGCTCGCTCCAGCCGTCGCGCTCGCCGTGGGTGTCGAACGCGCCCGGCGCGATGCCGAGGCACGCGAACGGCTCGGGCTCGCCGCGCGCCGGGAAGCGGATCCACCACCGGCCGAGCAGGATCGCCCCCGCGGACAGGCCCTCCATCGGCTTGCCCTGAGCGGCGAGCGCGCGCAGGTAGGGCGCGAGCCCGCGCTCGTCGACCAGCGCCATCCCGCGCTCGACGTCGCCGCCGGTGAAGAACACCAGGTCGGCCGCGGCGAGCCGCGCGCGCAGCGTGCTGGTGCGCGTGCGCGTCGTCAGCTCGATCGCGATCACGCGCGCGGCGCGGCCGAACACCAGCGCCTGGACGCGCGCGGCGAAGCCCGGATCGTCGCCGGCCGCCGCGCCGACGTACGCGATCGTCGGCCGCGCCACGCCGATCGCCGCGACGCAGTCGTGGTGGTACCGAACGGAGCGCGGTGATGTCGACCGACCGGCTCCTGCGATCAGATACGCGCACGGCACCACGCTCGAGCCTAATCGAGAACGATCCGGCGCGCAGTCGCGCCGAGCTCGAGCGCGCGCTCGCCGAGGTCCCCGCCTACGAGGCCTGGCGCGCGTTCGACCCCGGCCCGGCCGCCTCGCTCGACGAGCGCTACGCGGCCCTGCCGGCGACCGACAAGCAGCTGATGCTCGCCCGCGCGCCGCGCGGCTTCGTGCCGCGGACCGCCGACCTCGACGCGGCGCTCGCGAGCGGCGCGGCGGAGCTCGTGCGCACGAGCGGCACGACCGGGCCGCCGGTCACGCTGGTGTGGAACCAGGCGTGGTGGGACCAGTCCGAGCGCGCGGCCACGCCGTTGCACGCCGCGATCGCCGAGGCCGCGGCGACGAGCGAGCGCCAGGCGGTGGTCGCGTCGCCGCGCTGCGTGGGACCGGGCGAGCGCGAGCTGGCGATGCGCGAGCGCACGCTCGGCCGGCTGCTGTTCCCCAACGAGCGCGCCGACGTCGCGCGCTGGAGCGACGACGACGTGCGCCGCATGGCGCGCGAGCTCGTCGCCTACGCGCCCGCGCTGATCGAAGGCGAGCCGGCCTACCTCGCGGCGCTGTGCGCGCGCGCCGAGGCGCTCGCGCTCGAGCTGCCGCGGCCGCGCGTGGTCACGCTGTCGTACACCTGGCCATCGCGGCTCGAGCGCGCGCGGATCGCGCGTGCGTTTCGCGCGCCGGTCGCGAGCGCCTACGGCTCGACCGAGACCGGCACGGTGCTGATCGAGTGCGAGCGCGGCCGCATGCACCACAACGCGGCGTCATGCCGCCTCGAGGTCGCGGCGCTGCCCGGCCGCGCCGACCTCGCGCGCCTGCTCGTGACCCCGCTGGGCCATCCGTTCGCGTGCTACCTGCGGTTCGACGTCGGCGACCTGGTGCGCCTCGCCGGTGCGCCGTGCCCGTGCGGCCGGCCGGGCGGCGCGATCGCGCGGGTCGAGGGCCGG
>DATJAE010000290.1:0-28862 GCA_035516595.1 Kofleriaceae bacterium | reverse complement strand
GCGGCACCGGCGGCGGCGGCGCCGGCGCGCGCGCGCTCGCGTTCGTGCGCGGCGGTTGCAACGGCGCCGCGGCCGGCAGCTCGGCGGCCGGCGGCGTGTCGGGCGGTGCGCTGTACATGCTCGGCGGCGCGTCGGTGACCGTGTCGGGCAGCGGCGGCGTGCTCGCGTCGGGCGCGGGCGGCGCCGGCGGCACGGTCGGCGCCAACGGCGGCGGCGGCGGCGGCGCGGGCGGCCTGGTGGGGCTCGACGCGCCGAGCGTGACGATCGACGGCGACGTCATCGCGGAGGGCGGCGGCGGTGGCGGCGCCGGCGGAGCCAGCCAGACCGGCACGACCGGCGCGATCGGCGACACCAGCGGCGCGGCCGGCGGCAGCGGCGCGAGCGCGGGTGGCAACGGCGGCTACGGCGCCAATGCGGCGACCGACGGCGCGACGGGCGGCGCCAGCGCGGGCGGCGGCGGCGGCGGCGGCTCGGTCGGCGTGATCTGGATGAACTACACCGAGGCGTTCGTCGACGGCACGGTCTCGCCCGACGCGACCGAGCCGATGTGACCGCAGGTCAGCCCGGCGCGCGGTCGTCGAGCGCGGCGGCGACGTGCGAGAGCAGCGCGCGTACGCGCGCGGTCGCCATGCCGCGCCGGAACAGGGCGTGCACCGGCAGCTCGGCGCAGCGCCAGCCGGGCAAGACCTCGAGCAGCGTCCCCGCCTCGAGCGCGGGCGCGGCGAGAAACCGCGGCAGGCGGGCAAACCCGAGCCCGCTCGTCGCACCGGCGAGCAGCAGCGCGTAGCTGTTCGCCTCGAGCACCGCCGAGCCGACCGCGACGTCGATGGTGCCGCGCGACGACGAGAAGCTCCACACGCGCTTGCGGCTCGCGGTGTCGAACACGAGCAGCCTGCGAGTCGCCAGCTCCTCCGGACGGCGCGGCGGCCGTTCCCGCGCGAGCAGCGCCGGCGCCGCACAGATCGCGAACGGCACCACGCCCAGCCGGCGCGCGCCGTCGCTGGAGTCGCGCAGCGGTCCGATGCGGAGCGCCACGTCGCAGCCGTCCTCGACGAGATCGACCTGCCGCGCCGCCAGCTCGACCGACAGCCGGACCTCGGGGTGGGCGCGCGCGAACGCGACCAGCACCGGCTCGAGAAACCTCATGCCGTACTCGATCGGCGCCGAGATCCGGATCCGGCCGGACAGCCGCTGCTGGCGTTCGGCGAGGGCATCGCGCGCGGCCTTCGCGTCATCGAGGATCCGCCGCGCGCGCTCGACCAGATCGGCGCCGGCATCGGTCACGCGCATCGAGCGCGTGGTGCGCTCGATCAGGCGGACGCCGAGGTCGCGCTCGAGGATGTTCACGTGCCGGGTCGCGGTCGGGCGTGGAATGCCGCGCGCGCGGGCGCCGGCGGAGAAGCTCCCGCGCGTGACGACCTCGACGAACGTCGCGAGCGCCGTGAGGTCGAGCGGCGGTTTGTTGCGCATGGCGAACCAATGATGTCAGAAGCGGTGCGCTTCCGGCCGTCGCGACGCGCTGTATGGTGTCGCCATGGCCGCGCAGAACACGATCGTCCTCGTCGGCGCCACCGGCAGGTTCGGCGCGCGGGTCGCGGCCGCCGTGCTCGCGAGCCGGCGCGCCCGGCTCCGGATCGTGACGCGCGACGCGTCGAACCCGAAGCTCCAGCCGTTGCGCGACGCGGGCGCGGCGATCGCGTCGGCCGAGCTGGCGGATGCAACCGCGCTCGACAGCGCGCTGCGAGACGCCGACGTCGTGGTGTCGACGCTCAGCGGCGGCCCCGCGGTGATCGTCGACGGACAGCACCAGCTGCTTCGCGCCGGCGAGCGCTGCGGCGTGCGGCGGTTCATCCCGTCGGACTACTCGCTCGACTTCGGCGCGCTCGACGATGGAGACAACGTGTTCCTCGACCTGCGGCGGCGCTTCGCGGACCTGGCCGACGCATCCGAGCTCGCCGTGACCCACGTCCTGGTCGGCGCGTTCACCGAGGTCCAGCTGTCGCCGGTGATGGGCATCTTCGACCTCGAGCGCGCGGTGGCGACGCCGTGGGGCACCGGCGACGAAGCGATCGACATGACCACGCTCGACGACGCGGCGCGCGTGGTCGCGCAGCTCGCGATCGACGATGCCGCGCCGCGCCGGATCGCGTTTGCCGGCGACACGACCAGCGTGCGCGCGCTCGCGACCACGTTCGAGCAGGTGACCGGGCGTGCCATGCGCGTCGAGCCGCGCGGCTCGGCCGCCGAGCTCGCCCGCTGGATCGCGCGCACCCGTACCACCGCGAGCTCGCCGCTCGACTACGTGTTCGCCCAGTACCAGCTCGCGCAGATCAGCGGCAAGGGCGCGCTGCGCTCGCTCGACAACGCGCGGTTCCCCGACATCGTGCCCACCACCGCCGCGGCCGTGCTGCGCGGCTGGCTGACATCGCCCCGTTCTTGACCCCCGCGAGGCAACCATGGCGAACAAGCATGTCATCTCGATCGGTCTGCATCCCGACGT
Source organism: Kofleriaceae bacterium (assembly GCA_035516595.1). GTDB lineage: Bacteria > Myxococcota_A > Polyangia > Haliangiales > Haliangiaceae > JABFXX01. The sequence goes on along the minus strand of DATJAE010000290.1, from coordinate 26,362 downwards.
CGTCAACTACGCGCTGTTTCCGGGGCTGACCCGGGACAAGCTGGCCCAGGACCTGAAGGCACAGGAGCAGCAGCTCCGCGAGCTCGGGTTCACCACGACGTTCTGCCTGGTCGATCTCGGGGAGACGGCCGAGCAGGTCGCGCGCGCCGCGCTCGAGCACAAGCCGTGCGACGCGGTCGTGATCGGCGCGGGCGTGCGGTTGCCGCCGCCGCACCTCCCGCTGTTCGAGAAGCTCGTCAACGTCGTCCACGAATTCGCGCCCGGGGCGCGGATCTGCTTCAACACCCGGGCCGACGACACGGCCGAGGCGATCCTGCGCTGGGTGCGGCCGAGCTGACGCGGCCGGCATATGCTCGGCGGATGCGCGTCGCCGTGATCGGCCACGTCGAGCACGTCACGCTCGCTGCCGTGCCGGCGCTGCCCGCGCCCGGCGACATCGTCCACCTCGACGCGCCGCGCGTGTTCCCCGGCGGCGGCGGCGGGCTCGCGTTCCACCAGCTGATCCGCGGGCCGGCCGAGGTCCTGCTCTACACCGCGATCGGCAGCGACGACGCCGGCCGGGACGTGCGCGACGAGCTCGCGCGCAGCGGCGCGCGCGTGCACGCCGCTGCGCGCAGCGAGCCTCACACCCGCGATCTCGTGCTGATCACGCCGGGCGGCGAGCGCACGATCTTCGTGATCGGCCGGCCGCTGCACCCGACGCGCGCCGACCCGCTGCCGTGGGACGAGCTCGCGACGTGCGACGGCGCCTACTTCACGGCGCAGGATCCCGAGGCGCTGCGCGCGGCGCGGGCGGCGCGCGTGCTGGTCGTGAGCGCGCGCCGGCGCGCGGCGCTCGCGGCCTCCGGCGTGCGCGCCGACGTCGTGGTCGGCAGCGCGAACGATCCGCGCGAGGCCACGGCGCTGGCCGACTACGCGATCGCGCCGGGCGCGCTGGTCATGACCGACGGTGCGCGCGGCGGCCGGATCGAGACCGCCGCCGGCGTCGTGGCGTTCGCGGCGCCGCCGGTGCCGCGCGTGGTGGGCGCGTACGGCGCGGGCGACAGCTTCGCCGGTGCGCTCGTGCACTACCTCGCCGCCGGCCGGGCGATCGCGGAGGCGTGCGCGCGCGCCGCCGTGCACGGTGCCGCGGTGCTCGCCGGGATCGTGCCGATCGATCACCAGGCGCCGTGCTCCCCCTGATCAGAACCGGCCGACGAGATCGATCCCGTGCGGATTCGCGGTCACCCGCACGGCGTGCTCGCTCGGCGCGGTCAGCCACAGCGTGATCCCGGCGGCGACGCCGACGCCACCGACGATGCCGAAGATCGTCGCCAGGTTGCCGGCGCTGCGCGCGGTGTCGGCGAGGCTGTTGGCCATGTCGGTCGCGGGCTGGGTCGGGCAGATCGTGCCGCCGCACACCGCCTTGGCGTCGTTCCACTTGCCGCTCGCGATCACGCCGAACGCGCCGCTCGCGATCAGCGCCCCGCCGCCGACCACGAGCGTCGCGACCGCGTAGGTCTTGCGGTGCGAGTGCGCCACCGGCGGCGCGGGCATCGGCTGCTCGTGGATCGCGACCGGCGGCGGCTCGCTCGGCCCGGTCGGCGGCGCGAGATCGATCTTCTCGAGCGAGACCTGGACCGGCGTGGTCGAGCCCTCGCCGCTGATCGCGACGGTCGTCTTGAACGGCTTGAACCCGGCGGCGGTCGCGGTGACGGTGTACGAGCCGTCGTCGACCTCGATCGGCTGGTTGGGCGCGACCGCGCGATCGTCGAGCATGACCTTGAGATCGGACGGCGGGCTCGCGAGCTCGACCAGCAGCTTGGGCACGCGGTTCTCGAGCTTGACCGCGTACTGGCCGGCGAGCGCCTTGCGCTTCTCGTTGCTGTCGTCGGAGACGATCTGGCGGAACGCGGCGAGCGCGGACGCCAGCTTGCCGATCTTCTCGTCGCACTGCGCGAGGTTGAACAGCGTGCCGAGCTCGGGATCGAGCCTCTGGCTGTCCTCGAACTTCTGGCAGGCCTCGGCGTAGCGCCCGGCGCGGAACGCGTCGCGCCCCGCCTTGAACGCCTTGTCGGCGGCGGCGCTGGGCTCGGCCTGCGCGGCGGTGGCGACGAGCAGCATCGCGGCCGCGAGCCTAGAAGCGGCTGTCATTGATGTCCTCCGGGCGCTTCGGCGTCGTCTTGTGCGCCGCCGGCGGCTTCCTGGCGGTGGCCGCGTCGGCCGGCGCCGTCCGGGGCTCCGCCGCGTCCTCGGGGGCGGCGATCGGCGCGGCCGCGGCGTCGATCGGCGTGACGATCGGCGGCGGCGGCGGTGGCGTGGGCGCGGCGGTCGGCGCCGTCGCGGTGGTCGGCGGCGGCGCCGGATCGTCGCCGCTTCCGCCCTGCTTCACGATCAGCACCGCGGCGGCGATGCCGAGCACGACGCTGCCGGCGAGGAGCGACACCACGAGCCGGCCGCGCCCGCGCTTCGGGCCGTCGACCAGCACGCCGCTCGCGCCGCCGACCGTGGTCGGATGGTTGGGCGACGTGCGCATCGCGACGGTCGGCGCGGCCTCGAGCCCGCTCTGCGACGACGAGCCGAACACCGGCGCCGAGCCGCGCGCGACCCGCGCGACCACCGCGGCGATCTCCGCGCCATTGGCGGTCGAGAACGGCGCGAGCGCCGCCGCGAGCTCGCCGACGTTGGCGAACCGCCGCGCCGGCTCCTTCTCCATGCAGCGCGCGATCACGGCGCCGAGCCCGGGCGGCACGAGCGGCGGCAGCGGCGGCAGCGGATCCATCGCGATGCGCAGGGTGAGCTCGGTGATGCTCTCCGCGATCCACGGCTGGCGCCCGGCGATCAGCTCGTAGATCGTGACGCCGAGCGACCAGATGTCGCTGCGCGCGTCGGCCTCCTTGCTCGAACGCAGCTGCTCGGGCGACATGTAGCCGGGCGAGCCGATCACGTTCGCGGTCTGGGTCAGGCTGAAGTTGCCGTCCTGCGGCGCCTTGGCGACGCCGAAGTCGAGCACCTTGATCAGCGGCGAGCCGTCCGGCTTCATCGTGAGGAACAGGTTGCCGGGCTTGAGATCGCGGTGGACGATGCCCTGCGCGTGGGCCTCGCCGATCGCGATGCACGCCTGGAGCAGGTAGTCGCACACGATGTTGGCCGGTAGCGGGCCGTTCTCGCGCAGGATGGTCGCGAGATCGCGGCCGTTGAGCAGCTCCATCACGATGAACGGCGAGCCGTCGTCGAACGCGCCGACATCGGACACCCGGCACACGTGCTCGCCGCGCAGCAGCGCCGACGCGCGCGCCTCGCGCGCGAAGCGCTCGACCACGTTGTGGTTGGTGGCGAGCGCGGCGTGCAGGAACTTCAGCGCGACCGGCGTGCCGAGCCCGAGGTGGGTCGCCGCCACGACCATGCCCATGCCGCCCTCGCCGAGCAGCCGCTCCATCCGGTACTTGCCCGCGATGATGGCCCCCGGGACGAACACCCCACGAAGCCTATCATTGTCGCGGAGCGACCGCCCGCGTCGGATCGGAAACCGCGCGACAGGACACAGGAAACGCTCAGAGGCCGCGGACCCACTTGGCCGGATCGCCGACCCGCGGCTTGTCGCCGCCGCGCACCAGGTAGCGCACCGCGTGGCCCAGGCCATCGAGCGTGAGCGGCCACATCGCGAGCACGCTGGCGATCACCTCGATCGTCGTGCCTTGCCAGAACCGCTCCGGCTCGGGGTTGAGCCACGCCGCGCTCCGGAAGTGGTGCGCGAGCCGGCGCAGCCACTCGATGCCCGACGCGCGGGTCTGGCTCGAGAAGTACATCGAGCCGCCCGGATCGAGCAGCTCGCCCGGGTGCATGAGCGCGTCGCCGACGATCACCAGCTTCTCGTCGCGATCGCTGCCGGCGAGCAGGTCGGCGGTGGTCAGCGGCTTGCGCAGCTGCGCGTCGTCGTAGACCGCGTTGTACACGCAGTTGTGGAAGTAGTAGCTGCGGAACTTCGCGAACCGCCCGGCGCGCGAGGCCGCGGTGAACAGCCGCGACACCAGCTCGGCGTGCGGATCCATCGAGCCGCCGACGTCCATCAGCAGCACGACCTTGACCCGGTTGCGGCGGGGCGGCCGGAACACGATCTCGAGCTCGCCGGCGTTCTTGCAGGTCTCGTCGACCGTCTCGTCGAGATCGAGCTCCTCCTCGGCGCCGTCGCGGCCGAGCCGGCGCAGCCCGCGCAGCGCGACGTCGATCTGGCGGACATCGAGCACGACGTCGCGGCGATACTCCTGGAACAGCCGCTGGTCGGCCACCGCGAGCGCGCTGCGCCCACCGCCGCCGCCGACCCGCATGCCGCTCGGGTTCTGACCGCCGGTGCCGAACGGCGAGGTCCCGCCGGTGCCGATCCAGCGGTTGCCGCGGTCGTGGCGCTCCTTCTGCTCGCGCAGGCGCTGCTCGAACAGCGCGCGCAGCCGCTCGAGATCGAGCTCGCCGAGCGCCTTGCGCTGCTCGTCGGTCAGGCCCGCGAGCGCTTGCGGATCGGCCAGCCACGCGCGCAGCTGCTCGGTCAGGGCGAGCGCGTCGGTGTGGACGTCCTTGAAGTACGCGAGGAACGCCTCGTCGTACGCGTCGTAGTGCGCGATGTCCTTGACGCACAGCGTGCGGCACAGGTGATAGAAGCCATCGAGCGAGCTCTCGTGCAGGCCGAGCGCGAGGCCCTCCATGAGCGCGAGCCACTCGTGGGTCGACACCGGGACGTGGCGGCGGCGCAGCTCGTAGAGGAAGTCGACCAGCACGCGAGGCAACTCTAGCATCGGATACAATGGCGAGATGCGAGCCCTCGCGGTCGTGGTCGTGGCCGCCTGCGGCCGCACCGGGTTCGACGCGCGCAGCGACGCGACCCCACGCGATGCGCCGCCCGACGGCTTGCCCGCGGGGCTGGTCGCCTGGTACCCGATGGACACGTTCGACGGCACGACGCTGGTCGACGCGACCGGCAACGGCCACGGCGCGAGCTGCACGCCGCCGGCCTGCCCGACCCTGGTCACGCCCGGCCGGGTCGGCAACGCGCTGGCGTTCGACGGCGTCGACGATCACCTCGTCGTCGATGGCCCGGCCAGCGTGTTCGGCAGCCCGTTCACGGTCGCGTGGTGGGAGTCGATCACCGGCACGCTGGCGTCGTCGCAGTGCCCGATGAGCAAGGTCTATGGCACGACGACCGACAACTCGTGGCAGCTCGTGACCAGCGACGCCACGAACCAGCCGGGCGCGACGCTCGACTACATCACCGCCGGGCAAACGCCGTCGTCGTTCACCGGGATGGAGCCCGCCACGTTCGACTCGTCGGCGTGGCACCACGTCGCGATGACCTGGGACGGCACCAACCGCGTGCTCTGGGTCGACGGGGCGCTGCTCGGCGGCGACGCGCCGTCCGGCGCCGCGCAGTTCGACGATGGCCCGATCGTGATCGGCGCCGACATCGACGACGGCACGATGCTCGAGTGCCCGCTGTCGGGCCGGCTCGACGACCTCCGCATCTACGACCGCGCGCTCGACGCGAGCGAGATCCACGTGCTCGCGATGCCTTAGGCCTTCGCGCGCTTCTGCACGAGCTCGACGTCGCTCTCGGTCTTGAGCAGCGTGCCGAGGAACGGGATGCCGTGGCCGACCTTCGCGAGATCGACGCCGGCCTTCTTGAGCGCGCAGATCCAGTCGATCAGCTCGGAGGTCGACGGCTTCTTGCGCAGCCGCGGCGTGGCGCGCAGCCCGAAGAACGTCTCGAGCGCGTGGTCGAGCACGCGATCGGAGACGTCGGGATGATGGACCCGGATGATCTGCGCCATCAGCTCGCGATCGGGGAACGCGATGTAATGGAACACGCAGCGGCGCAGGAACGCGTCCGGCAGCTCCTTCTCGTTGTTCGACGTGATCACGACGACCGGGCGCTCTGCCGCGACCACCTCGCGGCCGGTCTCGTCGATGCGGAACCGCATCGCGTCGAGCTCGAGCAGGAGGTCGTTGGGGAACTCGATGTCGGCCTTGTCGATCTCGTCGATCAGCAGCACGACGCGCGACTCGGCGGCGAGCGCCTCGCCGAGCGGGCCGAGCTTGATGTACTTCGCGATGTCGCGGACGTCGCCGCCGAACCGCGAGTCGTGCAGCCGCGCGACCGTGTCGTAGACGTAGAGCCCGTCCTTGGCCTTGGTCGTCGACTTGACGTGCCAGCGCACCAGCGGCAGCTCGAGCGCGGCGGCGAGGTTCTCGGCGAGCAGCGTCTTGCCGGTGCCGGGCTCGCCGCGCACCAGGAGCGGCCGCCCGAGCGCGACCGCGACGTTGACCGCGTGGCGCAGCTCGTCCGAGGCGATGTAGGTGGCGGTGCCGCGAAACTGATCGAACTCGTCGCCGGACATCCGCGGCAGCTTACCGCTTCTTGCGGGCCTGCACGTACGCGTCGCCGACCGCGTAGACGTGGGTCGCGAGGTGAACCAGGCCGAACAGCCCGCCGACGATCGGCAGGCCGAGGAAGAACCCCGCCCCGGTCACCACCGAGACCACGAACACGCCGAGCGCCTTGTCGCTCTCGCCGTTGATCAGCTGACCCACGCCCGGGATCAGCAGGCTGCCCACCGCGGGCACGACGCCGCTGCTACCACCATCCGTCTTCACGAGGGCCTTGGACATACCGACACTATGGCATCAGAACTTGTAAGACGCACCGAGCATGATGAACAGGTAGTGCGACTTGTACGTGCCCTCGTTGACCGGGTGCTCGGCCTGCGTATCCGGCTGACCGCCCGCGCCGCTGCCGAGGATGGGGTTGATCGGATCGGGACCTTGACGCAGGTTCGGCGGCTGCTCGCTGCCGTCGGGCGCACAGCCCTGGCTGCCGATCGCGCCGGTCGGCAGGCAGTCGCGCGTGGTCGAGCGCGTGCCCTCGAGGATCACGCCGAACCCCGCGTCGAACCGGAGCTTGGCCATCTGGTAGCTCGCGCCGCCGGCGAGCATCGTGCGCGCCGCGCCGTCGAGGTCGGCCCGCTCCCAGCCCGGCTTGGCCGCCGCGGTGTCGTAGCTGACGCCGCCGCGCGCGATGATCGCGTTGTCGCCGAGCGGGAACGACCAGCTGCCGCCGAGCCGGACGTCGTACACGTCCTGGAAGCCGTGCTGGATCAGCGTGTCCTTGAACGCCAGCCCGTCGGGGTCCATCTGCGTGCCGACCCGGCCGTCGACCACGACGCGGAAGTCGCTCGGATCGAGGCAGTTCGGATCCTTGGTGTAGTCGCACGACGCGCCCCAGTGCTCCCAGCCGACGTCGAGCTCGACGTCGCCCTTGAGCGCGCCCTTCTGGTCGAGGAACTTGTAGCGCCCGCCGACCTGCGCGGTCATCGGGATCTCGAGATCGACGCACGCCTTGAGCGAGGTCGGCGTGCCGCCCTTGGCGCAGCGCGCGACCGAGTCGTCGACCGGGGTCACCGCGACCGGCTCGGTGCCGATCAGCACCGCCGGGCCGTTCTGCGGGTCCGCGTTGCCCTTGGCGTGGATGATGATCGGCAGCGTGTAGTTGGCGCCGACCTCGATGTGGTCGTCGATCCGGTAGTTCGCGCCGAGCGCGCCGGTCGGGATGAACGAGTCCGAGGCATCGACCGAGAACATGCCGTCCTGCTTGATCCACTCCTCGTCGTTCTGCAGGCCCCACACCGCGACCGATGACTTGAGCGTCGCGAACCCGGCGGAGAACCGCGCGCCGACGTCGAGCTGCGGCAGGATGCTGTAGGCGACGTCGATGCTCGGCAAGATCACCGCCGCCTGCTCCTTCATGATGTCGTAGCGGTTGGGCGGCGGCGGCAGGTTGTAGTCGCTGTTGAACTGGTACTCGTGGCCGTCGACGTTGGTCATGTCGCGGAACGGATACGCGTTGGGCGCGTACAGGCCGAACCCGACGTGGAGGTGCGGGACCCGGCCCCCGAGATCGGACACGATGCCGATCATCGGCACCGGCTGGAACGAGCCGATGCCGAGCGGCGGATCGACCTTGTTGGTGACGACCGGGAAGCGCGTGCCCGCGTAGGTCGTCGACTCCTGGCTGATCAGCGGGTAGTCGCCGTTGCGCTGCATCGACATGAAGTAGTCGATCGCCGCGATGCCGATCGTGATCACCGTGCCGCTCGAGTGCGCGATGCCCGCCGGGTTGAGCGAGATCGCCTCGGCATCGTCGGCGGCGACCACCGACGCGCCGGCGCGCGAGCTCGACACCGCGCCTGCCCCCGGCAGCAGCAGGCCGCCGGCCGAGGCGGTGCCCGCGATCCCCAGGACAGTGAACGTAAGCGCGCGAAGCTTCATGAGGGCCGTCACCCTACAACAGCCCGCCTTCGTTCGTGAAGCCCGATTCGGCCCCGCGGCGCTCAGCCGAGCTCGAACGCCTTGAGCAGGATCCACTGGAACATCCGCACGGGGAGCAGGCGCTTGAGCCAGACCACGATGCGCTGCGAGAACATGCCGACGCTGTAGCGCAGCTTGGGCCGACCGGTCGCGACGATCTTGCCGACCAGGCGCGCGACGAGGGCCGGATCGGGCGCCTTGTCCTCGTCGCGCTTGGACAGCTTCATCACGTTGCGAAACGCCGGCTCGTACGCCGAGCCCGCCGCGGCGGCGACGTCGCGGCGCGCGTCGGGAAGGCCGGTGCGCATGTCGCCGGGCTCGACCACCACGACGCGCACGCCGAACCGCCGGGTCTCGAGCGCGAGCGCCTCCGACAGCCCCTCGATCGCGAACTTGCTCGCGCTGTACAGCCCGGAGAACGGCATGCCGAAGATCCCGCCGAGCGAGCTGATGTTGACGATCAGCCCCGAGCGCTGCGCGCGCATGTGCGGCAGCGCGGCGCGGCACACCCGGAGCACGCCGAACACGTTGGTCTCGAACTGCGCGCGCGCCTCGGCCACCGAGGTGTCCTCGACCGCGCCCGCGATCGCGAACCCGGCGTTGTTGACCACGACGTCGAGCCGGCCGGCGAGGTCGACGACCTTCGCGACCCCGGCGGCGACCGACGCGTCGTCGTCGACGTCCATCGCGAGCATCGTGACCCCGCTGCTGCCCTCGCCGCCCTTGCGCGAGGTGCCGAACACGCGGTGGCCGCGCGCCGCGAGCAGCTCCGCACACGCGCGGCCGATACCCGACGATGCTCCGGTGACCAGGATGACGCGCTCCATCGCGCGCATCATCACCCCGCGCGGCGGCGCTCGTGCAGCCCGATGTGCGTCAATAGGATCGCGACCGCGGCCGGTGTTACACCGCTGATCCGCGAGGCCTGGCCGACCGAGCGCGGGCGGATCGCCTCGAGCTTCTCGACCACCTCGTTCGAGAGCCCCGGGATGCCGCGGTAGTCGAGCTCGTCCGGAACGCGGACGGCGTCGGCGCGCTCGAGCCGCTGGGCCTCGGCGGCCTGGCGGCGCAGGTAGCCCTCGTAGGCGAGCTCGATCGCGACGCGCTCGAGCGCGGCGGGCCCGACCTCGGGCGCGGCGAGCCCGCCGGCCGACGCGATCGCCTCGACCGCATGCCACGGCAGCTCGGGCCGGCGATACAGCTCGGCGAGCGCGATCCGGCGATCGACCACCGGCGCCGAGCCGTGCGCGGCGAGCTGCGCGTTGACCGCCGGCGTGCCGGTCACGGTCGCGCGCTGCGCGCGCTCGTGGGCGGAGGCGAGCTCGGCCTGCCACGCGGTGAACCGCCGCCAGCGCGCGTCGTCGCACAGGCCGATCGCCCGGCCGATCGGCATCAGGCGATCGACCGCGTTGTCCTCGCGCAGCAGCAGGCGGAACTCGGCGCGCGAGGTCAGCATGCGGTATGGCTCGCGCGTGCCGCGCGTCGTGAGGTCGTCGACCAGCACGCCGGCGTAGGCCTGATCGCGGCGCAGGATCAGCGGATCGTCGCCGCGCAGCGCGAGCGCCGCGTTGATCCCGGCGATCAGGCCCTGGATCGCGGCCTCCTCGTAGCCCGACGTGCCGTTGAGCTGGCCGGCGTGATACAGCCCGCGCACGCGGCGGGTCTCCAGCGTCGGATGGAGCTCGCGCGGATCGATGAAGTCGTACTCGACCGCGTAGCCCGGGCGGGTCAGCTCGGCGCGCTCGAGCCCGGGGATCGTGCGAATGAACGCGAGCTGCACGTCGTACGGCAGCGAGGTCGACACCCCGTTGGGGTAGACCTCGGCCGAATCGAGGCCCTCCGGCTCGAGAAAGATCTGATGGCGCTCCTTGTCCGCGAACCGGACGATCTTGTCCTCGATGCTCGGGCAGTAGCGCGGCCCGGGGCCCGCGATGTCTTTCCGGTACAGCGGCGAGCGCGGCAGGCCGGCGCGGATGATCGCGTGCGTGCTCGCGTTGGTGTACGTGATCCAGCACGCGAGCTGCGGCAGCGCCGGCGCCGACAGGCCCTGCCAGCGGAACATCGGCGGCGGATCGTCGCCGGGCTGGAGCTCGAGCCCCGCGAGATCGAGCGTCTTGCGATCGAGCCGGCACGGCGTGCCGGTCTTGAGCCGGGCGAGCGGAAAGCCGAGCGCGCCGAGCGCGTGCGACAGCCCGACCGCCGGCGCCTCGCCGGCGCGGCCGCCCGCCGCGCGCGCCTCGCCGACGAAGATCGCGCCGCGCAGGAACGTCCCGGTCGTGAGGATCACCGCGCGCGCGCGATAGGCCACGCCCATCGTGGTCGCGACGCCGCGCACCCGGCCGTCCTCGACCGCGAGGCTCGCGACCTCGCCCTGGCGCAGCGCGAGGCCGGGCTGGGCCTCGAGCCGCATCCGCATCGCGTCGCGGTAGCGCCGCTTGTCGGCCTGCGCGCGGGTCGAGCGCACGGCCGGACCCTTGCTCGCGTTGAGCCGGCGAAACTGGATGCCGGTCTCGTCGATCACGCTCGCCATCTCGCCGCCGAGCGCGTCGAGCTCCTTGACCAGGTGGCCCTTGGCGACCCCGCCGATCGCCGGGTTGCACGACATCTGCGCCACCATCTCGAGGCTGCCGGTCAGGACCAGCACGCGCGCGCCGAGCCGCGCAGCGGCGAGCGCGGCCTCGCAGCCGGCGTGCCCCGCGCCCACCACGATCACGTCGTACGGATCGGGATAGTCGAACATCACGGCGCCGGTGCGACCGGCTGCGGCGCGTCGGGCACGTCCTCCGGCGGCGGGCCCTTGCCGCAGCTCTCGTCGCCGTGGCTCTGGGTCGGCGCGCGCCGGTAGATGTCGAGCACGAGCCGGACGAGCAGCTCGTCGGGGTGGAGCATGTCGGGCGACTTGCCGGTGTCCCAGCTCAGGCCCTTGATCTTGACCGAGCCGCACAGGTCCTCGACGCCGTGCTTGTAGCCGGCGAAGCGCTGCTTCTGGCCGTCGAGCTCGTCGAACGAGCACACGCCCGGGCTGCCGCAGTTGAACGTGAACGTGTCGTACCAGCTCCGGGTCTTGCTCCCGAGCTCGTGGATCGACCACGCGGCCGACACGCCGGATGGATCGGAGGCGCGTAGCTCGACCGGGATCTGCCCCGCGGCGAGGTCGACGTAGAAGCACTCCTCCGGGCGCTCGGCGCTCTTGTACAGCACGTTCGGGCCGATCTTCACCCACAGCTGCTGGGGCGACGGGCCGAGCCGGACCTCGAAGCGCTTGGCCGCTCCCTCCGGCAGCCCGACGCCGGCATCGCCCGCCGCGTTGGCCTCGCGGCACGTGCAGTGATCGCCGGTGCACAGCGGCCCCGCCAGCGGACCCTGGGTCTGCCGGGGCGGCGGCGGAGCGATCGCGATCTGGGTGGCCCCGCCCGAGCAGCCGGCGATCGCCGCGAGAAGCAAAACGCGCATGCCTACTTATAAACGATCACCGCCGGGGCAACGCTCGGGGCGGGCGGGCGGTCCAACTCGCGCGCACTGATCCGTGCTATGAGCCGCCAAAGTCGAATGATTCCGAGAGCCGCAGTCCTCGCCTGTGCGATCGCGCTTGCCGCCTGCGGCGGCAAGACCAGCAGCGGCGCGGTCGACTACTCGGTCTCGGCGCAGAAGAACTACGACAAGGGGCTCAAGGCGCTCGACAGCAAGGACTGGCTCGCCGCCTCGAAGTACTTCGCGTTCATCAAGAGCCGCTTCCCGTACTCCAAGTACGCCGTGCTGTCCGAGCTGCGGCTCGCCGACGCCCAGTTCGGCGCCGAGCAGTACCTCGAGGCGATCGACAGCTACCGGCTGTTCATCAAGTTCCACCCGACCCACGAGATGGTCGCCAACGGCTACGCGTCGTTCAAGATCGGCGAGGCCTACTTCAAGCAGCTGCCCGGCGACTTCTGGCTGTTCCCGCCGTCGTACGAGAAGGATCAGTCGTCGACCGAGGATGCCGCGAACGAGCTCAAGAGCTTCCTCGACAAGTATCCGGACTCGCCGTACCGCGACAAGGCCAAGCAGATCCTCGTCAAGGTCGGCAAGCGGCTCGCCGATCACGAGTGGTACGTCGCGCAGTACTACTGGAAGAACGGCAAGCCGATGGGCACCGTGCTGCGGCTGCGCCGCCTGCTCGAGCGCTACCGCGGCGTCGGCTACGACGAGGAGGCGCTGTGGCTGCTCGGCAAGGCCTACATGGCGGTCGACATGCCCGATCGCGCCCGCCTGACCTGGCAGGACCTCGTGCAGCACTTCCCGCAATCGCCCCGCGCGGCCCAGGCGCGCGGCCAGCTCGGCGGGATCGCTCCGGCGCACTGACCGCCCGCTGATGTAATGTAGCGGTGGTGAGCGGCGACCGCGTCGAGCAACTGATCGCGCTGGGGCGCGAGCACTACAACGCCGGCGAGTACGAGCGCGCCGAGCCGTTCCTCGCCGAGGCCGCGTCGGCGCGGCCGAGCTTCCCGGACCTCTACAACATGCTCGGCGTGATCTATCACGCGCAGGGCCGGTTCTCCGACGCCGAGGAGGCGTTCGAGAACGCGCTGCGGCTCAACCCGCGCTACACCGAGGCCGCGCTCAACCTGAGCGTCACCTACAACGATCGCGGCAAGTACGACCGCGCGCGCGAGGTCTACGTCAACGCGGTCTCGGCCTCGGTGGGTCAGCCCAACAAGCTCGACCGCTTCGCGCGCGGCAAGCTCGCCAACATGCACGCCGAGCTCGGCGCCGCCTACGGCGGGCTGTCGATGTTCGACGAGGCGGTGCGCGAGTACTCCAAGGCGCTCGACCTGTGCCCCGACTTCGCCGACCTGCGGGTCCGGCTCGGCAACGTCTACCGCGACATGGGCATGTACCACGCCGCGGTCGCCGAGTTCGAGCACGCCAAGAAGCTGCGCCCGGACTTCGTGCCCGCGCGCATCCACCTCGGCGTCACGATGTTCTCGCTCGGCCGCAAGGAGGCCGCGATCGCGGAGTGGCGCGAGGTCCTGAAGATCGATCCGAGCAACAAGAGCGCGCAGCTCTACATCCGCATGGTGAACGACGAGAACGGCCCGCAGCCGGGCAGCGCGCTGCCGCGCGGCGGGTAGCGGCGCTAGCGAACGAGCACCGCCTTGATCCGGCGCACGCCCGCGGCGAGCGCCTGCTCGCGCGTGATGCGAAACCGCCCGGCCGGCGCCGAGGTCACGTGAGGACCGCCGCAGAACTCGCGGCTGATCACCTCGCCGGTCGCACGATCTCGGATCGTGTAGATCGAGACCGGATCGCTGTACTTGTCGCCGAACGCGCCGATCGCGCCGAGCTCGCGTGCCTCGCGCTCGGTCATCGCCGCACGCGTGATCTCGAGGTCGGCCGCGAGCCACGCGTCGACCAGCGCCTCGACGCGCGCCAGCTCGTCCGGCGACAGCTTGCGATCGTGCGTGAAGTCGAAGCGCAGCCGCTCGCTCGTGATGTTCGAGCCGCGCTGGATCACGTGCGCGCCGAGCACGCGGCGTAGCGCCGCCTGGAGCAAGTGGGTCACCGTGTGGTAGCGCACGATGGCGCCCGAATGATCCGCGAGGCCACCCGCGAACGCGCCGCTCGAGGTCGTGCGCGACAGCGCGCGGTGCTCCGCGAGCGCGCGCTCGAAGTCATCGCGGTCGATCGGCGCGCCGGCCTCGCGCGCGAGCTCGAGCGTGATGTCGAACGGAATGCCGTGGGTCTGGAACAGGTCGAACGCGACCTTGCCGTCGAGCACGCGGACGCCGCGCAGCGCGCGTTCGCCTTGCGCGATCGCGCGGTCGAAGCGCTGGCGCTCGTCCTCGATCGTCGCCGCGATCGCGTCGCGCGCGCCGACCAGCTCCGGGTAGACGTCGCCGAGCGTCTCCACGACGACGCCGCCCGGCAACGGCTCGCCGCGGCGGAGCAGCAGACACCTGCGCAGCAGCCGCCGCAGCACGTAGCCGCGATCCTTGTTCGACGGTGCGACCCCGTCCGCGATCATGCAGCAGGCCGCGCGCAGGTGATCCGCGATCACGCGATCGCCGGTCGCCGCGACGATCGGGGCGACGGTATCGACCTCGTAGACCGACGCCAGGCCGCCGAGCGCGACCAGCGTGCGCTCGAGCCCCATCCCGGTATCGACGTTGACCTGCGGCAGCGCGACGATCTCGCCGCTCGCGAGCTTGCAGTAGCCCATGAACACGTCGTTCCAGATCTCGATCCAGCGGCCATCGTTCGCGATGAAGAACATCTCGGTATCCGGCCCGCACGGCCCGGTGTCGCCGGCCGGCCCCCACCAGTTGTCCTCGCGGCCGAGATACCGCACGTGCCGGACGCCGAGCTCCTGCCACAGCGCCGCGGACGCGACGTCGCGGGGCACGGCGTCGTCGCCCGCGAAGCAGGTCACCCCGAGGCGCTCGACCGGAAGCGCGAGCCGGTCGACCAGAAACTCGAAGCTCCAGCGGATCGCGTCCTCGCGGTAGTAGTCGCCGAGCGACCAGTTGCCGAGCATCTCGAAGAACGTGAGGTGGGTGTCGTCGCCGATCAGCTCGATGTCGCCGGTGCGGACGCACTTCTGGACGCTCGCGAGCCGCGAGCCCGCCGGATGCGGCTCGCCGAGCAGGTTCGGCACGAGCGGATGCATCCCCGCGGTGGTGAACAGCACCGTGGGATCGTTGGCGGGCACGAGCGACGCGGACGGCAGCACCGCGTGACCGCGCTGGCCGAAGAACTCGAGGTAGTGGTCGCGTAGTTGCCTGGAGCTGAGCATGACCGGATCCTTTCCGGGCGGTCCGCTCGACGATCGCGCAGCCGCCCACGGTGGTGGCGGCGGGCGACGTGCGATCAGGGTTCGCGCGAGGCTCGGCCACCACCGGCGTTAGCCAGTGCGGCGGCAGCAGCGGCGCGAACGATCGACATGGCTCGAACGTATCATCCTGGCCGGCGATCGCAACGCGCTCGTGGAAGTCCGCGCGATCGGCCGCGCCGGTCAGCGGCGTGGCCACGCCGAGCCGATCTCACGGCGCGCCTTCGCCCTGGTCCTGGGCCATCTTGGCCTTGACGTCGGGCGGCAGCTCGAGCACGACCACGAAGTCGTTCATCGGCTTGGCGAGCACGTCGGCCACGCCGCCCTGGCCGTCGTCGATCACGGCGCGCACCGACACCACGTCGTGCACGCCGCGCCGCTTGATCCGGTTGATGATCGCCGAGTCGTGGCAATGGCCGTTGCCGGCGAGGATCACGACGTGATCGGCGGGATGAGCGGCGAGCCAGCGCGCGGTGGTGTCGGCCATGGTCTCGTCCCAGATCACCTGGACGAGGTAGATCCGATCCGCGGTCGGCATGTCGTCGCTCGGCGGCTTGGTCGAGCCGTCCTTGTTCTTCTGCGCGTGCGCGCTCGCGCCGCCCATGTCCTCCATCAGCGCGTCGAACCACGCGCGGTGCGCGGCGTCGTGGAGCTCGAGGTCGGGCACCTGCTGGCGCTCGGCCGCGGTGAGCCCCTCGAGCCCCTTGTGCGAGACCTTCTTGGTCAGCTCGACCGGCGCGTTGAGCGCGAGCAGCGTGGCGTGCGCGGCGACCGCGGCGGCGAAGATCGGCGCGTACAGCGCGTAGTCGTAGCCCCAGCGATCGGCCCAGCCCGAGCGCGAGCGCAGCGCGTCGTCGTCGATCCGCCGGGCGGCGAAGTCGTCGAGCACGCCCTGGAACGGCCGCTGGAACATCTCCATGCCGAGCACCAGGTGCGGCCACTTGCCCGCGAGGTGTTGCACGATCTGCAGCTGGACCCAGTGATCGTGCGGGTTGGTGTGCTCCTCGCCGACGCACACCACGCGCGAGCCCTCGAGCTTGCTCCAGAACGCGGCATCGTCGAGCTGATGGCCGGTGCGATCGAGCACGTGATACGGCAGCGCCGCGGCCTCGATCCCGCGCGGGGGCTCGGCCGCGGCTGGCCGGGCGGTGGTCGGGCGCGCCGGCCCTCCATAGTTGCCTCCGCACGCCGCCAACGCGAGACACCAGAGAGCGCGCCGGGCCATGGCTCGATGCTACACCACGCGGCGTGCCCATGCCGTTCCTCACCGACGCGCTGCCCGGGACCGGCGGCGCGCTGCGCGCGAGCGATGACGACTTCGCGGTCGACGAGGTGCCGGCGTATGGCGCGGCCGGCCACGGCGAGCACGTGTTCGTCCGGATCGAGAAGCGCGGCCTCACCTCTCCGGAGGCCGCCGAGCGGCTCGCGCGGGCGGTCGGCTGTGCGCCGCGCGACGTCGGGATCGCGGGGATGAAGGATCGCCGTGCGGTCACCCGGCAGTGGCTGTCGCTCCCACCGCCGGTGACGCCGGAGACCGCGCTCGCCGCGACGCTCGACGGCGTGACCGTGCTCGAGGCCGTGCGGCATCCGCACAAGCTGCGCACCGGCCACCTGCGCGCGAACCGGTTCCGGCTGCGCGTGCGCGGCACGGTGGCCGACGCCGCCGCGCGCGCGCGCGCGATCCTCGGCGCGCTCGCCGCCCCTCCCGGCGCACCGAACTGGTACGGCGAGCAGCGCTTCGGCCGCGATGGCGACAACGCGGCGCGCGGCCGCGCGATCCTCGCCGGCGAGCGGATCCGGGATCGCCGGATGGCGCGGCTGATGATCTCCGCGCTGCAGGCCGAGCTGTTCAACAGCTGGCTCGCGGCGCGCATCGCCGACGGCCTGTACGCGCGCGCGATCGCGGGCGACGTCATGCACAAGGCGAGCGGCGGCCAGTTCGTGTGCGAGGATCCCGCGCAGGACGGCGCGCGCGTCGCCGCCGGCGAGATCGTGCCGACCGGGCCGATGTTCGGCGAGCGCATGCGCCGGCCGCCGGACGGCAGCGCCGCGGCCGCGCGCGAGCTCGCGATCCTCGCCGCCGCCGGGCTCGCGCCCGGTGCGTTCGCCGCGGTACGCGCGATCGCGGAGGGCACCCGGCGCGACGCCGCGATCGCGATCGCCGACGTCGACGTGACCGCGATCGCACCCGACGCCATCGAGGTGTCGTTCACGCTGCCGAGCGGGGCCTACGCGACCACCGTGATGCGTGAAGTGATGAAGGAATCGGGCTAGGCTCCTGCGCGATGGACCTGTCGCAGGAATTCGTCGCGTTCGCCCAGCTCGGCGCGAGCTGGGTGCTGTGGCTGCTGATCGCGCTGTCGGTGATCTCGATCGGCGTGATGATCGATCGCGCGCTGTGGTTCCGCAACCGCGACACCGACACCGAGCGCTTCACCCGCGAGCTCAAGAGCGCGTTCGAGCGCGGCGAGCTCGACCACTTCGAGACCAAGTACAAGCAGGATCCGGCCGTGCCGGTGCAGGTCGCGATGCGCGGCCTGGCCGAGCGCGATCGCGGGCCCGAGGCGGTCGCCGAGGCGATGCACGGCGAGCGCGCGCGCTGGCGCACCGCGGCCGATCGCAACCTGCTCGTGCTCGGTACGCTCGGCAACAACGTGCCGTTCGTCGGCCTGTTCGGCACCGTGCTCGGCGTGATCAACGCGTTCGAGCACCTGCGCGAGAAGTCGGAGGCCGCCACCGATCGCACGCTCGATCTGGTCGCGCAGGCGCTCGCCGCGACCGCGTTCGGCCTGCTCGTCGCGATCCCCGCGGTGGTCGCGTTCAACTACTTCACGCGCAAGATGAAGGTGCTGCTCGGCTCGGCCGATCAGGCGGCGCACGCCGTGATGGGGCTGGTCCACGGCGCCGAGCGCTCCGGCCACGGGGCCGGACCCCTCGGATCTGTGACTCGTGAGCGCGCCGGGGAGGCGACCGATGGCGGGAAGTAGCCTGTATCAGGACGACGACACCTCGGGCATCGTCGACATCAACGTCACGCCGTTCGTCGACGTCGCGCTGGTCTTGCTCGTGGTGTTCATGGTGACGGCGCGGCTGTTCGTCGCGCGCGGCGTCGTGGTCGAGAAGCCGAAGGAGAAGACCGGCGGCGAGGTCCCGGCGACCCTGCGCGTCACGGTCACCCAGGACGGCAAGATCTACGTCAACGGCGACAGCTATCCGACCGACGCCCAGGCGGTCGCGCGGATCGAGGAGATCGCGGCGGCCTCGCCCGAGCCCAAGGCGATCATCGCCGGCGATCGCCGCACCGCGTACGGCGGCGTGATGCACGCGATCGAGCTGTGCGAAGAGGCGAAGGTCACGGCCATCGCGCTCGAGAACGAGCAACCGTAGCCTCGTCTGCTACCCTCGTCCGGTGCGCTGGGACTCGCCGTTCGTGCTCGCCGCCGCCGGCACGATCGCGATCCACCTGATGTTCGCGGTGGTGGCCGACGCGCTGGTGTTCACCCACCCGGTGCAGCCCGACACACCGCCGCCCAAGGTGAAGCTGGTCGACGTCAGGGTCGTGAAGCCGCCGCCACCGCCGCGCCATGTCGAGCCGCCCAAGGCCGCGCTGCCCAGGCCGGTCGCGCCGGTCCATCACGTGTCCAAGGCGGTCGCGCATGCCGAGCCCAGCCCGCCGGTCGCCCCACCGCCGCCGCCACCCAGCGCACCGGTGCCCGACACCGGCGGCGGCCCGGTGCTCGCGATGAACGACATCGCGCCCGCGGCGGAGGGCGTGGCGGTCGCGCGCGGCACGAGCGGCGGCCGCGAGGTCGCCCGCGGTGGCTCCGGCGGCGGCACGGGCGCGGGCTCTGGCCGGGGCTCGGCCGACGAGGTGCCCAAGCCGATGTCGGTCGCGACGATCAAGGTGCGCGCGATGCCGCGCGGCGACTACAGCTACTTCGACGCCGCCGCGGACTACCCGCTCGAGGCCAAGCAGCTCGGTGTCGAGGGCACGATCCGGGTCCGGCTGGTGGTCGACGACCACGGCAAGGTCAAGTCGCGCACCCTGCTCAACAAGCTCGGCCACGGGCTCGACGAGCTCGCGCTCGCGCGCGCCGCGGCGATCGAGTTCACCCCGGCGCTCGACAGCGACGACCACCCGGTCGCCTCGGTGGTGATCTGGACGTTCACCATGACCCTGCCCAAGTAGGTTAGAATGGCGCGCAATGCGCCATCTCGGGGGACTGGGCGCGGCGGCGATCGTGCTGCTCGGCGCGGCGCGCGTCGCGTCGGCGCAGGTGGCGCCGCCGCACGACGACGGCATCGACCTCCAGCTGTTCGACTACGCGATCGGGCCCAAGACGTTCTTCACCGTCGACAACGCCGACGTCGCGACGCCCAAGGCGCTCGCGCTCGACGCGATGGTCACGTTCCTGACCAGCCCGCTCACCGTCTACAACAGCTCGGGCTCGACCCACACGATGATCGGCACGACCCGCGACGAGGTCGTGCAGACCCTGACCGAGATGCAGCTGACCGGCGCCTACGGGCTCACCGACAAGATCCAGGTCGGCGCCAGCCTGCCGTTCGTGTTCGCGCTGACCGGCGACGGGCTCGACGCGATGAACGGCACGCCGGGCTCGCACCTCGAGGTCACCGCGCTCGGCGATCTGATGCTCGAGGGCAAGATGCGGCTGTGGCAGCGCGACCAGCTGCGCCTGGCCGGGATCGCTGCGCTCACCCTGCCGACCCGGCTCGGCAGCGACGGCGCGCAGTACACCGGCGACGATCTGCCGACGCTCGAGGCGCGCGCCGCGCTGCAGTGGTCGACCGGCCGGCTGTCGCTCGGCGCCAACGCGGGCCTGCTCGTCCGCGATCCGCGCACGTTCTACGGCACGACGATCGGCCAGCAGCTGACGTGGGGCGGCGCCGCCGCGGTCTCGGTCACCGATCGGTTCTCGCTGATCGGCGAGACCTATGGCCGGCTCGGCCTGCAGGACATGTCGGTCAACAACAGCCCGGCCGAGACGATCGGCGGGCTGCGCATCCTGGTCGGCACCTCGCTGTCGATCGTGGCCGGCGGCGGCGTCGGGCTCGATCGCGCGATCGGCGCGCCGGCCGCGCGGTTCTTCGCGTCGGTCGGCTACGCGCCCGACACGCGCGACTCGGACGGCGACGGCATCCCCAACGATCGCGACAAGTGCCCGTACGAGCCCGAGGACAAGGACGGCTTCCAGGACGAGGACGGCTGCCCCGATCCCGACAACGACGGCGACGGGATCCCCGACAAGGACGACAAGTGCCCCGACGCCGCCGAGGATCACGACGGCTTCCAGGACGACGACGGCTGCCCCGATCCCGATAACGACCACGACGGCATCCCCGATCTCCAGGACAAGTGCCCGAACGATCCCGAGGACGGCAAGCCGCCGTTCCCGCACGACGGCTGCCCGGCCGACAAGCACGACAGCGACGGCGACGGCATCCCCGACTCGGTCGATCTGTGCCCGCTCGAGGAGGAGGACAAGGACGGCTTCGAGGACGGCGACGGCTGCCCTGATCCCGACAACGACGGCGATGGCATCCCCGACTCCAGGGACAAGTGCCCGCTGTGTCCCGAGGACAAGGATGGCTTCCAGGACGAGGACGGCTGCCCCGATCTCGACAACGACCACGACGGCATCCCCGACGCGCAGGACAAGTGCCCCAACGATCCGGAGACGGTCAACGGCTTCCAGGACGAGGACGGCTGCCCCGACACCGGCGGCCTCGCGCTGGTCGAGCTCGACGGCGATCGCCTCGCCGTCGCGCGCGTGCCGCCGATCGCGCACGGCGAGCTGACCTCGACCGGTCAGGTGATCGCGAACCAGATGGCGCTGGTCATGAAGGGCCACAGCGAGGTCACGCACTGGCTGATCGCGCTGTCCCAGCCCGACGTCAAGGCCGCGCAGGCGATCGCCGACGCGCTGAAGGCGTACCTGATCAAGAAGGGCGTGACCGCGGCGATCGATGTCGCCGGCGCGGCCGGTGCCGCCAAGATCGCCGGCGTCGTGCAGGAGCGCGCCGCGCCCGACGCGCCGTTCGTCTGCCCGCCCGAGCTGGTCGCCAAGCCGCGGCCGGATCGGATCACGCCGAAAGCCGTGATGCCTGGGGTGAAGCTGCCCGACAAGCCCAAGGATCCCGACGTCGATATCGAGATCGAGAAGTGATCGACGAGTGACTTACACAGGCCTTACGCGGCGCGCGGCGCGACCGCCGTTGTATAGGGCATGTGGAAGACCTCGTTGCTTGCCTTGATGCTCTCGACCCCCTTGCTCGGCTGCCACGATCGCGTGATCGCGGTGACCACCCCCAGCGACGTCGAAAAGCCCGGTGTCATGACGGTGACCGGCAGCGCGACGCTCGAGGTCGCGCCCGACTGCGCCGATCTGACGATGACGCTGATCGCCGACGAGCCGAAGCCCGGCGCCGCGACCCAGGAGGTCGACGCCAAGGAGACGGCGCTGATCGCCGCGCTCGGCAAGCTCGGCGTCACGACCAGCGACCTCAAGCTGTCGACGCTGACGCTCGAGCCGATCTACGACCCGCACGAGACGTGGCCGCCGATGAACGTGCGCGCGTACCGCGCCACGATCACGGTCACCGCGACCACGCACGACTTCACCCAGATCCCGACGATCATGGAGACCGGCGCGAACGCGGGTGCGAGCGCGATGTCGAGCCTGTTTCGCAACAGCGATCTGCCCGGGCTCAAGAAGAAGGTGCGCGAGATGGCGCTCGCCGCGGCCAAGGACAAGGCCCAGCAGACCGCCAACGCGCTCGGCATCAAGCTCGGCCGCGTGATCTCGGTCGGCGAGAATGCCGGCGGCGCGATGTGGAACCAGCCGTACTTCCCGCAGGCGGCGAACATGGAGGCGTCGTCGGGCGGCGGCGCGTCGCTGGGTGGAACGTTACAGCCGCTGACCCTGGACGTCACGATCGGCTTCGAGCTGTCGCGCTCGAGCTAGACTAGCGGCCGAACGCCTTGGCGATCTCCTCGCGAACCACGCCGGGCAGCTCGTCGGTCTCCTCGATGAAGTAGCCCCGGCCACCGGGGTTGTCGAACAGCAGCTCGAGCGATCACGATGACGTGCTTGCGCCCGAGCTTCGACCTGCGCAGCGCGGTCGAGGCCTCGGTCAACGCCGCCAGCAAGCTCGTGCCGCCGCCGGCCGCGATCTTCGCGATCGCGTCGTCGAGGGTCTTGCCGCGCTCGAGCTTGTGGAGCGGCACGATCACGGTCGCGTCGGAGCCGAACGTCACGATCTCGAGCTCGTCGCTCGGGTCGAGCGCCGCAACCGCGACGCGCAGCGCGTCCTTGGCCGCGTCGAGCCTCGCGCCCTGCATTGCCGCGGAGCGGTCGGCGCCGCCGCGGCGCGCGCCGCCAGCGCGATGACGAGACCGACCCGCAGCGTGCGCATGCCCCATCGTAACGCGATCACAGCCGCTCGCCGCGCAGCACCCTGGGCGGCGCGCCGCGCGCGAGCTCGAGCACCTCGATCGGCCCGCCGTACAGCCTGGCGAGGCCGACGTCGATCCGCCACAGCTTGCCGTCGCACGCCGACGTGATGCCATCGCGCTGCACGGTGTGCGCGACCACCATCCGCTTGGCGCCGAGCGCGGCGAGCGCGTGATCGAGCTCGCCGCAGTCGGTCGCGCCGGCCGTGCCGAGCGCGCGCGTCCACACCGGGCTGTCGTCGGAGGTCAGCACGGACGGCGGATGGTGCGCGTCGCCGGCTTGACCGTCGAGCCAGCACCGCGCCGCGAGGTTGGTGTCGTCGACGTGGGTCACCCAGTCGCCGAGCACGCCGGCGTGCGAGAACACGGTGTCGCCGACGATCGCGATCACGTCGTGCGCGGCGAGCCGCCTGGCCCACGCGCCGCCCGGGCCGAGCGCGCCGGCGCGATCGCCGCCGAAGTCCTGCATGCCGCCCGGCGTGACGTAGCGGAAGTCGCCGGCCGCGTTCATCAGCTCGTGGTTGCCGAGCAGCTGGATCAGCTGGCCGCCCGCGGCGTGCGCCTCGCCGGCGAGCCGCTCGAACAGCTCGAGGATCTTGGACTCGTCGTCGCCGCGATCGAGCAGGTCGCCGGTCTGCACGACCGTCATCGCGCCGCCGATCCAGCGGTCGTGGTCGTCGATCGCGCGGGCGGCGCGCAGCGCGGCGCGCGCGGCGGACAGGTCGCCGTGGACGTCGCCGATCGCGACCAGCTCGGCCGGCGCCGCGCTGCGCGACGGATGCGGCGCGAGCGTGCAGCCCGGCTGCGCGACGGGCGGTGGCGCGGGCGGCGCCGGCAACGCGACCACCGGCGCGCTCTGCGGCGCGGGCGGCTCGTGGCTGTGGTCACACGAAGCGGCGACGACCAGCAACGCGAGCGCGCGGCGCATGAGCTCGACCCTACCGCGTAAGCCGCGCGGCGGGCGCGCGTTGGGGCGGCATGCGAACCATCCTCCTGCTCGCTCCCCTCGCGGCGTGCGCCGGCGGCGCGCTCCACCAGGCGACGCTGGTCGGCCAGTGCGCCGAACAGGACACCGCGTGCTCCCGCCGCCACCCGCTCGCTCCGCTCGCGATCGGCGCCCGGTTCCATCCCGAGCTCGCGACCGACATCGCGGGCACCGCGACGCCGAAGCTCGTGCTCGACAGCGCCGCGCCCGACGTGCTCGCGGTCGAGCGCGGCGCGCTGGTCGCCCGCGCCGAGGGCGCCGCCGCCGTCCTGATCTCGACCGACGACGGCTCGGTGGTCGACTTCGTCCACGTGTGGGCGCTGCCGATCACCGAGATCACGCTGGCGCGGCGCGACGGCGATCGCGTGGCGGGCACGGTCGGGCTCGCGGTCGGCGAGGACGTCACGCTCGAGCCCGCGCTGTGGAACGGCGCGCAGCGGCTCGCCGGCGACGCCGACCTCGCGTGGACGTCCGACAACGCCGCCGCGATCGCGCTCCTGCCCGACGGCTCGGCCGCGCGGCGCCGGATCCGCGCGCGCGCGCCGGGCAAGGCGACGATCACGGTCGCGCTCGGCGACGCGCGCACCACGCTCGCCATCGAGGTGGTGCCATGACCCGCGCCGCCGTGCTCGCGCTCGCGCTCGCCGCGTGCAGCCCGTACCTCGCCGCGCAGTCGGCGGCGCCGCCCGGGCGCAGCGCGCGGCTCGACGAGGTGCTCGGCAGCTGGTCGCAGGTCAAGAGCTACCGGCTCGAGCTGTCGCGCGGCGTCGCGATCGCGATCGACTGCGAGCGCGGCGGGCCGTGCGAGCACATGCGCGTCGCCTCCGACGATCCGCAGATCGCCGAGGTCCGTCCCGCCTCGCTCGACGTGCTGCGCCCGGCCGGGTTCGACAGCCGCAACGAGCAGACCGCGTCGGCGTTCGTCGTGGTCGGCAAGGCGGTCGGCACGACCCACCTGCACGTGCGCGTGGGCAAGCGCTCGCGCGAGGTCGCGGTGACGGTCATCGCGCCGCCCGCCGCGGCGGTCACGCAGGCGGCGCGTTAGCGACCAGCCCGACCACCGCGGTGATGTTGTCGTCGCCGCCGCGGTCGTTCGCGAGCTCGATCAGGGTCTGCGGCAGCCGGCGGTACCAGGTCATCGCGATGATCCGCTCGAGCTCGCCGTGCTCGACGTAGTTCGACATCCCGTCCGAGCACAACAGGAAGCAGTCGCCCGGCGACACCGGCACGCTCTTGACGTCGGCGTCGATGTCGCGCTCGAACCCGATCGACTTGGTGATCACGTGGCGGAACTTGCTCGCCCTGGCCTCGGCCTCGGTGATCGTGCCGCTCTTCAGCTGCTCGGCGATCCACGAGTGGTCCTCGGTGAGCTGGCGGAGCTGGCCGTCGCGGAACATGTAACACCGGCTGTCGCCGGCGTGCACGAGGTGGGCGCGGCCGCCGTGCACCAGCACCGCGGTGAGCGTCGTGCCCATGCCGCGCAGCTCGGGCTTCTGCCACGCCGCCTCGAAGATCGCCGAGCTCGCGCGCCGCACGATGCCCTTCATCAGCTCGAGCGCGGGCGAGAACACGATCGCGGCGCCGCCCGGCGGCAACAGCTCCTCGGTGCGCACCGGGATGGTCGGCGCGAGGTCGCCGGTCGGCTCGTCGAGCACCGGCATCTCCTCGGTCGTGCGCACCGCGGCCTCGCTCTGCCGGCGCAGCGCGGCCTCGAAGTCGCCGCGCGCCTCGGCGACCTCGGCGGCGAGCAGCTCGACCGCCATCCGGCTCGCGATCGCGCCGCCCTGGTGGCCGCCCATGCCATCCGCCACCGCGAGCACGCCGGTGTCGGGCGCGACGAGATAGCTGTCCTCGTTGCGCTCGCGCTTCTTGCCGGGGTCGGTCTGCCCCCACGCCCACAACCTCATGCCCGCAGCCTCATGCGTATTCCGCGCTGCGCTCGCTGATGTTGCTGTCCTCGCAGCGCAGCAGCTTGCCCTTGCCCTCCACCTTGGTCAGGAGGCTCACCGGGCGCGTCCACAGCTTGGCGGCGTTGCGGAGCGTGTCGCGCGCCTGGCCGCCGTCGAGATCGGTGCCCTCGTGAACGTGACGGAGCAGCAGCTCGCTGCGGTTCTCGAAGTTGCCGTCCTCGACCACGATCGCCGGCTGGCCGCGGTTGGTCAGCATCTTGAGCAGCTGATCCTTCACCTTCTTGAACTCGCGGCTCATGATCTCCCAGTTGCCGGTGCGCTCCTGGAAGCCGAACGTGTAGAACTTCTGCTCGACGCAGAACTCGAGCGTGAAGAACTCGTCGAGGAACGTGATGTCGTTGTAGAGCCGCCGCACCTCGAAGATCTTCTTGCGACCCAGGCCGGTGCGGCGATCCCAGTTGCGCTTCTGCTCCATCGAGTCGCACTCGTCCCACTCCTTGCCGAACTGCCCCTTGTTCCAGCGCTCCTCGATGTTGCGGTAGAGCTCGACCCCGAGCTTGTACGGATTGAGCCGGCCGGGCGCGGTCGCGAGCACGCCCGAGCACGCGTCGGCGTAGTCGATCACCTCGGCCGCGGTCAGCGCCTTCTCGGTGAGGATCTTCGAGTGCCAGTAGGTGGCCCAGCCCTCGTTCATGATCTTGGTCATCGCCTGCGGTGCGAAGTAGTAGGCCTCGTCGCGCACGATCTCGAGCACGTCGCGCTGCCAGTGATCGAGCGGCGCGTGCTCGATCAGGAACTGCAGGACGTCGCGCTGGGGCTGCTCGGGAAAGCGCCGGCGCTGGCGCTTCTGCTCCTCT
>DATJAE010000289.1:0-10958 GCA_035516595.1 Kofleriaceae bacterium | reverse complement strand
GATCATTTCACACGGGTCCCACACGGGAACACCTTTTCGGCATCCTGGATTTGCACGTGCTAGAGCTGTGGTTCGACTTCTCGTGCCCGTATGCGTACCTCGCGTCGCGGCGCGCACCCGCGATCGCGCGCGCGGCCGGCGTCGCGCTCGCGTGGATGCCGATGCTGCTCGGCGGCGTGTTTCGCGGGATCGGCGCGGGTGACGGCCCGATGGCGACGCAGGGCCCCGCCAAGGCCGCGCACAACCTCGCCGACATGCATCGCTGGGCCGAGCTGTTCGGCGCGCCGTTCCGGCTGCCCGCGGGTCACCCGATGCGCACGGTGCGCGCGCTGCGCGTGCTGCTGGCCCTGCCCGACTCCCGCTGGCCCGGCGCGATCGACGCGCTGTACGCGGCGTACTGGCAGCGCGGCGAGGACATCACGCGCGACGACGTGATCGCCCCGGCGCTCGCCGCCGGCGGTGCGAGCGAGGCCGACATCGCCGCCGCGCTCGGCCGCGCCGACGACCCCGCGATCAAGGACGAGCTGCGCCGCCGCACCGACGAGGCGATCGCGCTCGGTGTGTTCGGCGCGCCGGCGTGGGTCGTACGCCGGACCGGGCGCGCGCCGGTCCTGCTGTGGGGCCAGGACCGGATCCAGATGCTCGAGGCGGTGCTCGAGGGCTGGGATCCCGACGCGGGACCGCCGCCGGGCGGCCCGCACCCGTTCGGCGACGGCGTGCAGGGCTTCGCGTCGCCGCGCACGCTCGACGTCTACTTCGACGTCGCGAGCCCGTTCGCGTATCTCGCGCTCACCCAGCTGCCCGCGCTCGCGCGCGTCACCGGCGTGGCGCCGCGGCTCCAGCCGATCGCGCTCGGCGCGCTGTTCAAGGACGTCGGGCAGGTCAACGTGCCGCTCCACGCGTTCCCGCCGGCCAAGCGGCGCTACATCGAGCTCGACATGGCGCGCTGGGCGCGCTGGTGGGGCGTGCCGCTGTCCGAGCCGGCGAAGTTCCCGCAGCGCACGCTGACCGCGCAGCGGCTGTGCCTGTGCGCCGCCGAGCGCGGGTTCGACACGCAGATCGCGCTCGCGATCGCGCTCGGCCGCGCGATGTGGGCCGAGCGCCGCGATCTCGAGGACGACGCGACGCTCGCCGGCATCCTCGCCGACCGCGGCCTGCCGCGCGACTGGCTGGATCGAACGCGCGATCCGGCGATCAAGGCCGAGCTCGCGGCGCGCACGGCGGCCGCCCGGGCCGCCGGCGTGTTCGGCGTGCCGAGCTTCGCCGTGGATGGGGCGACCCTGTTCTGGGGCCAGGACCGGCTCGAGCTGGTGATGCGCGCGCTCGGCGGCTGGACCCCCGCGCGATGATCGCGTTCACCTGCTACGGCGCGTGGCTCGCGCTGCTCGTGGTGGTCGCCGAGCAGCGCGCGCTGAACCCGCGGCTGCGCGGCGCGATCAAGCTGTGCGCGTCGGGCTGCTTCGTCGCGGTCGGCGCGCTCGCCGATCGCGGCGATCCGTACAGCCGGTGGATGCTCGCCGGGCTCGCGCTCGGCGCGATCGGCGACGCCGCGCTGCTCGGCCGCGGCGGGCGTGCGTTCGTGATCGGGCTCGGCGCGTTCCTGTGCGGCCACCTCGCCTATGTCGCCGGCATCGCGACGCTGGTGCCGCCCGCGCGCTGGCTCGCGCCGCTCGCGGCGCTGCCGATCGCGATCGGCGGCGCCGCGCTGATCTGGCTGTGGCCGAGGCTGGGCCGGATGCGCGCGCCGGTGATCGCGTACGTCGCCGCGATCGTCGCGATGGTGATCGGCGCGCTCGCCGCGCGCGATCGCCGGTTCCTCGCGCCGGGCGCCGCGCTGTTCTTCGCCAGCGATCTCGCGGTGGCGCGCGATCGCTTCGTCGCGCCCGGCCCGGCCAACCGGATGTGGGGCCTGCCGGCGTACTACGCCGGCCAGCTGCTGATCGCGTGGTCGATCGCGGGCTAGCTATTTCTTGCCGCGGCGACGGCGGCGCGCCTTGTTGCGGGCGAGGCCGCGCTTGTGCCATGCCTTCTTGCGCGCCTTCATCCGGCGATCCTTGAGGCGGCGCTTCTGCTTGAATTTCGGACGGGACTTGAGGGAACGCTTGTCGCGACGACCCATGGCCCCGCGTCTATACACCGCCACGCGGACTTGTAACCAGCCCCCGGCGCCGTCGTATACCCCCTTGCGGTCGCGATGGCCGATCCCAGGGAGCTCATGCAGCGGTATCAGGACGGCGACGTGAGCGCGTTCCGCGAGCTCTACGCGCTCGTCGCGCCCCGCCTGCTCGGCTATCTGATCAAGATGGCCGGCAGCCGCGCCCTCGCCGACGACCTGCTCCAGCAGACCTTCCTCAAGGTCCACCGGTCGCGCGCCGCGTACGTGCGCGGCGCCGATCCGCTGCCGTGGATCTACGCGATCGCGCACCGCACGTTCATCGACGAGGCGCGCCGGCGCAAGCGCGCGGTGGTCCAGCCCAGCGGCGACGACGTGCCCGAGGTCGCCGCCGGGATCACCGGCGACACCGACGACCGCCGCGACGAGCCGCGGGTCGATCCCGAGCTCGCGCGCGCGGCGATCGCGGCGCTCGCCGAGCTGACGCCGGCGCAGCGCGAGGCGGTCGTGCTCACCAAGCTCGATGGCAGGTCGGTCGCCGAGGCGGCCGAGATCGCCGGCACCACGGTGGGCGCGATGAAGGTGCGCGCGCACCGCGGCTACGAGATGCTGCGCAAGCTGCTGGGCGGGCGGCGCGGCGCGAAGGGGGCGGCATGACCGAAGACGTGCTCGCGCCGCTGGCCGGGGCACCGCCGCCCGAGCCGCCGCCGATCGCGGCGGAGCTCGAGGCCGAGCTCGGCAAGCTCGCGCCGGTCGCGCCGCGCCGGCCGCTGCGCCAGCTCGCCGTGCTCGCCGGCATCTCGCTGGTCTACGGCGCGGGGCTGCTCGCGATGGTCCACGTCCGCGACGATCTCCACGAGCTGCCGCCCGCGTGGCTGGCCGCGGTCGCCGCGGCGTGGCTGCTCGGGTTCGTCGCGCCGTGCTACCTCGCGCTCGTCCCGCGCGCCGGCTCGATGATGCCGCGCTGGCGATGGGCGGCGGCGAGCGCGGTGATCACGTCGGTCGCGTTCGTCGTGCTCGGGCTGTCGATCCAGCCGAGCGGCCCGTCGAGCCTGTACTACGGCTGGCAGAACCTGGCGCGCGGCCAGGGTTGCCTGTGGGAGGGCCTGGCGACCGGGCTCGTGCCGGTGGTGATCGGCGCGATCTTCCTGCGCGGCGCGCTGCCGGTGCGATCGCGCTGGGTCGCGGCCGCGCTCGGCGCGGGCGGCGGCTGCCTCGGCGGCCTGCTGCTCCACTTCCACTGCCCGATCGCGGATCGCTGGCACGTCGGGCTGGTGCACGGCGGGGTGGTCGTGATCGCGGCGCTGGTCACCGCGCTGATCGTGCCCAGAGCGACCGATCGGCGCCTGCGCTAAGCTGTGACGATGATCGGGCTGGTGCTGTCGTGCGAGCACGCGTCGTGGACGCTGCCGCCCGGCGTCGAGCTCGGGGTCGCCCCGGACGTGCTGCGGTCGCAAGCCGGCTGGGATCACGGCGCGTACGACGTCGCGGCGCACTGGTCCGAGGCGGTCGGGCTGGCGGTGCACGCCGGCGTGTTCACCCGGATGTTCGTCGATCTCAACCGGCCGGCGGATCATCCCGACGCGATCCCGCTGACCTGCTACGGCGCGGCGGTGCCGGGCAACGCGCGGCTCTCGCCCGGCGATCGCGCGGCCCGGCTCGACGCGTTCCACGCGCCGTACTGGGACGCGATCCGGCGCGACGTGCGGGCCCGCCTGCACGACGCCGGCGCCGTGCTCCACCTGTCGTCGCACAGCTTCGATCCCGCGCTCGACGCGGGCAACCGCGCGTTCGACTGCGGCGTGCTCTACGATCCGGCGCACGCGTTCGAGGCCGAGCTCGCCGAGCGCCTCTTGTTCCAGCTGCGCGGCGCCGGGCTCGCGGTGCGCGCAAACCAGCCGTACAGCGGCACGGGGCCGGCGGTGTGCACGTCGTTGCGCGGCGAATTCGCCGGCCAGCGCTACGCCGGCATCGAGCTCGAGACCTCGCACGCGGTCACCCGCACGCGCGGCGGATGTGCGCGGGTCGCCGCGGCGGTCGTGCCGCTGCTCGAGGCGCTGCGCGACTAGCGAGCCGCCTCGATCCAGCGGCGCAGCTCGGCGACGTCGCGCGCCTCGGTCGGCCACACGGTCAGCGCGAACCGCGGGGCCGGGGCGTCGGCGGACGGCAGGACCAGCCCGTTGCTGATCACCGCGGACGATGACCGCGCGTAGTACACGCGCAGGACCGAGACGTTCGCGATCCGGCCGATCACCCGGCGCACGCCGGGGCGATCGACGTGCCACATCGCGAGCTCGTGGTTGGTGACCGCGAGCGCGAGGTCGTCGTAGGTGACGAGCCCCGTGACGCCGCCCGACCCCGCCAGGCGGATCGGCGCCGCGCCGACCGGCAACAGGCCGCACGTGCGATCGGCGAACATCGCGAACACGCGGTCGTGATCGAGCCAGGCATGGGTCACGTCGGCCGGCGCGAGCGCGAGCTCGCGGCCGTCGGGCACGCTGAACCGGCGCGCGCGCCCGCGATCGACCACGACCATGCCGCGATCGTCGCCGCTGATCAGCCGCGGGTCCGGCAGGTCGAAGTGATGCACCACGCGGCCGGTCGCGAGCTCGCACAGGTCGAGGCCCGGCGTTCGGATCACGTACGCGTACCGCGCACCGAACGCGAGCTGGGGCGCGTCGCCGCACGGTCGGCGGCCGCCGATCTCCTCGACCGGCCCGCGATAGTCCGCGATCCGCACGCTGCCGTCGTCGGCCACGCGGATCTCGTGGACCCGGTGCGGATCGACCGTGCCGAGCTGGCGGCCCGGGCCATCGGGTCGGATCGGCCACGCGCACACCATCCCGGTCGCGTCGATCGCCACCAGGGTCTGGCCGTCGGGCGAGAACCGCAGGCCGATCAGCGGCTGCGGAGCGGGGTAGGTGCGCTCGGTCCAGGTCGGCACGTCGACCACGACCAGCGCGTCGTCGCCGGAATACGCGAGCGTGCCGCCGCCGGGCGCGACCGCGAGCTGGTACGGCGCGGGCAAGAGGTGCGTGACCGGCGGGACGAGATCGGTGTGCCACAGCGCGAGCTCGCCGGCGCTCGCCACCGCGATCAGCCCCGGGTCGTCGGCGTGCGCGACGACCGACACCGCTCCGCCGAACGCGAGCTCGCGATCGCGCGCGAGGTCCTTGACGACCAGCGCGCTCGGCAGCTCGATCAGCGCGCGGAGCCCGAGGCGGGGTGACGAGAACAGCGCGAGCGCGCGGATGTCCTCGTCGGTTGGCCACATCGCGGCACGCTTGCCGTCGGCACCGATCACGAGCACCTGGCGCGCGCTCGACGCGGCCACGACCGAGCCGGTGATCGCGAGGTGCTCGACGCCGACCAGGTCCTCGGCGTGGCTCTGTCCCGAGGCGACGTTCCACACCACGACGTGCGACCGATCGGCGTACGCGCAGAGGTCGCCGCGCACCGCGACCGCGCGCAGCTCGCCGACCGGCCGCGTGGCGACGACCGCGCCGGTCGCGAGATCGCGCAACGCGAGCTCGCCGTCGTGCAGCGTGATCGCGCGCCGCGAGTCGTCGGAGAAGCCCTGCCACTGGTCGGGCGGCACCGACAGCAGGACCGGCCCGGACCCCGAGACGACCTGGATCCAGCCGACCTCCGGGCACGCCAGCTTCTCGAGGTCGGCCGACGCCTCCGCCGGGGCCTCGTTGTCGCCGAGCTGCTGGCAGCGGGCCGCGTAGCTCGTGGCGCCGCCGGCGAGCGGTACGTCCAGCACCCCGTCGCGGACCAGCGCGAGCACGTGATCGCCCGCCAGGCGCAGCGCGCGCACGGTGTCGGCCGGCGGCGGGAGCCGCTGGACGAGCGCGCCGCGGAGATCGCGGATCGCGATCCCGGCGGCGCTCGCGGTCGCGACCCGATCGCCGTCGAGCGCGACCGCCGTGATCCGCGCGCCCTCGTCGATGCGCGTGCTCGGACCGGCGGCCGCGGCCTCGAGCCCGAGCTCGCGCGCGTCCTCGCTCGCGAGCGCGGCGTCGTCGAGCGTGCCCAGCGCGCGCAGGATCGCGCCGGGATCGGGCAGCGCGCGGATCGCTTCGAGCGACGGCGGCCGCGGGCGTTCGCCCCGGCGCAGCGCGAACGCCTCGGCGCCCGCGACCGCGGCGAGCGCGGCGAGCGCGGCGAGCGCGGCCGGCCAGCGCCAGCGCCGCGCCGGCCGGCGCTCGAGCGCCGCGAGCAGCTCGCGCATCGTCGCGAACCGCGCGGCCGGATCGCCGGCGAGCGCGCGGCGCAGCGCGGCGTTGACCGCGGCCGGCACGTCCGGGGCGCGCGGAGCGCGCAGCTCGCCGCGCCGGGCCGCGAGCGCGAGCGCGGTCGCCGACTCGCCCGGGTACGGCAGCTCGCCGTGGAGCGCCTGCCACAGCGCGACCGCGAACGCGAACTGATCGGCGCGCGCGTCGAGCTCGCCGCCCTCGACCTGCTCGGGCGCCATGTAGGCGGGCGTACCGCCGTGCGCCGCGCCCGCGAGCCCGAAGTCCGACACTCGCGGCCGGCCGTCGCGGCCGACCAGCACGTTCTCCGGCTTGAAGTCGCGGTGGACGACGCCGACCTCGTGCACCGCGGCGAGCCCGCGCCCCGCCGCGACGAACATCTCGATGATCGCGCGGTGCGGGCGCGGCGTCTCGAGCCACCGCGCGAGGTCGCCGCCCTCGACCAGCTCGAGCGCGAGGAACGTCGTGTCGCCGTCCTCGCCGAGCTCGTAGAGCGCGACCACGTTCGGGTGGCTGACCCGGGCCAGCGCGCGCGCCTCCGCGACCAGCCGCGCGCGGCGCTCGCCGCCGACGTCGAGCAGCTTGAGCGCGACCCGCCGGCCGACCGTGGCATCGAGCCCGACCAGCACCCGCCCGCTCGCGCCGCGGGCGAGCGTGCGCTCGATCGCGTAGCGGCCGAGCCGGGCCGGCAGCGTCGCGTCCGACGCCGGCGCGACGGTCGGCGCGGCGGTCGGCGCGGCCGGCGCGGCGCGCGCGATCACCGGCAGCGCGCCGAACGCGTCCTCGGGCAGCAGCTCGCACACCGCGGCGAGCGCGGCCTCCATCGCATCGGCCGAGCCGTAGCGGGCCGCGGCGTCGGGCGCCATCGCGGTCTGGATCACGGCATCGAGCGCGGCGGGCTCGACGTGCGGCGGCCGATCGTGGCGCGCGAGCGCCTCGAGCAGGTGGCCCTCGAAGGGCCGCGCACCGGTCGCGCCCTCGTAGAGCACGATGCCGAGCGCGTAGAGGTCGGTGCGTCGATCGACCGCCGCGCCCTCGGCCTGCTCGGGCGACATGTACTCGGGCGTGCCGAGCGCCTGCCCGGTGCGCGTCAGGTTGCGGCCATCGGGCTGGACCAGCTTGGCGATCCCGAAATCGAGCAGCTTGAGCCGGCCGCCGGTCGTCACGAACAGGTTCGACGGCTTGACGTCGCGGTGCACGATCCCGCCGGCGTGCAGCGCCGCGAGCGCACGCAGCGCCTCGCGCGCGAGCCGGCACAGCGTGCCGAGCGGAAGCGGCGCGTGCTCGTACAGGGTCGCGAGCGAGACGCCGTCGAGAAACTCCATCAGCTGGTACGGCCGGCCGTCGCCGAGCACGCCGAGCCCGAGGATGTTGACCAGGCCGTCGTGGCGCACCAGGTTCGGCACCCGCGCCTCGGCGACGAAGCGCTCGGCGATCTCCGGATCGCGCGCCATGTCGTGCGACAGCACCTTGATCGCGACCTGCGCGCCGATCGAGCGCTGCACCGCGCGATAGACCTGGCCCATCCCGCCGCGCCCGATCAGCGCGACGATGCGATACCCGGCGACCTCCTCGCCGAGCAGCGGATCGCGCTCCGTGGCGTACATCGAGACCGCCTAGCTTAGCGTCGCTTGCGCGGCCGGTCGAACCCGTGGTTGTTAAGCTTGTTGGTCAGGGTGCGGCGCGAGATGCCGAGCTGCCTGGCGGCCGCGGTCTGGTTCCCGCCGGTGCGCGCGAGCGCCTCCTCGATCGCGCGGCGCTCGAGCTCGTCGGCGCGCGCCCGCACCTCGCCCAGGCCCGCGCGCTCCGACGAGCCCGCCGCGGCCGGCCGCGACATCCGGTCGTCCGGCAGGTGCGCGACCTCGATCGCGCCGTCGCACAGCAGCGTCGCGCGCTCGACCACGTTGCGCAGCTCGCGCACGTTGCCCGGCCAGCGATACGCGCGCAGCAGCTCGAGCGCGGCCGGCGTGATCGCGGGCGCGGCGCGACCGAGCGCCTGCGCGGCGCGCGCGGCGAAGCGCTCGGCGAGTGGCAGGATCTCGCCCGGCCGATCGCGCAGCGGCGGCATCGCGAGCGTGACGCCGGCGATCCGGAAGAACAGATCCTCGCGGAACGAGCCGTCCGCGATCGCGGCCTCGAGATCGCGGTGGGTCGCGGCGATGAACCGCACGTCGATCGCGCGAGGCTTGAGCGCGCCGACCCGCAAGATCTCGCGCTGCTCGAGCACGCGCAGCAGCTTGGCCTGGGTCGCGAGCGGCAATTCGCCGATCTCGTCGAGGAACACCGTGCCGCCGTCGGCCTGCTCGAGCAAGCCCGGCTTGACCGCGGCGGCGCCGGTGAACGCACCCTTCTCGTGGCCGAACAGCTCGCTCTCGAGCAGCTGCTCGGGCATCGCCGCGCAGTTGAGCTTGAGCAGCGGATGGCCGGCGCGCCGCGACCGCGCGTGGACGTGTTCGGCGAGCACCTCCTTGCCGACCCCGGTCTCGCCCGCGATCAGCACGCTGATGTCGCCGACCGCGACGCGATCGGCGAGCGCGAGCACGCCCTGCATCGCGCCGACCGGTGCGAGCCGCGGCGCGGCCTCGACGACCTCGGGCGCGTCGGCGAGGCGCGCGGCGATCCGGCTGCCGAGCGCCCATGCATCGCGCCCGTCGGCGGGGAACGTCACGAGCGCGACCGTCGCGGACAGCGCGCGGCGCAGCTTGCCGGCGAGCTCGCCCGCGAGCTCGGGGGTCGCGTCGATCACCAGCACCTCCCACTCGCCCGGCGCGTAGGTCCCGACCACGTCGATGTCGCGCAGCGCCGCCGACAGCGCGTTGGCCGGATCGGCCACGCCGGCGGCGCGCACCCGGAGCAGGCCGAACGTCGCGCCCGCGCGAGCCGCGCGCGTGCACTCCTCGGCCAGCCGCAGCTCGAAGTAGCCGTGGCCCCACAGCGTGCGCTGCGGCGCGAGGTGCGCCTGGTGCTGGACGACCACGCCGACCGAGCCGAGCGTCACGATCTCGTCGAACGCGATCGCGCGCGGCACGTGCGGTGCGAGCCGCTCGCCGGCGACCAGCGTGCCGTTGCTCGACCCGAGGTCCTCGACCACGAGCGGGTCGGCGACGCGCAGCCGGGCGTGGCGGCGCGAGATCGACGGGTCGTCGATCCGCACGTCGCACTCGGGATCGCGGCCGAGCACGATGTCGCCGCGCGCCGGCAGGGCGTGGCTCGTGACCACGCCGCCGGCGATCACCGCCAGCCGCGGAGCGCCGGGCTTGCGCACGAGCGACCGAGTGCGCGGCTCTCCGCGATCCACGCATGCATCTTACTCTCGGATCTCGCTCGCGCCAGCGATCGCGACGTGATCGCGCGCGAGCAGCTCGCCGGTCAGCGCGTCGACGTCGGCCGCGGCGGACAGCTCGTCGACCCGCGCGCGCGCCTCGCGCAGCTGGGCGTCGGCGACCGCGGCCTGGCGGCGCAGCAGCTCGAACGACGTGCCGTCGCCGCGCTGCCAGCGCTTGTGCTCCGCGTCGAGGTTCTGCTGGGCGAGCTCGACCGAGCGCGCGAGCGCGAGCCGCCGCGCCCCGGCGAGCTCGAGCTGGTTGGCCGCGCGGGTCGCCGCGCTCGCGACCTCGGCGGCGACGTCGGCGACCTCGATCCGCGCGCCGACCAGCCGGGCGCGCGCGCCGTCGCGCTTGCCGCGCGCGGTCGCGTCGCCGAGCGGCAGCTTCAACGTGAACCCGGCCTCGATCGTCCAGCCGCCGTAGCCGGCGGTGGCGTAGAGCGCGTCGCGCGTGCGGTCCGCGGGCGCCGACAGCGTGCCGCTCAGGTAGGCGTCGAGCCGCCACCGGCCGTCGTCCTCGGCCTTCGCCAGCTCGAACCCGGCGGCGTCGCCGCGCGCGCTCGCGGCGCGCAGCTTCGGGCTGTGGGCGAGCGCCGCGCGCACGATGTCGGCGCGCGCGCCGGGGGCGACCTGCCGCGGTGTGTCGGCCGCCGCGAGCTCGCTGTCGGGCGGCAGGCCGAGCAGCTGCGCGAGCGCGAGCGAGCGCTCGGCGAGCGCGCCGCGCGCGACCAGCTCGTCCTCGCGGCGGCGCGCCAGCTCCTCCTCGACCTCGGCCGCCGCGAGCGGCGCCCGCGTGCCGCGCGCGATCTCGGCGCGCACGAAGTCGAGCTGGCCCTGCGCCAGCGCCACCGCGCCGCCGAAGATCGCGAGCTCCTGCTGGGCGAGGTAGAGCTGCCAGTACGCGCGCTCGACGTCGCGCACGACCTGCTCGGCGGTGGCGAGCTCGTCGAGCTCGGCCGCACCGTGCAGCGCGTCGAGCGCGGCGGTGTGCGCCGGCCCCGCGATGCGGCCGCCGAGCAGCGGCTCGTCCCAGCGCGCCTCGACCAGCGGGGTCATCGTGGTCTGCGTGAAGTTGCTGTTGATCACGCCCTCCGGCACGAACGACGTGACCTTGGCCTCGTCGGCCTCGACCTGCACCGCGAGCCGGCCGCCGTCGCGCAGCGGCTTGGTGACGCTCGCCGCCGCGGTCGCTTGCTCGCGCATCAGCTCCTGGATGAACGGCATCGCGCGCGGATCGTGGCGCGCGCTCTGCCCGCTGGTCGTG
>DATJAE010000288.1:0-2668 GCA_035516595.1 Kofleriaceae bacterium | reverse complement strand
GCGAGGTCGTCCGACCACGCGATACCGGTGCCGCCGCCGTGGCCGCGGGCTACGTGAATCACCGACGGAGCGGCGGAGGCGACCGCGGCCGCGAGGGCCTGGTCGAGAGCGGAAAACACGTCGAGAGCGGGCTGGGCCATGAACGATCTCCTTCACGGCCATCCTGGACGGTTCGCGGCTCGACGAACATCGGCCGTTCGGCGAGGATCCGCGTGAAATTGTGGGGAGTGCCGGCCGGCGGAACGGTCCTGCCCGTCCGGCTAGGCGCAAACCCGACGCTTGACCAGGGCACCCACCATGCCCACCTTGACTCGAAGTCATGACGCGCAACCCTCAACTCCAGATCGGGTCGTTGACCGACCCGATCAAGGTGGCCCTCCTCACCGAGGACCCCCTGCTCCGCGCGGGGCTGTCGAGCCTGCTCGCGGAGCTCGGATCGATCGACGTGGTCGAGCGTGACGCGGCGGAGGTGGCGCTGTGGGACGCGGGCGTCGACGGCGACAAGACCCTGGCCAAGCTCGGCGAGCTGCGCGGCCTCGACATGCCCGTGGTCGCCGTCGTGCAGGATCAGGCGCACGTCGCGCCGGCGCTCGCAGCCGGCGCACGCGGCGTCGTGCTGCGCGACCAGGTCGGGCCCGGCATCCACGCGGCGCTCGCCGCGGTGCGCAGCGGCCTGACCGTGATGGACACCGCGCTCGCCGAGAGCCTCGTTCCGGCGCAGCCGCAGCGCGCGCCCAAGGGCCGCGGCGAGCTCACCGAGCGCGAGCGCCAGGTCGTGCAGCTGCTGTCGGAAGGTCTGTCGAACAAGCTGATCGCGGATCGCCTCGGCATCAGCGATCACACCGCGAAGTTCCACGTCAACGGCGTGATGATGAAGCTCGGCGCTTCGACCCGGACCGAGGCCGTCGTCGAGGCGATGCGGCGCGGCCTGATCCGGCTGTAGGCAGCCAGCCGACCCGATCGAGCGCGACCAGCCCGGTGTCGCCGACCGCGACGCCCTCGCGCTCGAGCAGCGCGCGCTGCGCCGCCGCGCCGACCGGATCGTGGATCGCGATCCGGCCGCGCAGCCGGCCGGCCTTGCCGAGCACGCGCTGCCACGGCAACGCGTCCGCGGGCCTGCTCGTCTTCATCGCGGCGCCGGCGACCCGCGCGCCGCCCGGGATGCCGGCGAGCTCGGCGACCTGGCCGTAGGTCGCGACCCGGCCGCGCGGGATCCGCCGGACCACCGCATAGATCCGGCGAAACAACGCCTGCAGGTGCTCGCGGTCGCTGGACGGCATCGCCGCCGGCACGCTACCACCTTCGCATGCGGATCTCCGTGCTGTACTTCGCCGTGTTCCGCGAGCGCATCGGGCGCGCCGACGACGCGCTCGTCATGCCGCCGGGCGCGACGGTCGGCGACGCGGTCGCGGCGCTCGCGCTGCGCCACCCCGCGATCGGCGCGCTGCGCGGCCGGTTTCGCGTCGCGGTCAACCACGACTTCGTCGCCGACGGCCACGCGCTCGCCGATGGCGACGAGCTCGCGCTGATCCCGCCGGTCGCCGGCGGCACGCGCCACGCGTTGCTCGGCGACCGCGAGCCATCGCTCGATCGCTGCGTCGCGGCGGTGCGCGGCCGCGGGATGGGCGGGATCGTCACGTTCGCCGGCATCGTGCGCGGCGAGAGCCACGGCAAGCCGATCGCGCACCTCGAGTACGAGGCGTACAAGGCGATGGCCGAGAAGCACCTGGCGGCGCTGTGCGACGAGATCGAGGCCGAGATCGCCGGCGTGCGGCTCGCGGTCGAGCACCGGATCGGCCGGCTCGAGGTCGGCGACATCGCGGTCGCGATCGCCGCCGCGGCGCCGCATCGCGCCGAGGCGTTCGCCGCATGCCGCGCGATGATCGACCGCCTCAAGGAGCGCGTGCCGATCTGGAAGAAGGAAGTCTCGACCGACGGCGAGCAGTGGGTCGGCCTCGGGCCCTGAGATCGGCGTTCGCCGCGCGCGTCGGGGCCGGTCGCGCGCACGAGGTGCAGAAGCAGGTCGTTCCACCCGGCCGCGCGGCTTCGGGTCAGCGAGGCAGCGCTTGCTCGTTCGAGCCCGAGCCGGCCTGCTCCTCGGCCGGCGCGCTGCCCGAGCCGGGCGCGCCTTCCATCGGCGGCGGCGCGCTGCCCGAGCCGGCCGCGGGCGCCGGCCCCGGTGCGGGTGCGAAGCCCGAGCCCGCCGGCGCGCTCGGCGGCACGGCCGAGCCGGCGATCGGGTGCGGGATCTCCGCCCTGGGCGGCGGCTCGACCGGCCTGGGCGGCTCGGGCGGCGGCACGGTGAGCACCGGCCGAGGCGGCGGCCCGTGCGGCGGCGCGGCGAACTCGCCGGTGCCGGCCTGCGGCGCGTTGGGGCCGCACTCCATGTTCAGGCGCTTCATGTTGCGCAAGGTCTCGGCGAGCTTGATGTGGAACAGGCCGTCGGCGCGGATCTCCGCGCCGGTGGTGGTCAGCGCGGCGAACGTCTTGGGCTCGCGCGTCGCGAGGCCCTCGGAGCCCTTGAAGCGCAGGCAGCCGGTCACGAGCGAGTCCATGATCGACGGCTCGAGCTTCATCGTGAAGTCGATGTGGAGCTCGCCGTCCTTGGACGTGGTCTGGAACTTGGTGAGCTCGAGCTTGCCGTTCTTGATCTCGGCCTTGGCGACCA
>DATJAE010000287.1:0-5476 GCA_035516595.1 Kofleriaceae bacterium | reverse complement strand
ATCGAGCGCGAGCGCCTCGAAGGCGAGCCGCGCCTCGAGCTCGAGGTCGTCGGCGCGATGGCTCGCGATCGGATCGAGCACCGCGCCGCTGGTGCGCAGCTGCCCGGCCAGCGCGCTCGCCCGCTCGATCAAGCGCTGCGCCGCCGCGGCGTACGGCGCGCGATCGGCGTCGCGCGGCCGGATCCGCTGGGTCAGCTCGGCCGCGATCCGGCACGCGCCGGCGAGCGTGGCCAGCGAGCCGTCGACCAGGTCGAACGCGACGTCGATCATCGCGAGCCAGTCGCCGGGCGTCGCGAGCCGCGCCGCCTCCTCGACCGTCGCCGACAGCCGCTCGCGATCGAGCTCGCCCCACAGCTGCAGGTGCGCGATCGCCGACCCGCCGCCCGGGCGCTCCGCGGCCGGCATCGCGCGCAGCAGCTCGAACCAGGCGTCGCGCCACGGCCGGAACGCGCGATAGAGCAGGGCGCGCTCGCCCGGCGCCGCGCAGAACCGCCGCCAGCCCCACGCCGCGATCGACGCGCGGTGGCTCATCCCGGCGTGCTGCGCGGTCTCGGCCGCGAGCGCGTCGGCCCACGCTTCGGAGCCCCACAGCGCGTCGAGCGCGTCGATGCAGGACCGGCCGCGCGCGTGCAGGTCGAACACCGCGCGCGCCACCGCGCGGCTCGCGATCGGCGAGGCCGCCCAGCCCGCGACCAGCGGCCCGGCGTGCCCGCACACCAGGCCGAACCCGCTGCGCCACGCGAGCTGGGCGATCGTCTCCTCGCTCGCGCCGGCGAGCGCGGCGGTCGCACCGGCGATCACGGGCGCGAGCAAGTCCTGCCGCGCCGCCCACTCGACCGCGTCGCACGCGAGCTCGGGACCGAGCCGCGCGCCGTGCCGGGCGATGCACGCGGCGACCACCGGCGCGTCGCTGCGCGCGTCGCGGATCGCGCCGTCGATCGCGTCGTGCAGCGCGGCGTCGCCGTCGGCTGCCGCGATCGCCGCGAGCGCGATCGCGAGCGCGGGTCCGCGGACCTCGCGCACCACGCGGCGCCGGCCCTCGGCATCGCCGCCCAGCGCCAGCCGGGCCAGGCGCAGCGAGCCGCGCTCGACCAGCGCCCGCCGCGCGTCGCCGTCGCCCGCGCGCGCCCGGGCGACCAGCTCGTCGGCGTCGTCCATCGCGCAAGGCTAACGCGCGAGCGCGCGCCGCGCTTTCAGAACACGGTCGACAGCGGATAGAGCAGCGTGGCCGCGCCGATCGAGGTGCCGACCGCCGCCCAGCCGCTGTGGTTCTGGCAGGTCGCCAGGCACACGCCGCCGATCGCCGTCGCGACCGCACCGAACAGGCCCATCGCGAGCTTGCGCCCGTCGAGCGAGCGCCGCGTGCCGACCGAGATCGGGTCGTGCAGCCGGGCGAGCGCGCAGTCCTTGCCGGTGCCATCCCGCGCGCAGCTCGCGACCAGGTTGTGGATCGTGATCGTCTCGCTGCGATCCGGCGTGCCGGTCTTGTACAGGCCCCAGAAGTGCGAGCGCTGGTTGCCGGGGAACGTCACCGAGACCACGCGCTCGCCGTCGACGTCGAACTGCCCGCCCTGGACGACCTCGACCCGCGCGCGATCGAGCGCCTCGAGCTCGGCGGCGTGGGCGGCGAGCGCGGTCGGCTGCGCCGACACCGCGGTGTGCGTGCAACCCGCGAGGGCGACCAGGGCCAGCATGCGCATGCCGGCGAGGTCGTGCGACCGGCGTGCCGCGCGACAACCGCGCGAAGTCCCGCGCCGCGGGTGTCAGATCTTCACCGCGTGGTAGCGTGCCGCCGGGTGTTCGCGCCGTCCGACTACACGTTCGAGCTGCCCGACGAGCTGATCGCGCAGGAGCCGGCCGCCGAGCGCGACGCGTCGCGCCTGCTCCACGTCGCGGGCGATCGCACCGACGACCGCACGTTTCGCGATCTGCCCGAGCTGCTGCCCGAGCGCGCGGTGCTCGTGGTCAACGACACGCGCGTGCTCCCGGCGCGCGTGCTCGGCAGCAAGGCGAGCGGCGGACGGGTCGAGCTGCTGTTCCTCGAGCCGGATCCCGACGTGGCCGCGCCGCCGGGCACGCAGGCGTGGCGCTGCCTGGCGCGGGCGCGCCGGCCGCTGCGCCCGGGCCAGAAGGTCGAGCTGCCCGGCGCACCCGAGCTCGAGATCCTGACCGAGCGCGGCGACGCCGGCACGATCGCGGTCGCCGTGCCCGGCGACCCGCTCGCGCTGCTCGAGCGGATCGGCCACGTCCCGCTCCCGCGCTACCTGCACCGCCCGGATCGCGCCGACGATCGCGAGCGCTACCAGACGATGTTCGCGCGCGTGCCGGGCGCGGTCGCGGCGCCGACCGCCGGCTTCCACATGACGCCGGCGATCGCCGAGCGGCTCGCCGCGCGCGGCGTGACGATCGCGCCGCTCACCCTGCACGTCGGCTACGGCACGTTCGAGCCGATCCGCGCGGCCGACGTCCGCGACCACCACATGCACCGCGAGCGCTACGCGATCCCGGCGGCGACCGCCGGGCTGGTCGCGTCGGGCCGGCCGGTGGTCGCGCTCGGCACCACCGCGCTGCGCGCGCTCGAGAGCGCGGCGCTGACCGGCGCGCAGACCGGCACGACCGAGCTGTTCATCTATCCGGGATCCGGGCACGTGTTCCGCGCGGTCCATCACCTGATCACCAACTTCCACCTGCCCGAGTCGACGCTGCTCATGCTGGTGTGCGCGTTCGCCGGCACCGAGCGCGTGCTCGCCGCGTACCGCCACGCGGTCGCCGCGCGCTATCGCTTCTTCAGCTACGGTGACGCGATGCTGGTCCACCGCGCATGACCGTCCACGCGCTGCCGACGCCCGGGTTCTCGTTCGAGCTGCTGGCCACGCTCGGCCACGCGCGCGCCGGCATCCTCCACACGCCGCACGGCGACATCGAGACCCCGGTGTTCATGCCGGTCGGCACCGCCGGCACCGTGAAGGCGATGACCGCGGGCGAATTGCGCGCGCCGCCGCTCGACGCGCGGATCATCCTCGGCAACACCTATCACCTCTACCTGCGACCCGGGCTCGAGGTGATCGAGGCGGCCGGCGGGCTGCACCGCTTTGCCGCGTGGGACCGCGCGATCCTGACCGACTCGGGTGGCTTCCAGGTGTTCTCGCTCGCCGCGATCGACGAGCCCAGGAAGAACGCGGCCGGATTCACTCCGGCCGCCGAGGTAGACGACGACGGCGTGACGTTTCGCTCGCACATCGATGGCTCGAAGCACCGGCTGACGCCCGAGGTGTCGATGACGATCCAGCGCGTGCTCGGCTCGGACATCGCGATGTGCTTCGATCAGTGCCCGCCGGGCGACGCCGACGCACGGGTCCACGAGCTCGCGCTCGCGCGCACCACGGCGTGGGCGAGGCGGTGCCGCGCCGCGCCGCGCGCGGCCGGCCAGGCGCTGTTCGGCATCGTGCAGGGCGGCATCGACACACCGCGCCGGATGCGCCACCTCGCCGAGATCGCCGCGCTCGACTTCGACGGCCACGCGCTCGGCGGGCTCGCGGTCGGCGAGGGCCTGGCCGACACCTACCGCATCCTCGACGAGGTCGCGCCCGCGCTGCCGGCCGAGCGGCCGCGCTACCTGATGGGCGTCGGCACGCCGCAGGATCTCGGCCATGCGATCGCCGCGGGCCTCGACATGTTCGACTGCGTGATGCCCACCCGCAACGCGCGCAACGGGTACCTGTTCACGCGCGACGGCCGGATCAACATCCCCAATGCCGCGCATCGCCTCGATCTCGGGCCGGTCGAGGCCGACTGTCCGTGCGCGACCTGCCGCGAGCACTCCCGCGCCTACCTGCGACATCTCTATCTCGCGAAGGAGATCCTGTACTCGCGGCTCGCAACTCTGCACAACCTCACGTTCTACGCGAGGCACGTGCGCGCGATCCGCGATGACATCCTGGCGCGCGGGAAGGCAGCTTGACCCGGCCCCCCGCGGATGGTACCAACCCCCCGAATTTCCGAGGTCTTCCATGCAAGCCGCACAGCCGATCCTGATGATGCTGGTGATGTTCGCGATCTTCTACTTCATCTTGATCCGGCCGCAGGTTCGGAAGCAGAAGGAGCATCAGGCGATGCTCCAGAAGCTCGGCAAGGGCGACGAGGTCATCACCAAGGGTGGCGTGATCGGCAAGATCACCGGCGTCACCGACGACGGCGTGCTGGTGCTCGAGATCCAGGAGAAGGTCCGGATCCGCGTCCCGCGCGCGTACATCGAGAGCAAGTGGGAAGGGAAAGTCCCCGAGTCGGCCTCCCGCAACGCTGCCTGAGTGATTAGCTTCCGAGGTCGAACATGGACCGCAATCTACGGTTGCGCGAGCTCGCACTGGTCATCATCACCATCCTGTGCGTGTCGATCC
Organism: Kofleriaceae bacterium; assembly: GCA_035516595.1. Taxonomy (GTDB): domain Bacteria; phylum Myxococcota_A; class Polyangia; order Haliangiales; family Haliangiaceae; genus JABFXX01. The sequence continues at coordinate 1,079 of DATJAE010000287.1, read as the reverse complement.
TGCTGCCCAGCTTCACCGACAAGAGCTCGCTGCCGTCGTGGTTCCGCGCGGTGTTCTCCAAGCAGATCAGCCTCGGCCTCGACCTGCAGGGCGGCAAGCACATCGTCTACAACATCGCGCTCGACAAGGCGATCGACGACAAGGCGTCCGACATCAAGCGCGAGCTCGAGTCGGACACCGAGCTCGGGCTGACCGTCAAGACGCCGTCGCAGCCGCGCGGCGCGCTCACCGTGATCCTGTCCGATCCGTCGAAGAAGCAGACGGTGATCGACAAGGTCAACAGCGACTACCACGGCGACGTCGGCGACCGCACGTGCAACGAATCGGACCTCAAGCTCGGCAAGAGCGTGGTGTGCTTCGCGGTCACCGAGAACTACGCCGACAGCCTCGAGAAGGACGCGCTGACCAGCGCGGTGTCGACGATCCGCGAGCGCATCAACCAGAAGGGCGTGGCGGAGCCGAGCGTGGTGGAGAAGGGCCAGGACATCATCGTCGAGCTGCCCGGCGACCCGAACTCCGACGCGATCAAGGACACCGAGGAGCTGATCGCGCGCACCGCGAAGCTCGAGATGAAGGTGGTCGACGACTGCAGCGTGCCGAACCCGCGCGGCTGCACGGCGTCGAGCTCGGCGCACGACGGCTCGCCGTACATGAACAAGCTGTTCATCAAGGCGGTCGGCAACGACCGCGCGAACCCGCCGGTCGCGCCGGATCCCGAGGCGGTCAACCTCGGCATCAAGGGCGACATCGACATCTTCGGCTCCGACGAGGGCGGCGAGAAGCACAAGGACCCGTACCTGTTCGCCTACAACACCAAGGAGCTGGTACCGCTCACCTGGGCGAAGAAGCACCAGAAGGCGATCGATCAGGACAAGATCGAGGGAAACAAGGTGTGGCTCGACACCACCGGCCGCGAGATCATCGAGCGCTACATGTTCGGCGACAAGGACCTGGGCGTGGTCGGCCTGGTGGACCGCGACCCCGAGTTCAAGATCCCGGACGACCACGAGCTCGGCTTCGAGGAGGTCGAGCCGCAGAAGGACGCGAGCGACCAGCGCAAGTTCTGGCGCACCTACTGG
>DATJAE010000286.1:0-6040 GCA_035516595.1 Kofleriaceae bacterium | reverse complement strand
AGCGCTCGAGCTCGCGCCAGCTCGCGACGTGCGCATCGAGCGCGGCGGCGGCGCGGCCGAGCCGGTACACGCCGCGCGCGGCCGGCTCGAGCGTGCCCGCCGCGACCAGCCGGGTCAGCGCGACCCGCACGCCGTTGCCGTCGACGCCGAGCACCTCGGCGCCGCGCACCAGCCCCGCCGCGGTCGCCTCGCGCCCCGGGCTGGCCGACACCAGCTCGAGCACGATCCGCCTGGCGGTCGGTCTGCGCATGCCTCGATATTACATCATGTGGCCTAGTGTGCAATGAGATGTAATATCGGGCGCGCCACCGCGCGCGGCTCGCCGAGCTCGATCGCGAGCAGCCAGGTCTCCGGCCAGCCGGCGCGCCGCCACGCGCCGCCGCTGCGCGGTCCGGCAGCGCCGGATCGCGCGATCACGGCGCGCACCGCGGCGCGGGTGACCAGCGCGGTCGCGCGATAGCGATCGGGGAACACCGCGCCGCGCCGGCCGAGCGCGCGGTTGACCAGGCGCGCCGCCGAGACCTGGAAGCCCTGCATGCCGCGCGCGAGCGCGAGCCGGTCGGCGGCCTCGACCACGAGCTCGACGCGGCGGGCGCGGATCGCGAGCTCGATCACGCGGAAGTCGTCGCGCGCGAGCGAGCGGGCGAGCGCGCGGCGGATCGCGCGATGGCCGGCGCGGCCGTCGAGCCTGGCCGCCGGCACGGTGCGCGCGATCACGTGCACCGGATGCCGCGGCGACAGCGCCGGCCGCACGCCGTGGCGCTCGCTCGCGATCGGCCCCTTCGCCGGCCGGCCCGCGCCGGGCCGCGCGCCGCCCCAGCGAGCGCGTGCGCTACGCGGTGAGGTCGGATCAGGTGCGATCTCCACGTACAAGATGAAAACGCCGAGATCTCCTCTGGATCAAGTTTCGGACCGCGCTACTTGTCACGCCGATCACGGGAGCTTTACGGTGAGTTCACACGACCGTCACGAAGGAGAGTCCATGGACGCCGAAGGGGATGACGCGGCCGGTGCGGAGGGGGAACCACCCGAGACCAGCCACAAGCGCCGGCACCAGCGCCGTGACCGCCCGCGCAGCAAGACGATCGCGCTCAAGCGGCTGACCCGCGCCGAGCTCGAGCGCGGCGCCGCCGAGAACCCGCCGCTGCCCGACGTCGACCGGCCGCGCACCCGCGCCGAGTGCCGCGGCGGCGAGCGGCCCTGCCCGTGGGTGGCGTGCAAGCACCACCTCTACCTCGACATCAACCCGCGCACCGGATCGATCAAGATCAACTTCCCCGATCTCGAGCCGTGGGAGCTCGCCCACACCTGCGCGCTCGACATCGCCGACGACGGCGGGCTCACGCTCGAGCAGATCGGCGCGATCACGAACCTGACGCGCGAGCGCGTCCGCCAGGTCGAGGTCCGCGGCCTGCTCGCGCTGCGCGCGCGCGCTACATGGTGAGCTTGCGCACCCGCCGGACCGAGATCGTCACGAGCACGACGCTGATCGCGAGCAGCGCGAGGATGCTCGGCAGCAGATCGAATGGCCCGGCCGAGCGCAGCACCGCGCCGCGCATGATGTCGATCATGTGGGTCGCGGGGAGCAGCCGGCCGATCCAGTACAGCACGCGCGGCAGCCCGGCGACCGGGAAGATGTAGCCCGACAGGAAGATCGACGGCAGCAGCAGCATCTGCGCCATCTGGGTCGCCGCGATCTGGGTCTGCGCGCGCATCGAGATCGTGAGGCCGAGCGCGAGCAGCGCGAACAGGTAGACCACCGCGGTCAGGAACAGGAAGATCAGGCTGCCCTCGATCGGGACCGCGAAGCCGAACCGCATGATCGTGAGGATCAGCGCCATCTCGGCGATGCCGATCACGAGGTACGGCATCAGCTTGCCGAGCACCAGGCCGATCGGATGGATCGGCGTGACCAGCAGCTGCTCCATCGTGCCTTGCTCGCGCTCGCGCACGATCGAGATCGCCGCGAGGATCATCGCGGCGAGCTGGAGCAGGATCGCGATCAGCCCGGGGATGATGTAGTTCGCGGTCCGGCCCTCCGGGTTGAACAGGATGATCGGCTGCGCCGAGACCACCGGGTGCGCGCCGAGCGCGGCCGCGGCGTCGAGGTTGTCCTGCGCGACCAGCCCGTTGATCGCGGCGAGCGCCTGCGCGCTGACCGTCGAGTCCGAGCCGTCGATCAGCACCAGGAACTGCGCGTTGTCGCCGTGCGCGCGATGGTCGTGAAAATCGGGCGGCACGATCACGCCGACCCGCACCCGGCCCTGCGCGATCAGCGCGCGCGCCTCGTCGGGGCTGTCGGTGACCCGCGTGATCTCGAACGTCCGGGTCGCGCGCATCTGGTCCATCAGCTCGCGGCTGTAGCTGGTCTGGTCCTGATCGACCACGACGGTCGGCAGGTCGCGCACGTTCTGGTCGAGGAAGCCGAACAGCGCGAGCTGCATCACCGGCAGCGTGAAGAACAGCGCGAGCGTGCCGCGGTCGCGGAAGATGTGCTTGAACTCCTTCGTCATCACCGCGACGAACGAGCTCCACACGTGGCCGTTCACGCGCGCACCGCCTGCAGCGCGCCGCGCTCGCGGGCCGCGCGCTCGGTGAGCGCGACGAACACGTCCTCGAGCGACGCCACGATCGCGCGCGCGGTCGCCGGGAAGCCGGCCGCCGCCATGCGCGCGAGCAGCTCGTCGTCGGAGGTCGCCGCGTCGATCTCGGCGTGCACCGCCGCGCCGAACACGGTCGCGCCGCGGCAGAACGGCTGCGCGCGCAGCCAGCCGAGCGCGCGCGTCGAGCTCGCGGTCTCGAGCTCGAGCCGCCGCGACCCGGGGTGGTTGACCTCGGGGCTCTGGCGCAGCGCGTCCGGCGTGCCGGTGACCAGCAGCTTGGACAGGTAGAGGTAGCCGACCTCGCCGCAGCGCTCGGCCTCGTCCATGTAGTGGGTCGTGACCAGCAGCGTGATCCCGCGCGCGGCGAGATCGAACAGCAGGTCCCACAGCTCGCGGCGCGCCACCGGATCGATCCCCGCGGTCGGCTCGTCGAGGAACACCACGCGCGGCTCGTGCATCAGCGCGGCGCCGAGCGCGAGCCGCTGCTTCCAGCCGCCCGACAGCAGGCCGGCGCGCCGGCTCGCGTACGGCTCGATGTGGGTGAGCGCGAGCGTGCCGGCGATCGCGTCCTTGAGCCGCGCGCCGCCCAGGCCATAGACCCGCGCGTAGAACTCGAGGTTCTCGCGCACCGTCAGATCCGGGTAGAGCGCGAACTTCTGGCTCATGTAGCCGATCTGGCGGCGGATCGCGTCGCCGCTGGTCACCACGTCGAGCCCGAGCACCGAGGCCTTGCCCTCGTTGGGCGCGAGCAGGCCGCACAGGATGCGGATCAGCGTCGACTTGCCCGAGCCGTTCGGCCCGAGCAGGCCGTAGACCATGCCGCGCTCGACCGACAGCGCGACGTCCGACAGCGCGGTGAACTCGCCGAACCGGCGCGTCACGTGATCGACCAGGATCGCCGGCTCGGTCATTTCGCCACGTGCGCGGTCGCGGCCATCCCGGCGCGCAACGCGTCCTCGCCCTGCTCGGTGAGCCCGACCCGCACCGCGAACACCTGGTCGGCGCGCTCGTCCGAGGTCTGGAGGTTGCGCGGCGAGTACTCGCCGCGCCCGTCGATGTGCTCGACCTTGCCCTGGAACGAGCGGTCGCCGAACGAGTCGACCGTGATCGGCACGAGGTCGCCGACCTTGACGTGACCGATCTCGGTCTCGGGCACGTAGATCCGCACGTAGAGCTGGCCGGCCTCGAGCAGCGTCGCCGCCGGCGCGTTCGGCGCGAGGATGTCGCCCGGCCGCAGGTCGAGCGACTCGACCCGCGCGGCGCTCGGCGCGCGGATCGCGAGCTCGCCGATCAGGACGTCGAGCTGGTCGACGTGCGCCTTGGCGGCGGCGACCTGCGCGGCGGCCGCGCGCAGATCCTCGACCCGCGCGCCCTCGCGCACCAGCTTGGCCGCCGCGACCGCCTCGTCGGCGCGCGCCGCGGCCTGCGCCTTGTCCTCGGCGCGCGCGCCGGCGCGGACCTCGTCGCGCACCTTCTGTAGCGCGTCGCGCTCGGCGATCGCGGTGCGCAGCGCGGTGTCGGCGGCGTCGGCCTCGGCCTGCGCGATCGCCTGGCTGGCGAGCAAGCGGTGCGCGCGGTCGGCGTCGAGCTTGGCCTTGTCGACCACCGCCTGGGCCTGGGCGAGCCGCGCCTCGGCCGCGGCGATCTCCTCGACCCGGTTGCCGTGGCGGGTCTCGGCCAGCGCGGCGCTCGCCTGGGCCGCGCGCGCGTTGGCCTCGGCGATCTCCTCGGGCCGCGCGCCGGTCTTGAGCTTGTCGAGCGCGGCCTGCGCCTGGTCGAGCTCGGCGGCGGCGATCGCGCGCTGCGCGGGCAGGTCGCCGGGCTCGAGCTGGATCAGCACCTGGCCGGGCTGCACCTTGTCGCCCTCGCGCACGAGGATCTGGGCGATCCGGCCGCCGGTGCGCGAGCCGACCGTGACCGAGCGCGCCTCGACCGTGCCCGCCCATTCGAACGGCCGGTGCAGCAGGTAGCGCGTGTACACGAAGTACGTCACGGCGATCACGGCGAGGGCGACCAGCGGCAGGAAGCGCTTCACGCCCTGACGCTAAGCAACGGCCGTGCCCGCCGCAACACCGCGCGTCGTTTCCCGCGGATGCACGGCGTTCCGTCAGCTGTCGGAACGGCTTACGTCGGGCGCAGGACGAGCACGGGCTTGCGCGACGCCCGCAGCACCTTGTCGGCGATCGACCCGACCAGCGCGCGGCTGATGCCCGAGCGGCCGTGCGACGCCAGGCAGATGACGTCGACCCCCAGCCGGGCCGCGGTCTGCGCGATCACCATCGCGGCATCCTCGCCGCGCAGCACGTGGACCGAGACCTCGCGGCGCATCCCGGCCGGCGCGAGCGCGAACAGCGCGCGCACGAGCTCGCTCTCGTCGTACTCGGCATCCGGGTCGGCGACATGCAGCAGGTGGACCTCGCCGCCATCGGGGGTGAGCGCGAACGCGAACGGCACGGCGCGGTTGGCGAACTGCGATAGATCGGTCGCGACCAGCGCGCGCGTCACGATCGGCACGCGCAGCGTCGGGATCGCGGCGTCGGGCGGCACGCACACGATCGACTGCGCCGCGTCGTGGACGATCACCGACGACACCGAGCCGAGCCGGCCCGAGCCGGTGTTCTGCGTCGTGCCGATCACGATCGCGTCGACCGCTTCCTGGCGCGCGAGCTCGACCAGGTGATCGCCGATCCGGCCGAGGCCGCGCCGCGGCCGCGGGATCGCGTCGTCGGCCGGGCCGCCGAAGTGCCGCACCAGATCGCGCGCGAGCAGGCGCTCGATCTCGGGATCCGAGTCGACCAGCGATTCGGCGCGCAGGCCGTACTGCGCGGCGGCGTCGTCGGGGTAGTAGATCGCGCCGAGCACGACCTCGACCTCGCCGAACCCGCGCAGCGCGAGCGTCCACTGGATGCCGAGCTCGCACGCCACCGAGTCGTCGACGCCGAGCAGCAGCCGCAGCGGCTGCTCGCCGCGCGCGAACTTGAGCCACGGCACCGGGTCGCGCACGACCAGCACCGGCACGCGCGACGTCCGGATCACCGCGTCGGTGGTCGAGCCGATCGGCCCGCTGGGCTGGCTCGACGCCGCGATCACGACCAGATCGGCGTGCTGGGCGCGGACGACGCTGGCCAGCGCGCTCGCCGCACGGCCGATCACGACCTCGGCGCGGATCGGCGGGCCGCTGCGGCCCTTCTCGAGCAGCGCGTCGATCGCCGTGCGCGCGCGCGGGATCTCGGCTTCCTGGTCGACCACGTGGATCAGCACGACCTCGCGATCGCCGCGCCGGGCGCCGAGCGCGCGCGCGACCTCGAGCGCGGCCGCGCTCGCCGGTGAGAAGTCGGTGCCGCAGACGATCGTCACGACAGGTACGCGAACCGGCGCACCAGCTCGAGCAGGCGATCGCGCAGCTCGTCGTCGAGCGCGACGAACCGGATGCCCAT
>DATJAE010000285.1:0-24730 GCA_035516595.1 Kofleriaceae bacterium | reverse complement strand
GCAGCCAAAGCCGCTCGGGCAGCGGTCGTCGCTCGGATCGCACGGCACGACGCACAGCATCTCGCTGCCGTCGCTGGCGCACGCGCCCGACGCGCAGTCGCCGGTGCCCTTGCACGCCGTGCCGAGCCCGCCCTGCGCCTGGGGGCCGGCGATGCAGGCCTGCTCGTAACAGATGTCGTTGGTCGGGCAGTCCGAGTCCTTGCTGCACTTGGTCCCGATGATCACGTCGATCGTCTTGGTGGCGGTCGCGATCAGCTTGGACGTACAGATCGCGGTCACGGTGTGCGCGCCGTCCTTGAGTGTCGTCGGCGCCGTGAAGTTGAATGGCGGCGTCTGCAGCCCGCCGACCACGGCGTCGTCGACCTGGAGGTCGACCTCGGCGACGCCGTCGCTGGACGTGCACGTCACGTCCACCGCGAAGCCGGCCTGCTGCGCCGTGCCGTCGTCCGGCGAGGTGATCGACAGGCTCGGCGGCGCGGCGCCGGCCGGACCGAACAGCGCGGTGATGACCGTGACCTCGTTCTGCGTCGGCAGGTTGTTGCTCAGGCAGGCGTGGGTCTGGCCGTTGCACGTCAGCCCGAACGGCGACTTGCCGCCGGAGCAGTCGCTGCCGCAGGGCGCCCCGTCGTGATAGCTGAGCGGCGGCTGCAGCGGGTTGTAGGTCATCGGGTCATTGTCGAGCGTGACGTGATCGAGCGCCCACGCGTGAGCGGCCTCCTGGGCGATCGTCGCGCAGTCCTGGGTGACGCTTCCGCCCCACACCTGGGTGAAGTCGAACACGAGCGCGTCCGGCAAGTACTGCGAGCAGCTGCCCGGGCCGTTGCACGGCACGTCGGCGATGCCACCGTAGTTCGAGGACAGGCCGATCTGCTGCGGCATGCCCGCGACCATGACCTCGAAGTGATCCATCGTGCCCGGATCCTGGTCGGTCACCGTGATGTTGAACGGCGCCATGATCGCCTTCACACACGACAGGACCTGGCTCCAGCTCGAGTCACCGTACGGATAGGCGGACAGCTCGCCGTGTCCGATGTCCGAGGTATCGGTGCGCGAGTCGGTCGTGCCCTCCGTGACGATGCAGCCGCCGGTGCAGCGGTTGAGGAACAGGATGTGGCTGTCGACCACCGCGGGCACCGTGGCCGGGTCCACCGAGGTCAGGTGGTAGCCGCGGATGGGCTCCGCCCACGTGGGCGCCCCCGCGAGGCAGACCCCGACCACGACCACGGGCAAACGACTCATCTGTTGGTCATATCGCGACCTTGCACTCCCAGACCACAGGAAAACGCGCCCACGTGGGCGCGCCCACGTGGGCGTGACCCGGGTCAAAACAGCGCGGCGCAAACGATGAATGCGACGTACGCCGCGACCAAGAGGCCGCCTTCGAACCGGGTGATCCGCCGCGATCCGCGCATGACGAACACGCCGAGCAGGGTGATCGCCACCAGCCCGATCAGATCCACCAGGTGCATGCGTTCGCCGAGCCGGATCGGCCGAAGACAGGCGGTCACGCCGAGCACGAGGAACACGTTCAACAGGTTGGAGCCGATCACCGAGCCGACCGCGAGCGCGGCGTGGCCGCGGCTCGCCGCGACCAGCGAGCCGATCAGCTCGGGCAGCGCGCAGCCGAGCGCGATCACGGTGAGCCCGAGCATCCGTTCGGACATGCCGACCTGGGCCGCGATGCCACGGCCGCCACGTACGAAGAAGTCCGAGCCGATGACCAGCAGGCCGAGCCCGAGCGCCGACATCGCGAACGCTGCGCCGGGCGACGCGCGAGGCCGGCCCTTGCCGCCGAGGCTGCCGCCGCTCTCGGCGGCACGCGCGACCGCCTCGGACTCGTCCGACGCGTCGTCCGGGTCGAGCCGAGCGGAGATGGTGAGCGTGGCGATCGTGAACACCACGGCGCAGGCGACCAGAAGCATGCCCTCGAGTCGCGACAGAACCCCGTTGCGAAACAGGATGGGGATCGCGATCACCGAGCCGATCAGCACGGGGACCTCGCGGCGGATGATCCGGCCGTCGATCGTCGGCGGCGAGATCAGCGCGGTCAGCCCGAGGATCAGCGAGATGTTGGCGGCGCACGAGCCGATCACCGTTCCCAGCGCGATCGGTGGGTTGTGGGCGAGCGCGGTCTTGGTCGCGACCGTCAGCTCGGGCGCGGACGTGCCATATGCGACCACGGTGAGGCCGACGACCAGCGGCTTGACGCCGAACACGCGCGCGATCGAAGCCGAGCCCCGGATCAGCCACTCCGCGCCCCAGTACAGGATCGCGATGCCGAGCAGGACCTGGGCGACGTCGAGGGCGAGCAACCCCCCGATGTTCTCATCAGATCATGGTGCGTGCCAGGAACCGCGCATCGCGGACCAGCTCGTCGAGCCGGTGGATGTCGTTCGAGTCGTAGGTGCCGCGGATGCGCAGCGTGGGGTCGACCAGCAGGAAGTAGCCGCCGTGCGCGATGTTCGGCGCGCCGTTGGACTGGGTACCTTCGCGCATCATCGAGGTCATGAACGGCCCCTCGATCAGCGTCCGCACCTTGTCTTCGGGACCCGTGATGAAGCGCCAGCGCTCCGGATCGGCGTGGAAGCGCTCGGCGTAGACCGTGAGCCGTGCCGGCGTGTCGTATGTCGGATCGACCGAGAACGACACGAGCTTGACGCGATCTCCGACGTCGAACGTCTTCTCCTGCAGGTTCGCCATCTTCATGGTCGTGACCGGACAGATCGTGTCGCACCGGGTGAACAGGAAGCTCACGATCGTGACGTGGCCGCGCAGTGCCTCGGCCGTGAATGGCTGACCGCGCTCGTCGGTGAGCGTGAACGGCGACACCACGCCGAGGTCCTCGAACTTCGGGTCGGGCGGCCGGCGCAGGATCGTGATCGCGACGATCGCGACCGCGACGATCACGACGCCGAGCAGCGCGAGCAGGATGCGCTTGCCAGGGATCGGGGTGGGTGCGGCCGCTTCGGGCACGCGGGCACCCTGGCAGATCTCTGCAGGATTTGCACGCCCCCGGCGTGCGGCGGAATGGCGCGGTCGGTACCGCTTGCTGAACGACGAATCCTCCCGGCATCGCTAGCTGAACGATGATTCGACGTGAGTCGACGACGACGGCTGTTACCGTGATGACATGGCATTCCTACGCGATCCACACACGCCGAAAGTCGGTGGCTCGACGACGCAGGACGAGGAGCACGCGCCTGGCAAGTCGACGCTCGTCGCGCGTGACGCGGCGGCGACGGCACACGACAGCTCCCTCGGGCCACCGTACTCGCTCGCGTACATCGCGCTCCACAGCTACAACCACGCCGCGACCGCGACCAACACCGCGAACCGCCACACGAAGCCGATCGGCCAGAGCCTGTCCGGCAACCTCTTCACCAACCCGTTCTATCCACTCCGTGGCGAGTCGTTCGCGTCGGCGGCGAAGAAGGTTCGCGAGCAGGAACGCTTCGACCAGCTCTGGCACCAGTACAACGACGTGTGCCGCGCGCCGGTGGTACAGGCGCCGATGGCCGAGGCCCGCACGACCGGCAAGCTGCCGCCGGTCGTCGTTCACCGGCTCAAGACGCTGCTGGCCCAGATGCAGGCGCTCAACGGCTTCGTCAAGTACTTGCTGTCGATCGGCGGCAACCTCGCGGAACCGATCCTGCGCGCCGAGCAGCTCGCGCGCGCCGCCCAGGACGCCTACGAGACCGCGCTGCGCAACTCGATCCGCTGGGCGGAGTCGGTCGGCGACGCCGAGGCCAGGGGCGAGCTCGACTCCGATCTCGACGACGCCGAGGCGATCTGATCGATCAGGCCAACCCGGCCGCTCGCAGCGCCGCCACGATCTGGTCCTCGCATTCGGCTTGCGAGTCGCGATCGGTGCGGACCTCGACCGCGGGCGCCGGCGGCGGCTCGTACGGGTCGGACACACCGGTGAAGCGCTCGAGCTCGCCGGCCAGCGCGCGCCGGTACAACCCTTTCACGTCGCGCGCGGCGACCGTGTCGAGCGGCGCGTTGACGTAGATCTCGACGAACGCGTGTCCGGCGGCCTCGCTCGCGGCGCGGACCTCGGCGCGGACCTCGGCGTAGGGCGAGATCGCCGCGACGAGGACGAGGACGTCGTGCCTGGCCAAGAGGCGCGCGACGTACGCGATCCGCCGGACGTTGGTGTCGCGATCTTCGCGCGAGAACCCCAGGCCAGCCGACACGTACAGCCGGAGCTCGTCGCCGTCGAGCAGCTCGACGCGACGGTGCGGTGAGAGCCTTCGCGCGATCGCGGTCGCGAGCGTGGTCTTGCCCGCGCCGGAAAGCCCCGTGAACCACGCGACGCCGCCGGCCATATCACTCGGCGAGCAGCATCCCGGCCGCGACCGTGTTGTTGGTCGCCTCGTCGACCAGGATGAACGAGCCGGTCGTCCGGTTGCGCCGGTAGGGATCGTAGAGCACGGGCGAGGTGGTGCGCAGCTGGATACGGCCGAGGTCGTTGAGCTTGAGCTCGCGGTTGACCTCGTCGCGGTGGCCGGTATTGACGTCGAGCCGGTACACGACGTCGTTGACCACCGCGCGCGTCCAGCGCGTGGTGTGCTTGAGCGCGTAGCGCCCGCGCGGAACGATCGGCCGTTCGGACATCCAGCACACCATCGCGTCGAGATCCTGGCCGACGGCCGGCTGGTTCTTCGGCCGGCAGATCATGTCGCCGCGACTGACATCGAGGTCGTCGGCGAGATGGATCGTCACGCTCATCGGCGGGAACGCCGCATCGAGCAGCGTGCCGTGCTGCTCGATCCTGGTGATCCGGCTCGGCAGGCCGCTCGGCAGCACGACGACCTCGTCGCCCGGACGCAGCACGCCGCCGGCGACCTGACCGGCGTATCCGCGATAGTCGCGATGCGCATCCGACTGCGGGCGGATCACCCACTGGACCGGAAACCGGACGTCGATCAGGTTGCGATCGCCGGCGATGTGCACGGTCTCGAGGTGATAGAGCAGGGTCGGGCCATGAAACCACGGCGTGTCGGCCGCGCGCTCGACCACGTTGCCGCCGGTCAACGCGCTGATCGGAATGAACGTGATGTCCTGGACATCGAGCCGCGACGCGAAGTCGCGAAACTCGTCCTCGATCCGACGGAACACCGCTTCGTCCCAGCCGACCAGATCCATCTTGTTGACCGCGAGCACGACATGCGGGATGCGCAGGAGCGAGGCGATCAGCGCGTGCCGGCGCGTCTGCTCGACGATGCCGTGGCGCGCGTCGATCAGGATGATCGACAGGCTCGCGGTCGATGCGCCGGTCACCATGTTGCGCGTGTACTGGATGTGACCGGGCGTGTCGCCGATGATGAACTTGCGGCGGCGCGTCGCGAAGTACCGATAGGCGACGTCGATCGTGATGCCTTGCTCGCGCTCGGCGCGCAGGCCATCGGTGAGCAGGGCGAGGTTGACGCGCTCGTCGCCGCGGCGCCGCGACACGTCCTCGACATGCTCGAGCTGATCGACGAACGCGGTCTTGGTGTCGTAGAGCAGCCGGCCGATCAGTGTCGACTTGCCATCGTCGACCGAGCCCGCGGTCGAGAACCGCAGCAGGTCGCCGGTCTCGGCGATGCCCACCATCAGAAATAGCCCTCGCGCTTGCGGTCTTCCATCGCGGCCTCGGTGAACCGGTCGTCGGCGCGGGTGGCGCCGCGCTCGGTGAGTCGCGCGGCCGCGACCTCGGCGATCACCTCGTCGAGTGTCCGGGCGGCGGACTTCACCGCGCCGGTGCAGCTGATGTCGCCGATCGTGCGGAACCGGACGGTCTCCTTGTGCACCTTCTCGCCGGGCAAGAGCTTCATGAACGGCGAGGCCGCGTAGAGCATGCCGTCGCGCTCGAACACGTCGCGCTCGTGCGCGAAGTACAAGGACGGCAGCGGGATCTCCTCGAGCGCGATGTACTGCCAGACGTCGAGCTCGGTCCAGTTGGACAGCGGGAACACGCGGAGGTGCTCGCCGCGCTTGACTCGCCCGTTGTAGAGCGACCACAGCTCGGGGCGCTGGTTCTTCGGATCCCACTGGCCGAACTCGTCGCGGTGGCTGAAGATGCGCTCCTTGGCGCGGGCGCGCTCCTCGTCGCGGCGCGCCCCGCCGATCGCCGCATCAAACTGGTGGTCGGCGATCGCGTCGAGCAGCGTGGTGGTCTGCAGCCGGTTGCGCGACGCGCGTGGGCCGGTCTCCTCGACCACGCGACCGCGATCGATCGAGTCCTGGACCGAGGCGACGAGCAGGCGCTCGCCGAGCTCGTCGACCCGGCGGTCGCGGTACTCGATCGTCTCGGCGAAGTTGTGGCCGGTGTCGACATGGAGCAACGGATAGGGAAACCGGGCCGGACGGAATGCCTTCTCGGACAGACGGAGCAAGACGATCGAGTCCTTGCCGCCCGAGAACAGCAGGCAGGGCCGCTCGCGCTCGGCGGCGAGCTCGCGCAGGACGTGCACCGCTTCGTCCTCGAGCGTGCGAAGGTGGGAGCGCCGGTACGACGACAAGGCGTCCGATGCTAGCATGTGGTCTACTCGCGGCGTGTCCATCGCCGACGCACGCTGGTTCGCGGTCGACCTCCACGTGCCGGACCGGAGATTTGGCATGCTCGCGCTCGACGAGGCGCTGATCGAGCGGGCCTCGTTTCTCGATACCCGGCTGGAGGCGCCGCTCGCGCAGGCCAGCGCGCTGCCCGTTGCCGATGTGGCGCGAGCTTCGGTCGCACAAGCCCCCGTCGCCTGGCTGTTTCACACCTCGTTCTGCGCATCGACCCTGCTGGCCCGGGCGCTCCATCTTGCGCCGAACACCGTGTGCTTGAAGGAGCCGCTGGTCCTGCGGCGACTGGCCGACGCCCGAAAGTCAGGCTGGCCGCTGGACGGACTGGTGGACACGTCGGTGAAGCTGCTGGGGCGTCCTTGGCATCCGGGTGGCGCGGTCGTGATCAAGCCGACGCATGTCGCGCTGAACGTCGCGCAGGCGCTGCTCGCGGCGACGCCGCACAGCCGGGCGATCGTGCTGACGTCGTCGCTCGATGACTTCATGGTGTCCAACATCAAGAAGGAACCCGCGTCACAGGCCAAGATTCCGACGCTGGTCGACCGCGCCCTGCGCGCGACCACGTTTCGCGCGCGGCTACCCGCGATCGCGCTCGAGCCGCCCGACTTGATTGCCGCGTCTGGCTTGCAGTGGGCGGCGCAGCGCGAGCTGGTGGCGGATGTGGTGGACGCGGTGGGCGCGTCACGGATCCGCGTACTGGACATGCACGCGATGCTGCGCGATTTCGCGGCCTGCGTTGTCCGGTGTGCGGACTGGCTCGAGCTGGCGATCCCGCACCACGGGCTCGCCCGGCATGCCGCCGACACGATCACGCGCAACGCGAAAGCGCTCGACGTGTCGTACGGAGCCGAGCAGCGCGCGCGCGACGCGAGCGCGATCGCCGGACAGTTCCGTCCGGCGCTCGGACGGGCGCGCGCGTGGCTCGATCGACACGTGCTGCCTGCGATGCGTCCCATCGCGCGCGACGAGCCGAGCGCTTGGTAACGTCAGAGTTCGCTGGTAGAAGCGCGCCATGTTTGGCGACACCTCGACCGGAACCGAGACCACTCCTGCGCCCACGTGGGCGCATCACGACTGGCGCGAGATCGATCGCACGCTGCGCACCATCGCGCGGCGGCGAGCAGCGCTCGATGCGGAGGAGGCGCGCTGGTTGCGCGAAGCCGATGGCATCGAGATCTGGCGACAGCTCGGGATGGTCTCGGTGCTCGACTACATGGAGCGTGTGCTTGGCTATGCCCCCCGTGCTGCGCAGGAGCGCTTGCGCGTCGCGCGCGCTCTCGAGCATCTGGGCGAGGTCGGCGACGCGCTCTCGCGTGGCGAGCTGTCATTCTCGGCGGTGCGCGAGCTGACACGCGTCGCGACACCATCGACGCAGCGCGCGTGGATCGGTGCCGCGCGCGGCAAGAACCTGCGCGATGTGGAGGAACTCGTCGCGGGTCATCGTCCGGGCGATCGTCCCGATGATCCGAAGTCGCCGGAAGTGCGGCCGCGGCTCGTGCGCTTCGAGCTGGCTCCGGAGACGTACGCGAAGCTGCGCCAGGCGCGCTCGGTGCTCGAGGCCGAGCACGGCCGCTACCTCGACGATAACGAGCTCGTGGCGGCGATGTGCAGCGCGGTGCTCGACGGCCCGTCGCACGGCCGTGCGCGGCATCAGATCGCGCTAACGCTGTGCGAGCAGTGTCGCCAGGGCTGGCAGTACGGCGCGGGTGCGGCGATTCCCGTCGGCGCAGCGGCGGTGGAGCGCGCCGAATGCGATGCGCAGCACGTCGGATCTATAGATGCCGACGCACCGGAGCGCGCACACCACGACGTGCCACCGTCGGTCGCGCGCTTGGTGTGGCGCCGCGATGGCGGGCGCTGTCGCGTACCGGGCTGTCGCTCGAGTCGCGCGCTCGAGATCCACCACCTCGTGCGGCGCGCCGATGGCGGCAGTCATGATCCGGCCAACCTGGCGCTCGTATGCGCGAGCTGCCATCAGGCACATCACGATGGTCGCCTGAGGATCAGCGGCACGGCTGACTGCATCGAGGTCCAGCGGCCCGGGGACCAGCCGGGCGAGAACGTCGAGCTCGCAGTGGCCGATGCGGTCGCCGCGTTCGGGAAGGATCCCGACGAACGAGAGCCGGCCTCGCGCTCGGGTGCTCGCGAGAACGGCGGGTTGCGCTGGTACGTGCGCCCACGTGGGCGCGAGTCAGCCCGTGCGTGACGCGAGGAACTGAGCGCGCAGCATCACGTCGCGCAGCTTGGCCGCCTTGGTCTCGACCTCGGCGGTGGCCTTGGCGCGCGCCGCAGCTGCAGCGTCGGGCTTGCCAGCCGCGGCCAGCACGTCGGCGTTCCAGCGCAGGACGTACTCGCCGCCGTCGGTGCGCGTCGCATCGAGTAGCCGCAATGCCTCGTCGCTCGCCGCGACCGCGTCGGCGTGGCGGCCGAGTCGCGACAGCGCGAGCGCCTGGAACGTCAGACCGTAGATGATGCCAACCATCATCGGCATCTTGCGAGCCCACTCGGTCGACGATCGCGCCATCTCGAGCGCGACCTCCGCGGGGTCACCGGCGGCGAGCTGCGCCAGCGCGATGTACTGCAGCGCGCGCACTTCCTGGTATCGCTCGCGATTCTCGGTCGCGAGCGCCAGGCCGCGCTCGAACAGCTCGCGCGCGGACCGAGTATCCTTGCGCTGCATCTTGACCTGGCCCCACGTCACCGCCGCGTCGGCCGCTGCGGAGAGGTCGCCGGTCTGCTCCGCTAGCTTGAGCGCGCGAGACAGATAGCTCTCCGCCCGGTCGAGGTCCCCGAGATCCGAGTAGCACTGCCCGATGTTGGCGAGCTTGAGCGCCAGGCCGGACCGCTCGCCGAGCTGCTGGTCGATCTTGAGCGCGCTCTTGTAGTGCGCGAGCGCCTCCTCGTACTCGCCCAGCGCGGTGAAGATGATGCCCATGTTGTTGAGCGCGCGCGCCTCCTGGCGCGTCATCCCGAGCGCGCGATAGATGACGAGCGCTTCGGCGTAGCTCTCGATCGATTGCTCGAGCTTGCCGATGCTCCATAGCGTCGTGCCGCGCTGGTTCAGGATCGTCGCGCGTGCGACCAGCACGGGCGCCTGCAGCTTGCCGGGCGCGGTGGTCGTCTTGCCGGCCGCGTCGACCAGCTCGAGCGCCTGCTCGACCACCCGCAACGACTCCTCGGCATTGCCGACCAGTCGCGCGATCGCGGCACGCAGGCGCAGGGCCTCGGCCTCGGCCAGCACGTCCTTGGCCTCGCGCGCGTACTGCAGCGCGGGCGCGACCGCACGCAGCGCCGCCGGCGCCTTGCCGACGTCGATGTAGAACTGGGCGAGCGCGCAGTTGGCGGTCGCCAGCTTGCCGGGCTCACCGATCGCCTCGGCGACCTTGCGCAGCGCGTGCAGCTCGCGCAGCTGGGCCGGCCGCTTGGCGAGCCGGCGCAGGATCTCCTCACGAAGGCGGTGCGCGCCGAACCGCCGCTCGAGATCGCTGTCCGGCAGCAGCTTGAGCGCGCGCGTCAGCTGGCGGAACGCATCGGCGTTACCGCCCAGCTCCACGGCGTGATTCGCGGCGCGCAGGTAACGCTCGGCCGCGGGTGCGGCGTCGCCGGCCAGCTCGAGGTGGCGCGCGATGAGCGCATCGTCCTGACCGACCCGATAGCCCGCCGCACCGGCGATCCGCGCTGCCACCGCGCGGTGCATCTGCACGCGCACCTCGGGCGGGATCAGGCCGTACGCGACGGTCATCGTCATGTCGTTCTTGAACCGGTAGTCGCCGCCCGAGCCGGACGGCGAGAGCAGCCCGCGCCGGACCAGCTCGTCGAGCTCGAGCCGGACCGGACGTCCGAGCAGCCCCGCGAGCTGGGCCGACGCGACGTGCCGGCCGAGCACCGCCGCGTGGATCAGGGCCTCGCGCTCCGCCGCGGGCAGCCCGTCGATCCGCGTGAGCAGCACGTCCTCCACGGTCGACGGCACGTGGATCGGTGCCTCGCGTTTGATCCACCGCAATAATCCCGGGTGCTCGTCGCGATCGCCGTCGGCGACCAGGATGCCGCGCTCGGTCAGCGCGTCGAGCAGCTCGTGAATGAAGAACGCGTTGCCGCCCGCGCGCGCCGCGATCTGCGCGACCAGCTCGTCGATATCGTGCCCGGGCACGAAGCGCGCGACCAGGAGCTCGCGCCTCGCGGCCTCGGTCAGCTCGTCGAGCTGGACCAGCTCGGTGCCGAGCTCCTTGGCAAGCTTCAGGATGCGGGGCTCGGGCCGCGAGGTCATCAGGCCGAAGATCGGCCGCGGCGTGTCGACCTTGAGCAGCGCGCCGAACAGCTCCTGGCTGTCCTGATCGGTCCAGTGGACGTCCTCGCCGACCAGGATCACGGGCTTGTCGCCCTCGAGCTTCTGCTCGATGCGCGCGAGGATCTTCAGCAGGGTCTGGCGGCGCGTCTCGGCGTCGAGTGCAGCCGCCGGCGCCGCGCCGCGCGCGCCCAGCAACATGCCGAAGATCTGGAGCGCGGCTCGCGCCTCGTCCGACGTGGCATCGCCGTAGATCAGCGGCAACGCGCGCAGCAGGCGGCGCTCGACCTCGTGCGGCTCGGCGTCCTCGGCGAGGCCGAGCACGTCGCGCGCGAGATCGGCGATCACGCCGTACGGCGTCATCGCGGTGCCGACCCGGCCGGTCGTGCGGATCACGACGGCCTCGCCCGGCGCGATGCCGTCGAGGAACGTCCGGACCAGCGTCCGCTTGCCGACGCCGGCATCGCCGACGATCAGGATCTGGCGCTTGCGCCGCGCGATCAGCACGTCGCGCCAGGCGTCGCGCAGCGCCTTGAGCTCGAGGTCGCGGCCGTGCAGCCGCTCGGCGACCCGACGCTCGCGCAGCCGGCTCTCGCGATCCTTGGGTCCGCGCAGCCGGAACACCCGTGCGCGCTTGACGCCCGGGTCGGTGTCGTCGTCGCTCGGCGGACGGGTCTGCGCCGTCCCGCCCTCGTCCGGCAGGTCGATCGCGGGCAGCGCCTCGAACGTCCATTCGGCGCGCGCCGAGCGGAACACGCGCCCCCCGACCAGGATCTCGGCGCCGCGCGCCTGGCGCGCCAGCTTGTGCGCGAACGCGGCGGTCGCGTCCTCGATGTCGAACACGAGCTGCTTGCCGTCGCCGCGCCGGACCAGCGCGACCCCGCGCTGGACCGCCAGCGCCAGCCGCAGCTCGGGCTCGACGTCGCTGCCGATGCCGTCGAGCGTGTCGACCAGCGCGAGCGCGAGCTCGATCGCGCGTCCGGCGTCGTCCTCGGCCGCGATCGGCAGCCCGACCACCACGCGCACCATGACCTCGCCGCCGGGCGGGATGGCCACGTCGCCCGGCTCGCGCGGGAAGTCGAGCAGCGCGTCGTGCTTGAACGCCACGTCGCGCGCGACCTTGTAGAACTCGTTGACCAGCCGCGCCGCGCCGGCAGGGCCCAGCCGGCGCTCGAGCGCCGCCATCCCGCGCAACACGCCCTCGAGCACGTACACGTACTTGCGTTCGCGCGCGTCGCGCGGGGTCGATGGCGTCGCACCGGTCTGGCGCGTCGTCCGCCGCCCGACCGGCGTGTCCATCGCGCTGCTCACCTCGACCGGCACCGGCTCGGGCTGCGAGCCTTCGTCGGCCGACGGCGGCCGCGCGCGCGCCGCGTCGGCCTCGGCGGGCGGCCGAGGCGCGACCACGCGGTGCTCCGCCGGCACGAGCGACGCGAGCTGCGCGGCGAGCGCGCCCGAATCGATCAGCTGGCCGGCGCGCTGACTCCACTCGAGCTGGAACCGGCCGAGCTCGTGCTGGAGGTCGCGCGCGGTCTGGAACCGGTCGTCGCGGTGGAACGCGAGCGCCTTCAGGATCGTGCGCTCGAGCGCCTCGGGCAGCTCGGGCGCGAAGTCGCGCGGCCGCGGGATCGCGCCCGACTTCACCATCTCGAGCGCCTCCTTGCCCTTGCCGTGGAACAGCGGGCGCGCGCACACCAGCTCGAACAGCACGATGCCCGCGGCGAACACGTCGCTGCGGCAGTCGACCGCCTCGCCGCGCGCCTGCTCGGGCGACATGTACGCGAACTTGCCCTTGATGACGCCCTGCTCCTCGTGGACGTCGCGCGCCCGCGCGATCCCGAAGTCGACGATCTTCACGCCGCCGTCCCACGACAGCAGGATGTTCTGCGGCGAGATGTCGCGATGCACGATGCCGAGCGGCTGGCCGAACTCGTCGGTCTTGCGGTGCGCGTAGTCGAGCCCCTTGGCCAGCTGCTGGACGATGTACGACGACAGGCCGTACGGCAGGCGGACGCGCGCCTTGGCCGCCTCCTGCAGCATGCGCAGGAGGTCGAGCCCCTCGACGTGCTCCATCGCGAGGAAGTAGGTGTCGCCGACCGCGCCGAAGTCGAACACCTGGATGATGTTGGGGTGGTTGAGGCCGAGCGCGATCTTGGCCTCGTCGACGAACATCGTGACGAACTGGCGGCTTCGCGCGTACGCGCTGTGGATCTTCTTGATGACGAGGGTCTTGTTCAACCCCTGCGCGACCACGGTGCGCGCGAGGAACACCTCGGCCATCCCGCCGGTGCCGATCTTGCGTACGAGCGTGTATTTGCCGAACTGCTCCATCCCCGCGGTTCACCGATTGTAGCGAATCGCGGAGGGTCGCCAAACCGATCCGGTCAGTCCTTGCCGAATAGCGCGGCCATCACGATGTGATGAGCCTGCTCGCGGCGCTGGCGTTCATCGCGATCGGATCGGCGGCGCGAGCCGCGACGGAGCCGACTACAGCGGCGATACCACCAGGTTGTCGAACCACGTGTCGGTCTCCCAGTTGTTGAACGCGAAGTACTCGTGGCCGGGGCCCTCGAGCGGCTTCGGATCGTCGTACTGGAGGAACGGGTGGGTCATGTCGTCGATGTACCAGCGCATCGTCCGGCCCTGGCGCTCGATCTTCCAGTGGTAGTGCTGCTTGGCGACGACCTTGGGCTGCGTGCGCTCGACCATGTCGGTGCCGTGCTCGTCGAGCCGCGCGATGATCGACTTCGAGTTGTACCAGCCGCCGAAGATGACCTCGTAGCCGGTCGCGGTGTAGCGCCCGCCGTCCGGGTCGTACGACTTGCCGTCGCCGAACACCTCGACCTTGATGTCGCCGCGCGGCTCGTTCGACCAGCAGTCGAACTCGATGCGCACGTCGTGCGGCAGCTTGCGGCGCAGCCACATCGGATGGTTGTGCGCGCCGCGCGCGGACAGCGCCTCGTCGTATACCCCGTAGCCCGGCCCCGTCGGGTAGTAGTTCTTGCCGACCGAGTCGCGCGCGAAGTCGTCGGTCCAGGTCTCGGTGATCGGAGGCAGCTCCTTGACCTTGCACGCGGAGGCGGCGAGCGCGACGAGCACGAGGGTACGCATGCGCGGAGGGTATGCGGCGGCCGTCACTTCGTCCACTCGGCCAGCCGGGCCTGCTCGGTGCGGCGCAGCTCGACGATGTCCGGGCGCGAGTCGTCGCCGAGCGCGTCGAGCAGCTGGCGGACCAGGGCGATCGCGTGGCCGCGCTTGCCGTCGCGGGCCTCGAGCTCGGACAGCACGAGCCACGCGTTGACCCGGCCCTCGGGCGCGGTGCCAGCGCGCTCGTAGTCATCGAGCGCGCGCTCGGCCGCGGTGCGCGCCTCGGCAAACTGGTCGGTCTCGTAGAGCGCCATCGCGAGCTCGGCGTGCGCATCGCCGAGGATCATGCCCGCCGTGCCGCCGCGCTCGAGGATGTCGATCGCGCGCCGGTAGTGCACGATCGCGTCGGCGTCGTGGTCGGTCTCGCGGTCGCACTGCGCGATCGCCTGCTCGACGTGAGCGAGCCGCGAGTCGCTGGGCGAAAACGCGGCGGTGAACTCGGCAGCGGCGCGATCGAAGTACGGCCGCGCGCGGTCGCAGCGGCCGCGCGCGCGCTCGACCTCGCCGAGCCCGAGGTCGCAGCCGCCGGTGACCTCGCCGTTGGCGCCGCCGGCGTCGACGAAGATCTGGCGCGCGCGCGTGAGGTCGGCCGCGGCCTGATCGAGGTGGCCCTGGGTCAGCTCCGCGTCGGCCAGATCGTGCAGCGACCGGCCGACCTCGGGGTGGTCCTTGCCGAGCTCGACCTCCTCGATCGCCAGCCCGCGCCGCATCGTCGCGACCGCGTCGTCGATCTCGTAGAGCCCGGCGAGCGCGCTCCCGAGCGCGCCGTACAGCGCGGCGAGCTCGAGCCTGGCCGTCCGGTCGCGCGCCGCGCGCGGCTCGAGCGCCGCGATCGCGCGGCGATAGGCGGCGACCGCGTCCGGCGTCTGGCCGAGCTGGACGTAGGCGTCGGCGCGCGCGGTGTCCACCCGGTAGCCGCGATCGAGCCCGGCGCGCGCGACCAGCGCATCGGCCGCGTCGCACATGCCGAGCGCGTCGCGCGGATGGCCCTGATCGATCGCGACCTCGGCCTCGCGGAGGATCGCCTCGAGCGTCGCGGCGTCGTCGCCGGCGTGGCCGGCCTCGCGCGCGGCGCGGGCGAAGTGTGCGCGCGCGGCATCGCCGTGGCCGAGCGCGCGCTCGACCGAACCCGCCAGCGCGTGGACGTGGGCGAGCGTCGCGGGATCGTGCGTCGCTTCCGCGTCGGCAAGCGTGCCGGCCAGCTCGGGCGCGGCCGACGCGGCGCGGCCCGCGCGCGACGCGGCGTCGAGCCGTGCGATCCGGTCGAGCAGCGGCTGGGGCGCGCGCTCGGCGGGCGGTGGACGGCTCGCGCAGTCGTCGGGGCGGGGCAGGGCGGCGACCGCGCCGACCACGTGATCCACCAGCGCTGGATCCGGCGCGCGAAACGCCGCGATCTGCGCGCGCAGCGCCGCGAGATCGCGGTCGAGACAGCCGAGGCGCTCGGCGCGCTGTGGCGGATCGGCGCGGCATGCGGCGCGGTGACCGAGCCGCCACGCGTCGGCCCAGCCGTCGATCAGCTGCCCGGCGGTCGCGATCGCGGCGTCGCGATGCGGCGCGGCCGCGGCGAGCTGGTGGGCCTGAGCGTCGCGCACCGCGGGGGACCACACGCCGTCGACCAGCGCGTCGCCGCGGTCGCAGTCATCACCGCGCGTCGGCAGCGCGACCCACGCGATGGTCGCCGCGATCGCGGCGATCGCCGGCGCGCCCACGACGTACGGCCAGGTGCGGCGGGGCGGGCGTTCGATCGCGCGCACGAGCGACGCGACGTCCGGCCAGCGGTCGCGCGGGTCGGCCGCGAGGGCGCGGCGAACGTGTCGGTCGAGCCAGGCCGGGACGCGTCCGGTCGCCGGACGGACCCGCCCGGCGGCCATCTCCGCCCAGATCGCCTCCGCGGTCGTGCCGACGAACGGGTGACGCCCGTACAGCGCCTCGTACAGCGTGATCGCGAACGCGAACTGGTCGCTGCGCGCGTCCGGCGCGCCGCCGTCGACCAGCTCCGGCGCGAGGTAGGCCGGAGTGCCGGCCAGGCCGAGGGTCGACCCGAGCGCGCCCACGTGGGCGCGCGTGAGAGCGCCCACGTGGGCGCGCGTGGGCCCCGGCGCGACCCGCGCGAGACCGAAATCCGCGACCTTGGCGTGGCCCGCGGCATCGACCAGCACGTTGTCGGGCTTGAAGTCGCGGTGGACCAGGCCGCGGGCGTGCGCGGCGGCCAGGCCCCGCCCGGCCTGCGCGAGCACCGCGACGACCTCGCGCCAGGTCCGGCCGTCGCGTAACCACGACGTGAGCGTCGTGCCCTCGATCAGCTCCATCACGATGAACGGCGCTCCGGCGTCGTCACCCACCTCGTGCACCGTGACCACGTTCGGGTGCTGGAGCTGGGCGGCCGCTCGCGCCTCGCGCATCAGGATGCGCTCGTCGATCACGCCGGCGTGCAACCGCTTGAGCGCGACCGGACGTCCGAGCTCGACGTCGTCCGCCCGGTACACCGTCCCCATCCCGCCGCGCCCGATCCGCCCGCGGACGACGTACCGGCCGATCGCGTGTCCTGGCGCCCACGTGGGCGCGGCCTCGCGCCGGACCAGCGCGGCGAGCAGCTGGCGGCACGAGTCGCAGTCATCGACGTGCTCCTCGATCGTGTGGCGCAGCTCGAACGGGACCTCGCCGGCGGTGAAGGCCAGGGCGCCCGCTTCGTCCAGACACGCCATGCCGGCGGGGCATAGCCGACCGGCCGGGCCGACGACAAGCCCTAACTGCGTGTCAGAGGGTGGGCTTACGTTCGTTGCGTGGAAGGCACGCTCTCGCTGTTCGATTGGCGCCCCCCGGCGCCCGAGCCGGAGCCCGCGCCGCGCCCTCCGGAGCGGAGGATCGTGGTGTTCGACTGCGAAACCACGGGGATCGACTTCGCTCGGGACCAGGTGATCGAGCTGTGCGTCCAGCACGGCCTCGCGCCCGATGCCACCAGCCAGACCTGGCGGATGAAGCCGTCGGTGCCGATCGCGCCGGCCGCTCAGGCCGTTCACGGCATCACGATGGACGATCTGGCCGCGTGCCCGGCATTCGAGGCCTTCGCCGACGAGATCGCCGCGGTGTTCGCGGCGGCCGACGTGATCGTCGGCTACAACCTGTCGTTCGACATCGAGATGCTCCAGGCCGAGTATGCGCGGATCGGCCGGCCGGCCCTCGCGCTCGGCGGCAAGCAGATCGTGGACGCGTTCCGGCTGTGGCAGCAGTGCGAGCCGCGCAGCTTGCAGCACGCGCACCGCCGGTTCGTGGGCGACGAGTTCGCGGCCGCACACAGCGCGAGCGCCGATGTCGCGGCGACCGGCCGCGTCCTGATCGGCATGCTGCGCCAGTTCAACCTCGACGACCGCGACTGGAGCCAGATCGCCAGCGTGTGCGATCCCGGGCGATCGAGCTGGGTCGGTCCGTCGCGGCACCTGCGCTGGGACGGCGAGGTGATCGTGCTCGGCTTCGGCAAGCACCTCGGCGTCGCGATCCACGAGCTCGCAGCAGGTCCCGATCGCGGCTTCCTGCGCTGGGTGCTCGATCGCCCGCCCGGCCGCGACTTCCCGCCGCACGTCGCCGAGATCTGCCGCGCCGCGCTCGAACGCCCGGCCGACGAGCTGCTCGCGTGGGCGCGCGAGCGCTACGGCCAGCCCGCGCCGACCGAGAAGCCCCCGTTCACGAAGTGATCACGCGGATCGTGTCGGACATGAGGCTCGCGGAGTAGACCCGGATCGGCTCCTCGGCCGGACCGTTCACCACGTTGCCCTCCTCGTCGAACTGCGAGCCGTGGCACGGGCAGACGATCAGCTGCTGGTCCGCGTCGAAGTTCATCGAGCACTGTTGATGCGTGCAGATCGCCGACAGCGCGACGACCTCGGTGTCGCTCGATCGGATCACCATCACGGTGTCGCCCGTGGGGATGCCGACCAGCATCGCGCCGCCCGCCGACGCGAGCACCTTGTTCGCGGGGTCCGTGGTGTCGATGCAGAAGCCATCGCCGCCGCAGCTCGTCGACTTCGCGTGCGCCAGATCCGAGCCGGGCGACGTGCAGCTCGGCAGCACGCGCAGCGCGGCAACCACGCCGATCCCGCGCAGCACGGTCCGGCGCGAGCAGGAGGACTTCATGGCGGCGATTCTAGGCGTGGCCGCGCAGGCGATCGAGCGAGTGGGGCCCGGCGCCCCGCGCCCAGAAGAACAGGAAGCTGAAGCAGTAGAGCACCGTGTCCTCGCCCTGGTTCACCATCGGCAACCACTGCAGATTCGCGAGGTGCAGCTTCCAGTGGAACTGGAAGTAGGCGACGGCCATCTGACCCGACAGGATGAACGCGGCCAGCCGCGTGTAGAGCCCCATCGCGATCAGCGCACCGCCGGTCAGCTCGAGGATGCCGCCGAAGAACAGCTGCGACGGAAACGTCGCAGCCGGTGCCCACCACCCGAGCAGGTGGTTGACGCCGTGCAGGCACATCAGCGTCCCGGCGAGGATGCGAAGCGCCGTGAACGTCAGGTTCTCGAGCTCCTCGCGCTGCATCATCCGGCCTCGGCGGCCAGCGCTGCGACGACCGACGGCCGCGCCGCGAGTCGCGCGTGGTAGTCGACCAGCTCCGGCCACGGAGTCAGCTCCTGCTTGTGCGCGCCGACCCACGACTTCAGCACGTAGAACGCGTAGCCGTCGGCGACCGAGAACCGGTCGCCCATCAGGAACGGTGTCTTGTGCACGCCGCCGGCGAGGATCGCCCAGCGCAGCGCGAGCCGCTGCTTGAGCTGCGTCTTGTAGTCGTCGTTGGCGAGCGCGTTGTAGAGCGGGCTGGTCCCCTTGTGCAGCTCGGTGGCGATGAAGTTCAGCCATTCCTGCAGGCGATAGCGCTCCATCGTGCCCGCCGGCGGCGCGAGGTGTGCGCTCGGCTTCTGGTCGGCGATGTACTGCACCATCACCGCGCCCTCGGTCAGCACGTTGCCGTCGGGCAGGCGCAGCGCGGGCACGTAGCCCTTGGGGTTGACCGCGAGGAAGTCGCCGCCGTCGGCCAGCTTCTTCGCGCGCAGATCGACGCGGACGAGGTCGAATGACAGCTCGGCCTCGCGCAGCGCGATGTGCGGTGAGATCGAGCAGGCGCCGGGCGAGTAGTAGAGCGTGTACTTCGACATGCCCAACTAGGTAGCACGCCTATCCGGCCATCACTGCGTCATCGTGCCGTTCCAGCCCGGGCTCGCGGTGTACCAGCTCGGGATCGACGCGCCCGCCACCTCGCCGGCGCTCGTGTCCGTTGCGTAATAGTAGAGCGGCCAGCCGAGGTAGACGAACTGCGACTGCGATGCGTTCGTGTTCGTGAACGATGTCAGGTTCGCCGCCTGCACCGTGCTCGGCAGCGCGAGCCCGGTCAAGCTGGCGGGCGCCGGCCACAGCGGCCAGTGCGCGAGGCATCCCGTGCCGCACGCGCTCGTCGGCGCGCCGCCGCTGACGCCGCGCGTGTCGGCCGCGTAGACGTACAGCGTGCGGCCCGCGCCGTCGGTGAGAAACGGCGCGTCGGCCGCGGTGCTGCCCTGCGGCGTCACCGTCGAATTCGCCCCGAAGAACAGATCGTAGGCGCGCGCGACGAACCAGCGACCGCCGATGCCCTCACCGGCGGTCGGCGCGGCCGACGTGTCGTTCGCGTAGTAATAGAGCGGCCGGCCCTTCCACGTGGTCTGGAACGCGCCCCCGCCGCGATCGAAGCGTCCGAAGTCGCTCGCGCTCAGTCCCTCGCCCACGATCGGCGTCTGCACGTCGAACACGGGCCACGCGGCGCCGCTGTAGGTGCTCGCGTTGCTGCCGGCGATGTCGTTCGCGAAGAAGTAGAGCGTCTTGCCCTGGCTATCGACCAGGCGCGCGCCGAGGCTGCCCTGCGTGGTCAGCGTGAGGTTCGGCGGTCCGGATGCGTCCGGCATCGCGGCCGGCGCATCGGGCGCGCTCTTGTTGGTGGTGTTGCCGCCGCACGCGCCCAGCGCGAGCGCGATTCCGATCACGTGACGGGTCCGAAAATAGGTCATGGCATGGTCCTCTCGTTTGGCCGATGAGGACGGCTGCCGAGCGAGTCGCATTCGCGTGCGCTGACACCGCGTGACAGCGCGCGAGGCCTCGGCTACTCGATGCCGTACTTCTCGAGCTTGTAGTACAGCGCCGAGGTCTTGATCCCGAGCAGCCGCGCCGTCTCGGTCTTGACCCGCTGCGCCTTGGCGTAGGCCTTGAGGATCAGCTGGCGCTCGAGGTCGTCGAGGATCTCGGGCAGCGACATCTCGTGGCGGACGTCGAGGCGATCCTCCTCGCCGCCGCCCTGCAGGAACTGCGGCAGCGCCGCCGGCGTGATCTCGTCGCCCTCGGCGAACACGAGCGCCTGCTCGATCGCGTTCTCGAGCTCGCGCACGTTGCCCGGCCAGTGATACGCCATGATCCGGCCGAGCGCGGCATCGGACGCCGCGCGCACCCGCGGGTTGGTCTTGGGCCCGAGCTTGTGGATGAAGTGCGCGACCAGGAGCGGGATGTCCTCGCGGCGCTCGCGCAGCGGCGGCAGCTTGATCGGCAGGACGTGCAGCCGGAAGAACAGGTCCTGGCGGAACCGGCCGGCCGCGACCTCGGCGTCGAGGTCCTTGTTGGTCGCCGACACCACGCGGACGTCGACCTTGATCGGCGCCTCGCCACCGACCCGCTCGAACTCCTGCTCCTGCAGCGCGCGCAGCAGCTTGACCTGCATCGCCGGCGGCACGTCGCCGACCTCGTCGAGGAACAGCGTGCCGCCGTCGGCGAGCTCGAACCGGCCGAGCTTCTGGCGGATCGCGCCGGTGAAGCTGCCCTTCTCGTGGCCGAACAGCTCGCTCTCGAGCAGGGTCTCGGTGAGCGCGCCGCAGTTGACCTTGATGAACGGCCCGGCGCTGCGCTTGCCGAGCCGGTGGATCGCGCGCGCGACCAGCTCCTTGCCGGTGCCGCTCTCGCCCGCGATGAACACCGTGGTGTCGCTCGCCGCGACCTTCTCGATCGTGCGGCGCACCACCGCGAGCTTGTCGCCCTCGCCGATCAGCTCGGCGAACTTGCCGCCCTCCTCGCCACGCAGGTAGTCGAGCTGGGCGTCGGCCTTGCGCCGGCCGCGCTTGACCGCGCACAGCTCGAGCGCGCGCTCGACCTTGAGCCGCACGACCTCGGGCTGGATCGGCTTGGTGATGAAGTCGAACGCGCCGAGCTTCATCGCCTCGACCGCGGTCTCGACCGTGCCGAACCCCGTGATGATCATGATCGGCACGTCGGGGTCGAGCGCCGAGATCGCCTTGAGCACGTCGACCCCGGTCGGGCCCTCCATCTTGAGATCGGTGATCACGAAGTCCGCGCGGTCCTTCTTGAACGCCTCGATCCCGGCGCTGCCGCTGGGCGCGATCACCGCGGTGTGGCCGAGCTTCTTGACGACGAGCGCGAGCCCGTCGCGGACCGTGTCGTTGTCGTCGATGATGAGGATCGTCGCCACGCAGGCTGGTCGTATCACGTCTCGCCGGGCAGCACGATCGTGAACGTGGTCTCGCCGTCCTCGCTCGTGACCGCGATCCGCCCGCCGTGGTCGAGCGCGATGTCGCGCACGAACGCCAGGCCCAGCCCGGTGCCCTTCTCGCGCGTCGTGTAGAACGGCTCGAACAGCTTCGCGCTGGCCTCCGGCGGGATCTCGGCGCCCTTGTTCCACACCGCGAGCTCGATCGTGCCGTCGCTCCGGCGCGCGGACAGCCCGACCGCGCCCGCGCCGTCGTGCCCCGCCGCGGACGCCGCCTGGACGGCGTTGCGCGCGAGGTTGAGCAGCGCACGCCGCAGCTGGGCGCGATCGGCGCGGACGACCGCGATCTCGCCCGGCTCGGCGGCGACCGCGAGGTCGGCGGTGGATGCCAGCTGCGCGACCTCGGCGTAGAGCTCGCCGAGCGGCACGTCGGCCAGCTCCGGGCGCGGCCGCCGCGCGTACTCGAGGAAGTCGTTGACCACGCGCTCGAGGTAACCGAGCTCGCGCTGGATGCGCTCGACGTGGCTGCGCCGCTCGTCGGACTCGGGCAGCTCCTCGCGCAGGATCCCGGCGAACAGCGTCATCCCGGCCAGCGGGTTGCGCACCTCGTGCGCGATGCCGGCGAGCATCTGCTGCATCTTGGCGTCGCGTTCGGCGAGCTGGCGGCGCATCCGGTCCATCGTCTCGGCGAGCACGCCCAGCTCGTCGTGGCTGGTCACCGCGACCGGCGCGCGCAGGTCGCCGGCGCCGATCCGCTCGGCCGCAGAGGCAAGGCGCCTCACGTTGCGCGTGATCAGCAGGGTCGCGAGCACGGCGGCGAGCACGCTGACCACGGCCAGCCCGGCGCCCCACGCGACCAGCCGCGTGCGCAGGTCGCTCAGCCGATCGAAGTAGGACGCCGGCGCCTGCGCGCCGAGCGCCAGCACGATCTCGGGCTCGGCTTCCGACGCGTGGACCGGCGCGTAGCCGGTCTTGTACCACGTGCCGTCGTTGCCCTCGAACGTCACCGAGGTCGCGAGCTCGCCGCCGAACACGCGCGAGAGCTCGCTGCGATCGAGCTCGGCGCGGTGGTAGTGCGTGCCGATCGCGACGCCGTCGGCGGTGTCGGCGCGCGCGTCGAAGCTCGGATCGAACACGAACAGGTGCGCGCCGGTGGCCTGCGCGACCGCGCGCAGCTTCGCGACCGCGTACTCGTAGGCGCGATCGTGCTCGCTGCCCGGCGCGAGCTCGCGCAGGTACTTGCCGCGCACCTGGGTCGCGGCGCTCGCCGCGATCGCCTCGAGCCGGCGGCCGAGCTCGGCGTCGAGGTCGCGCCGCGACACCTCGTACGCGACGAACGCGAACAGCGTGAACAGCGCGACCACCGGCACGACCAGCGCGACCACCAGTTTCACCAGGAGCGTGGCGCGCAGCTGCACGGCCGAAGCGTACCCCCTTATTTTACCCGGGCGCCGCGGTTGGCGTACTATGGGTCCTCGGCTGGATCGATGACGGAAACCGATGCGCCGGTGGTAAAGCCGGGCGATACCGTCGAGGGGCGGTACCGCATCATCAAGGCGTTGGACTCGGGCGGGATGGGGACCGTGTTCCTCGCGGAGCACGTCCTGATCAAGCGGCGGGTCGCGATGAAGGTGCTGCGCCCGGAGCTCGCGGCCGATGCCGACGTGGTCGAGCGCTTCATGAACGAGGCGCGCGCGGCCGGCACGCTGGGCCACCCCAATATCGTCGAGTCGACCGACATGGGGTTTACCCGAGAGGGAATCCCCTACATCGTGTTCGAGTACCTCGAGGGCACGCTGCTGGTCGACGAGATCTACCGGCTCAAGGGCATCCCGGCGCGCCGCGCGTTCCGCATCGCCCACCAGATCGCGTCGGCGCTGCATGCCGCGCACACCGCGGGCATCGTCCACCGCGACCTCAAGTCCGAGAACATCTTCCTGACCGACAAGGACGAGCGCCCGGATCACGTCAAGGTGCTCGACTTCGGCATCTCGCGCTTCCTCGAGGCGGAGGCCGACTCGGGCGGGCGCAACACGACGATGGGCACGCCGGAGTTCATGGCCCCCGAGCAGATCACCAGCCCGGACAAGGTCGATCGCCGGACCGACATCTACGCGCTCGGCGTGATCCTCTACGAGATGCTCGCCGCGCGCCGGCCGTTCCAGAACACCGGCGATGCCCAGGCCGTGCTCCACGCGGTGGTCCACGACCTGCCGCCCGAGCTTCCGCACACCGACGGCCCGCCCGGGCTGTCGGAGATGATCGTCGAGAAGCTGCTCGCGAAGGATCCGGACAAGCGCTACCAGTCGATGCGCGAGCTGCAGACCGCGATCGAGGCGTTCTTCGACGTGTCGCGGCCGAGCGGCTCGATGACGCCGCTGTCGATCCCGGTCCCGGACACCAGGCACCTCACCGGCGACGCCACGACCACCGGCCACTCGGTGTCGGTCGCGAGCAAGCGCAAGAGCCGCGCGGGCCTGGTGTTCCTCGTGCTCGCGATCCTCGCGCTCGGCGCGGGCGGCGGGTTGACGCTGGTCGGCGGCAAGGCCGCCAAGCCCGCGCCGGCGGCCGGCTCGGGCGAGCTCGCCGCGCTCCAGAGCGACGCCGACCAGCTCGCGTCCATGCTCGACGACGGGCTGCGCGCCGCCGCGCTGCGCGCCCAGACCATCGCCGGCACGCCGATGCTGCGCGCGGGGATCGAGACCGACGCGGCGACGCTCAAGGACATGGCCGCCACCGAGCACCTGTTCGCGGCGCAGCCGGGCGAGGTGATCGAGGTGTTCGCGCTGCGCGGCAAGGACCTGGTGTCGCTCGTCCGCATTCCGGACGGCGCACGCGGGCTCGTGCCGCCCGCCACCGGCACGGTCCGGCTCGACGCCGGCGACGCGGGGGCGGTCGCGGTCGCCGCGGCGCCGGTGACCGACCAGAACGGCGGCGTCGGCGGCGTGCTGGCGATCGCCGATCGCGTCGATCTCGCGGCGGTGCGGCGCGCGCTGGCGACCCACGCTCGCGGTGCGAAGCTGATCGGGCTCGCGCAGCCGCTCGTGCTCGACAAGTCCGAGAAACCCGGAACGCCGGCCACGATCGCCGTGCCCTCGAAGGAGCTCAAGGCCGGAACGCTGTCGCTCCAGGCGACGCTGTCTCCGGCGACGCCTGGCCCCGAGCACGATCCTTACGGGCCGGTCTCGTACGCGTGCTGGGGAATCGGCGGCATCCTGGTTGTCCTGTACGT
>DATJAE010000284.1:0-11356 GCA_035516595.1 Kofleriaceae bacterium | reverse complement strand
ATCCCCGCCTGGTCGCGACGCCCTCGCTCCTGGTGTTCCCGTCGACCACGATCGTCGAGCACCCGGACTTCGTCTCGATCCTCGTCGCGCACCCGCGCGGTCACGACGAGACCGAGTTCGAGCACGTGATGCTCGTGCCGGCCGATCGAGTCGGCGACACGGAGCACTGGACGCGCAACTGGAAGCTGATCGACGGCCAGGTGTTCCAGGCCGAGGACCAGTGGATCTGCGAACAGATCCACCGCGGGATCGAGGCCGGGACGACCGACCACCTGCTGTTCGGGGGCCTCGAGCACGCGATCGCGTGGTTCCACGAGGCACTCGCGGCGCGAACCGCCACGTAGCGGCTGGCTCCGATTTATCTTGCATACGGAATATATCTCTCGTATACGAGATACATGACGGTCGAGCTGAAACCAATCACCTGCCTGGCAGCGGCAGCCGTGGCGATCGCGGCCCGTCCTTCGTGGGGCGACACCTGCCTGAACGAATATCAGGGGAGTTTCTCCGCGCAGCTCCAGGCCGCGGGCGTCCACGCCAACGGCGGCGCCGCGGTCTACCTCTACACGAGCACGCTCGAGCTTTCCGCCCAGGGCTACGCGTACGGGATGAGCGCGACCCATGCGCTGTGGTTCGGAATGGACGACAACGCGGCTCCCTCCTTCGAGGACAATTCGGTCGAGGTAGGCCTGTTCACGGGCCCGAAGCCGGGCGGAGGCACCACCCCTGCCGCGGTGTTCTGGTCCGAGCAAAAAGGCAGCGGCTACTTCGAGCACTTTCCGAGCGTCACGTTTGCGTTCGACACCTGGGAACCGGTCGAGGTCGCGTTCAGTGGAACCTCGTGCGCCTGGAACGCGTACTTCGCGGGCGTGAAGCTGGGGACGTCGACCTCGAACTGCGGGCCGTACACGCATTCGCTGCAGGCCGGCATCCAGGACTATGGCGACGACACTCCGACCGCGCACGTCGGCGGCAATCTGAGTGGCTGGGAGCTCGAGAACAACGGTCGCTGGACGCTGGGCTGGCCGGGGAGCGTCCTGGCCGCCGTGTGCCCGGCGGACATCGAGTACACGGACAGCAGCCATACCGAGACCGAGGAGAAGCTTCATGGCCCGTTCTAGGAGATCGACGGTGAACGTCGTGTTCGCGGCCCTCGCCGTGATCGGCGGCTGCACGGACAGCGCGGATCCGACCTCGTCCACTCCGGCGAGCGCGCAAGCGGGCCCGTCGAACGCGACGCTGCGGGATCCACAGGTGAAGGCCCGGCTGCGCGCTGCGGTCCTGCCGCACGCGTCGTCTGCAGGCGTCGCGTCACCGGCGACGATGCATGCGGTCGCCGCCTCGGACCATCAAGCTGCAGAGACGATCGTGAGCGGCTCGACCATCGACGATCACGCGCCGGTCTACGTCGTCGAGATGACGGGCGGTCCCTTCACGGTGCCGCACCGCCGGCCGGGCGCGCCCGCAGCGCACAGCGACGTCATGATCGTCACGGTGGACGCCGCGACCTATCGGGTCACCGACATCGGTTACCCGGTCGAGGCGCCGGAGTTGAGCCGGATCGACCCGGACGAGGTCGATCTCCTGGCGCCGTGACTCGGCTGCCGAGTCACGGCGAGCTGGCCGCGAGGGTGAGATCGAACACGTGGAGCTCCCCGCCGAGCGAGCCGCGCGGCAACTCGATGCGGGTGACCGGCTGGCTCGATGACAGCGGAATCGCGATCAGGAAGACGTCGGGCCGGGACTGATCGTCCGGATCGCGATATCGCGTGCTCACCACCGGGACGTTGCCGACCACCGGCGTCACCGACCCACCATCGAGCGTCCAGTCGCTCACCACGAGCGGCACCGATTGCGACGTGCCGTCGGCGTAGTCGATCGTCATCAGCCCCCATGCGCCGTTGACCCCGGCATTGCTGGCGCTGGCCAGGACGGCGAGCGTCGTGGCGCCGGAGCTCGCTCCGACCGCGATGGCTTGTCCATCCGCGATCACGTTGTCGGGCTGACCGGGTGCGGCCGCCGGCCACGCGAGCTCGAGTCCGTCGACGTCGAGCGCCGCACCCGGCGGGACGCCGACCTCGGCGAGCGCCTGCAGCGAGTAGCTGAAGCCGTCGCCATCGAAATCGGCGGTGCCCGGGTCGCAGTCGTCCGAGATCCCGACGTTGTTGAAGTAGCTCGCCAGCAGCGACCCCGCGCCGGTCGCGCGCGTGCCCTCGAACGGTGCGCACGATCCCCGGCCGTCTCCAGGCTCGGCCGCGCAACCGCCCGCGGCCAGCGCCAGCGCCAGCCAGCTCGAACGTCGCATGTTCGACGGCGCAGCAAGTGCCATGCCGGGATCGCGCACAGCGAGATCGGGCGGTTCGGGGTCGTCCGCCGCGCCGCACCCGGAACAATTCCCACGCGAGGCGAGAAAACGGCTAGCTCTCGATGTCGTAGTCCTTGAGCTTCTTGTAGAGCGTCGAGCGATCGATCTCGAGGATCGCGGCGGCCTGGGCCTTGTTGCCGCCGGTCGCGGCGAGCGCGGCGAGGATGCCCTCGCGCTCGAGCTCGCGCAGCGACCTGGCGACGGCCGGTTTCACGGCGGGCGCGGGCGGCGGGGTCGGCGCCTGGGCGATCGGCGCCGGATCGATCGTCACCGCGGGCATCGCCGACGAGCCCGAGGTGGAGCGGGGCGGGCTTTGCCCGACCTGCGAGATCGCGCTGCCGAGCGGCGGCGTCGGGTGCGCCGGGCGGGTGCGCGGCGGTGTGGCCTGCGACAGCACCTGCGGCGGCAGATCGGCCGCGACGATCTGCTCGCGATCGCCGAGCACGATCGCGCGCTCGATCGCGTTGCGCAGCTCGCGCACGTTGCCGGGCCAGTGATAGCGGGTGAGCGCCGCGAGCGCGTCGGGCGAAAAGCCGGTGATCCGGCGCGCCGCCTGGTTGCGGAAGCGCGCGAGGAAGTGCTCGGCGAGCAGCGGCACGTCGTCGAGCCGCTCGCGCAGCGGCGGCACCTCGATCGCGATGACGCTGAGCCGGTAATACAGGTCCTCGCGGAACAGCCCGCGCTTGACCATCTCGGCGAGGTCGCGGTTGGTCGCGGCCACCACCCGGACGTCGACCTCGATCGCCTTCTGGCCGCCGACCCGCTCGAACCGGCGCTCCTCGAGCACGCGCAGGAACTTGGTCTGCAGGCCGAGCGGCAGCTCGCCGACCTCGTCGAGGACCAGCGTGCCGCGATCGGCCATCTCGAACCGGCCGGCCTTCTTCTCGGTCGCGCCGGTGAACGCGCCCTTCTCGTGGCCGAACAGCTCGCTCTCGATCAGCGACTCGGTGAGCGCGGCGCAGTTGACCGCGACGCACGGCGCCTTGGCGCGCCGGCTCGCGCGGTGGATCGCGCGCGCGACCATCTCCTTGCCCGAGCCGGACTCGCCGCCGAGCAGGATCGTCGCGTCGGACGGCCCGACCCGCGCGACGAACTCGATCACGCGGGCGGCGGCGGCCGAGCGGCCGATGAAGTCGCCGTCGCTGAGCCGCTCCTCGAGCGCGTCGGCGCGGCGCGACAGCTGGTCGCGGCTGTCGGCGCCGGTCCACGCCGCGCCGGTCAGGTGCGCCAGGCAGCCGGCGGCGAGCGCGTCGACGTCGTCCCACGCGTTGCCGCGGCGATCGATCCACAGGACCGCCACGACCTCGTCCGCGCCTCCGTGGATCGGCGCCGCGATCAGCGCGCGGCCGCCGGTCTCGGCGGTCACGACCTGGCGCTGGCCGACCACCTTGTCGATCAGCTCCTGCGGCATCTGCAGCTGGGCCGACTCGCCGCTGCCGATCGCGGCGGCGACCGGCGCGGGACGGCGCCCGGCCGACAGCACGAACGCGCGGTGGGCGTCGAGCGCGGTGCGCGCGGCATCGCACGCGGCGCGCGCGACCGCATCGCGCCCGGCGGCGGTCTCGACGCGCAGCCGATCGCCGAGCTGGGCGAGCGCGGCGAGGTGGCGGCGCGCGCGATCGTCGCGCCCGGTGAGCGCCATCAGCTGCGCGCTCGACACCTCCATCGTGACGTGGCTCGACGCCTTGGTGACCGCGACGCCGTCGACCGGCAGGAACACCAGCTTGGTCGCGCCGAGCAGCAGCTCGTCGCCGCCCTCGAGCCGGTGCACCGCGGCCTCGGCGCCGTTGATCAGCGCGCGCTTGCCGGCCTCGGGGACGAAGCACATCGCGCCGTCGCGCAGCTCGATCGTGCCGTGCTGGCGTGACACGGTGGGGTCGGTGAGCTGGATCAGGTTGCCGTCGCCGCGCCCGATCCCGCCGCCGCGCAGCGGTAGCTCGAACTCGCGGCCCGCATCCGGACCGTCGATGACCACCAGGCGCGCCAGCGACATGCCGGCATCATAGAGCGCCGTCGCGCGCTGGTGTAGATTGCGGCGCATGCGGCGCCTGATGCTCGCGCTCGTGCTGGCCGCGTGCGGCGGCGGCGGCAAGAAGCCGGCGAACGCCGGCTCGGCCGCGATCTACGCCAAGAAGCTCGCGGTGTCGTGGGGGATCCACGCCAACGGCACCGCCAGCGAGGACGTGTTCCTGCAGACCACCGACGACACCGGCAAGCAGACCAGCTATCCGCTCGGCACGTTCGACGGCGTGTGCCGCGTGATCACGCCGGCGCCGATCGAGAAGGCGGTGACCGGGATCGCGTGCGCCCACGTCGAGCTCGACGCGGTGGTCGAGGGCGATCGCATCACCGTGCTCAAGGGCGCGACCGAGGACGAACGCCCGCCCGATCCGATGGCGCGCGAGCAGGTGCTGTCGGTCGACGCACCGCCCGGCGCCAAGGTCGTGGTCGGAGCCTAGAGCGTCTTCAGGTACTCGATCACCGCGGCCGCGTCGGGGCCGAGCTCGGCGAGGAACGGATGGCCGGCGTTGGACAAGCCCGGCCGGGTCGCGTCGTAGAGGTACTCGCCGTCGCCCGGCGGCGCGTCGGGCGGCCGGGTCGCGACGCCGACCGCGCCGAGGTCGTACGGCGCGTCGAGCTCGACCACGACCTGCTTCGGCCGCTTGAGCGGCGGAGTCGCGACCACCGCGAGCGACGGCCACTGCCCGGCGTGGCCGTACGGCGCGCGCATCCACACGTTGGTCAAGACCGGCGGCACGTAGCCGTCGGAGCGCTTGAACAGCGTGTAGCCGTGGGTCAGCGCCGGATCGTTGGCGGCGCGCTCGAAGCTCTCGGTCGCCGCCTGGGCGCGCGCCGGATCCGTCCCGACGTCCTCGATCGCCACCACCTGCTCGTCGTAGTCGATCGCGCGCCCGGTCGGGCCGTAGTCACCGTGGCACTGCGAGCAGTGCTCGGTGAACAGCCCGCGGCCGCGCTCGGCGAGCGCGCGATCGATCTTGCCGGGGAACGCCGGGCGCGCTTCCGGCTGGCGCAGATACGCGCCGAGGCACGCGCCCTGGAACGGGTGGTTCAGCATCCACTCGACGCGCACGCCGGCCGCGACGTCGGCCTCGACCGCGAGCAGGTCCATCGGGCCCTGGCCGCTGCCGTCCCACGACAGCGTCGTGCGCACCGCGAAGCCGATCACGTCGGGCACCTTGGCCCAGCCGACCACCGGGGCGTAGCTCACCGACTTGCCGGTCAGCTGCTGGAGCACGAGCGCGAACGACTCCATCGTCGCGACCCGGCCGGGCGGGCCGTCGGCGGTGCGTTCGAGCAGCTCGGCGCGATCCTTGGCGCGCTGGCGCAAGGTCGCCATCGCCGCGCCGAGAAACGCGTCGCGGTAGGCGTCCGGCCACACGAGCTTGTGCTCGGTCGCCGCCTCGGCGGCGAGCCGGCCGAGCTTCTCGAGCGTGAACCCGCGCTCGCGCGTGATCTGGGCGTAGGCCGCGTCGTAGGCGTGGATCCGCACGTGCTTGTTGCCCAGCCCGATCACCGTGGCCTCGCCGCCGGGCCAGCGCACGCGCTCGGAGTGGCACAGCGCGCAGTTGTTGACCACGAACGCCACGCCGGTGATCGGATCGGTCGTCAGGTGCATGCCGATCGGCAGGCCCTCGCGCACGTCGACGTCGGGGCTCGACGGATCGGCGGCGCGCGCCACGAACCCGAACTTGTGCGCGAGCTCGGCGGTCGAGCCGCCGAACACCTTGGGGAACGCGCGCTGCAGCGCCAGGAAGATCGGATACGGCACGCCGGTGCGATACGGATCGCCGACCCCCGTGCGCGAGAAGATGATCTTGCCGGCCTCGCGCGTGATCCGATCGATGTCGTACTCGGCGGGCGCCGACATCGGCACCTGCAGCCGGGCGACCGGCGCCGGCGGATCCGGGGTCGGCGCGACCGGCGTCGCCGCGGTCGGTGTACACGCGGCGGCGATCGCGAGGAGGGCGGCACGCATGGCGCGCACTATCACACGGTGCGCGGCCAGCGACGCAGTGAATGCCAGCGAACGTGATCGACGTCGCGCTCAGCGCCTGGCGTAATCGGTGAGCCCGACGCGGTGGCGCTCGAGGATGAAGAAGTTGCTCGCCACGCGCAGCGGGCCGACGGCGAAGTACGCCTTGCCGAGCAGGAGGTCCGGGTTGCCGGGCTCGACCTGGACGAGGTAGTCGCGCAGGCCGCGCGACGGATCGCGGCGCGGATTGTCGCCCTTGCTGTAGTCGAGCAGGATCGCGTGGAGGTAGGCGTTGTCGCGCGCGGTGGGATCGACCGGATCGACCGTGAAGAAGCCGAACCGGCGGTCGCCGATCGTGAAGCGGCCGTCGAGCGCGTTGTTGCGCACCGCGCGGTTGTAGCCGAGCGCGCGGCCGTGCTCGTCGCGATAGAAGCCCTTGACGAACTTCTTGATGCCGAACACGCGCGGCAGCCCGCGCGAGCGGAACAGCCGGGTGTTGATGCCGCGGAACTCCCAGCCGACCAGCTGGTCGAGCTCGAGCTCGCGGCCGCGCAGGAACACGCGGTCGAGCTCGCGCCAGGTCATGCGCTCGAGCGCGAGCGCCGCGGCGCTGGGCAGCGGCGGCAGCGCGCGGGTCGGCGCGGGATCGACGAGCACGGCGGCGGCGGTCATGACAGGTACCTCCGGGGGTGGTCGATCACGTGGCCGGCCGCGCGGGTCGCGAGCGCCATGATCGTCTCCATCGGGTTGACGCGGGTCGGCGTCGGGAACAGCGAGGCATCGGCGACCAGCAGCCGGTCGGCGTCGTGGACGAAGCCGAACGGATCGGTCACCGCCTGGCTGCGATCGCTGCCCATCCGCGCCGTGCCCATCATGTGCACGGTCACGACCTCCCACGAGCTGGGCTTGATCTGCGCGTCGAGCAGCGCTCGCGCGTCGTCGGGCGAGGCCAGCTCGCGGGCGTGATGGAACGGCAAGAGGATGCGCCGCGCGCCGGCGGCGAACAGCATCTCGGCGAGCAGCACCAGGCCGCGCTGGATGTTCGCGGCGTCGCGCTCGGCGAGCTGATAGAACGCCTGCGGCCGGCCGGCGATCGTGCGCACCCGGCCGGTCGTGGTGTCCTCGCACAGCAGGCCCGCGACGACCATCTGGTTGTAGTGCTGCATCACCCGGCCGAGCTCGGCGCCGCGGTGCGGGAACGACATCGCGAGCACGCTCGGCGGCACGTTGACCGCGGCGAAGCAGCCCAGGCCCTGGTCGACGAACTCGCGGACCTGGAACGCCTGGTGCGCGCCCTTCCAGCTCGTGACGTCCTCGTCGAAGATCGCCACGACCTTGACGTTGGGGTGCAGGCTCAGGTTGCCGCCGATCTGGCCCGAGCGCGAGCGGATCCCCGAGCGCGCGAGCAGGGCCGGCGTGTGGATCGCGCCGCACG
Organism: Kofleriaceae bacterium; assembly: GCA_035516595.1. Classification (GTDB taxonomy): domain Bacteria; phylum Myxococcota_A; class Polyangia; order Haliangiales; family Haliangiaceae; genus JABFXX01. The sequence goes on along the minus strand of DATJAE010000284.1, from coordinate 3,562 downwards.
CCGCGACCACCAGCTTGGCGCGCACGACGATCGCGTGGCCGCTCGCGCTGCGGCCCGCGACGCCGGTCGCGCGCTTGCCGAACAGCGTGATCCGCTCGACCCGCACGTCGGCGTAGACCCGCGCGCCGAAGTGCAGCGCGCGCGGGATGTAGCTGACCAGCGCGCTCTGCTTGGCGCCGGTCGGGCAGCCGAACGGACACCGGTTGGAGCCGACGCAGTGCGCCTGGTTGCGCAGGTTACCGACGATCTTCCAGCCCATCGCGTCGGCGCCCTTCTTGAGCAGCCAGTTGTCGCTGCCGATCGCGTCCTCGTCCATCGGCGCGACGTGGATGCGCTTCTCGACCCGCGCGAAGTACGGCTCGAGCGCCTCGGCGGTGAGATCGAGCCCGGCCTCGCGCCGCCAGCGCGCGAGCACGTCGTCGGGCGTGCGCCACGACATCCCGCCGTTGATCACGGTCGAGCCGCCGACCGCGCGGCCCTCCTGGAACATGATCGGCGGGTGGCCGAGCGCGGCGGTCGCGCCGCCGTCGCGGTAGAGCTGGCGCACCATCGCCGACGAGTCGGCCGTGAAGTCGCGGGTCTGGTAGTAGCTGCCCTCCTCGAGCACGATCACGTCGTAGCCGGCCTCGGCGAGCTCGGCCGCGACCGGCGCGCCGCCGGCGCCCGAGCCGACGATCACGGCGTCGCAATCGAGCACGGTGTCGCCGTGGATGTCGTGCCGGGTGTAGACGCCGCGCGGGCGCTGGCCCTCGTGGAGCGCGACCGCCACCATCACGCCACCCCGTCCGACGCGCTTCGCGCATCGCCCGAGGGTTCTGTGACACGGGGGCGCTTGCTGCGCGGCCGCAGCGGATCGGGCGCGAGGATCTGCGCCTCCTGCGCGCGGACGTCGTCGCCGTACACCGCGAGCCGCTTGTGCCTCATCGCCTCGATCCACGGGCCGGGGCGATAGCCGATCGCCTCCATGATCGCGGGCTGCTCGTAGCATGCCAGCGACATCAGCTGATTGACCGCGCGCGCGAGCTGGCGCTGGAGCCCCGCGCCGCGCTCCCACCACGCGAAGTATGCCTCGGCCCTGGCCGGCGGCAGCGCGTGGGCGAGCCGGAGGTAGCGCGGCAGCGCGCCGAGGTCGTACGTGCGCAGGCCGGCCGCGAAGCCGCGCTGCAGCCCGGACGGCAGGACGCCGATCGTCAGCGCGAGGTGATCGACGATCGCGTCGCGAAGCGGCGCGGCCTCGGGCGGGCAGATCACCGGCACGAGCGAGCGCAGCACCGCGCGCGTGGTCGGGGAATGGCGATACGCGGTCATCCCTTCACCTCTAGCGCACCCGACAGCAGCCGGTCGTGGCGATCGAGGTACTCGCCCATCAGCGCGCACGCGCCGTCGGCGTCGCGCGCCTCGAGCAGGTCGAAGAACTTGCTGTGCACCGCGACGTAGTCGTCGGGCGGGCGCACCGCGAACGCGAGCTCGCTCGCCGCGTCGAGCCACAGCTTGTACATCCGGTTGAGCAACCACAGCCCGGGCGTGAACCGCGCGGCCTCGGCGACCGCCCGCATGATCTCGAAGTCCTCGCGCGCGTACTGCGGGGTGTCGCGCACCGACCACGCGCGCGCCATCGCCGCGCGCGCCGGCGCGGTGCCGCCGGGCTCGATCCGCGGCGCGGTCAGCCGGATCACCTCGAGCACCATCGCGCGGCGGATCGCGAGCAGGTCGAGCAGGATCCTGCCGATCGGCGGCTGGCCGGCCGCCGGCTTGCCGTAGCGCAGGTACCCCGCGACCACCTCGATCCCCCAGTCGCGATACGGCCGGACGACCACCCCGGAGCCGCGCCGCGGCTCGACCAGGTTCCACTCGCCGAGCCGGCGCAGCGCCTCGCGCAGGGTCGGGCGCGACGCGCCGAGCTGGCGCGACAGCTCGCGCTCGGCCGGCAGCCGCGCGCCCGGGGCGTGCTTGCCGCCGACGATATCGGCCAGCAGCTTGTCGAACACGGCGTCGATCGCGGTGGTGGTGTCGGGGTCGGGCTTGGGGAGGGCCATGGCGGTGCCCAAAGTGGTAAGACCAATTTGGAGGGCCGTCAAGCACGATCTCCGGACGGCATGCCCGCCGTCGTTCCTCGTCGAGGATGGGGCGATGAACGCCCGCCATTACGGGCAGGTTGCCTTGACGTGCACGGAGTTGCGTCGCTAGGTTCCGATCATGACCAAGGCCAAGGCAGGGGGAGAGCAGCCGGTGGAGATCCCGGACACGCTTCCGATCCTCCCGCTCCGCAATTCGGTGCTGTTTCCCGGCGCGATCATCCCGATCGACGTCGGCCGTCGCAAGTCGGTGCGGCTCGTCGAGGACGCGATCGCCAAGGAGCGCCCGGTCATCGGAATTCTCACCCAGAAGGACGCGCGCACCGAGGATCCCGGCGCGGGCGACCTCTACATGGTCGGCTGCGCCGCGCGGATCCTGAAGGTCATCAAGCTCGCGAAGGACAACTTCTCGGTGATCCTGCAGGGCGTCTCGCGCTTCGAGGTGTCGACGTTCGACGGCGCCGAGCCGTTCCTGTCGGCCCGGGTGCGCAGCGTTCCGGATCCGACCTCGTCGGATGTCGAGCTCGACGCGCTGGTCATGAACCTCAAGGACATCGCCAAGCGCGTGGTCAAGCTCATGCCCGAGCTGCCCAAGGAGGCCGGCGCGCTGGTCGACAGCGTCACCGAGGCCGGCCACCTGGCGGACCTCATCACCTCGCACCTCGAGCTCGAGGTCGGCGAGAAGCAGGACGTGCTCGAGACGTTCGATCTCAAGACCCGCACGCGCAAGGTGCTGCAGTTCCTGTCGCGCCAGCTCGAGGTCCTGAAGGTCCGCGAGCGGATCAACACCCAGGTCCAGGAGGAGATGGGCCGCAACCAGCGCGAGTACGTGCTGCGCCAGCAGCTCAAGGCGATCAAGGAGGAGCTCGGCGAGCTCGACGACGGCGGCGGCGATCTCGACGAGTTCGGCGAGAAGATCACCAAGGCGAAGATGCCCGAGGAGGCCGAGAAGGTCGCGCGCAAGCAGCTCGATCGGCTCAAGGGCATGCAGCCGTCGTCGGCGGAGTACACCGTCACCCGGACCTACCTCGAGTGGCTGGTCGAGCTGCCGTGGTCGATCTCGACCGAGGATCACATCGAGCTCGCCGAGGTCCGGCGCTGCCTCGACGAGGATCACTACGATCTCGACAAGGTGAAGAAGCGCATCGTCGAGTACATGGCGGTGCGCAAGCTCAAGAACGACAAGAAGGGTCCGATCCTGTGCCTGGTCGGGCCCCCGGGCGTCGGCAAGACCTCGCTCGGCCGGTCGATCGCGCGCGCGATCGGCCGCAAGTTCGGCCGGATCAGCCTCGGCGGCGTGCGCGACGAGGCCGAGATCCGCGGCCACCGCCGCACCTACGTCGGCTCGCTGCCGGGCCGGATCATCCAGGGCATCAAGAAGGCCGGGACCAACAACCCGGTGTTCGTGCTCGACGAGGTCGACAAGCTCGGCCACGACTTCCGGGGCGACCCGGCGAGCGCGCTGCTCGAGGTGCTCGACCCCGAGC